>CBDVBE010000156.1:0-13731 GCA_965372145.1 uncultured bacterium | reverse complement strand
CTTTTCGAAAGAGAATAGGGTGTTGGTTTCGGATAAATCACTGATGCCGATGATATATAAATTAAATGATGTATACCCTCTTTTTTCGCCTCATTAATTAGATTGCGTGTTCCATTTACATTTATTGTAGTGAATAACGATTTATTCGGGGTAACAATAATCGCCGCAAGATGATACACAATATCTATATCTTTACAGATTCCAGACACATCAGACGCACTGGAAATATTCCCATATCGTATCTCTACCCCGAGCTTTTCAACCCGTGATACATTGGGATCATCGGGCAACGTCAACACACGTACCTTATGGCCGACTTCGCAAAGCCGCTTAACCAGCACACTCCCCATAACACCGGTGCCACCGGTCACCAGAATCATACTCTGCTCCGGTACATACCGAGCAGGTATTTTCCCATCACACTTACAACCCGCAGTCCATAGGTAATCGGATTCAGATAGGATTTCTCATCCGCATACCGGGTAGGGATAGGCCTCTCTTTCACTGACAGGCCCAACGCACACGCACCGGCAATAACTTCCACATCAAAATCAAAACTCCGGCTGAGGCGTGAGAACGGAATAGCCTCCATGGCACGCCTGCTGTAAAAGAGATATCCGCTGTGATAATCAGTCATTGAAAGGCCGAACACACGATTTTCAAAGAACGTTAAAACTTTGCCGGCGACATATTTATAGAGCGGCATACCACCCGTTAATGCAGTACCTGAAGCGATTCGGGAACCCTGTAGGATATCACAGCCTGTCGATTCCATGTGCGCAATGAACGAGGGTATCGATTCCGGCGGATACTGCCCATCCGCATGGAGGCAAACCGCAAAATCACAGGCGCTCTCCCGACACTTTTTTAAACCAATCTGTACTGCGGTACCATACCCTTTATTTACCGGTAGATGTAAGGCTACTATCTTATTATTTTCCCTTTCAAGTGTAGTAATAACGGATCCGGTTTTATCAGTGGAACCATCATTGATAATCCAGATATTGACAATATGCGGCCACACGTCATCCGGTATACGATCAATTACTGAGTCAATATAAGACGCTGCATTGTACGCTGGTATGAAAATCGAGATTTTTACCATGGATGTCATCGTTACGCAGCATGTTCCTTACCATAGTACTCTACATACGAAATCATAGTCTTTACAAGCGTGTCTTTGAGCTTGATTTTTGGTTTCCAGCCGAGCAGAGAATGTGCTTTGGTAATGTCCGGAACTCTCCTGTCACAATCTTCATAACCGGCACCATAAAATTCTTCCGCAGGAATGGTACGTATTTCCGGTTTACTTGAGTGATGAGGATATAATTTGTTATAAATGTCAACCATCATTTGCGCGAGTTTGCGAATGGTAACTTCATTATCCGGATTTCCAATGTTAAATATCTGTTGGCGTGATTGTTCAGAATTTTCCAGGATTCGTATAACCGCATCAACCGCATCATCTATGTCTGTAAATACTCTCCGATTAGTTCCTCCATCAACAAGCTTCAACGGTTTATCCAGAAGAAGGGCCTCCATAAAACAGGCAATAATCCGGGGTATTCCCTCCCCATCGATCCCGGGGATATAATCCATGCGCGATCCGATAAAATTGAATGGCCTCACTATTGTATAATCAAGCCCCTTTTCAATACCATAGGCATAAATCACACGCTCTAAAAGTTGTTTTGCAGATGCATACGACCATCGTTGTGCGGAAATGGGTCCCAGAATCAATGGCGTATTATCTTCAGAAAGAAGGTAATGTGATTCGTTTTCTTTATCACGGAGATTCTCCCCTGCTATACCCTGCACTGTTTTACCATAAACTTCACTGGTTGAAAAATGAACAAATCTCTTTTTCTTCTCAGCACACCATTTTACCAGTTCCAGCGGATGCTGGAAATTACTCTCAATTACATCAAGTGCAATAGTGTTATATAATGCCGGGTTGCATAATGCTGCCAGAGAAATAATTGTGTCACACTCTTCTAACAATTGATCAAAATCCTGTAATTCATATATATCATTTTTAATAAAAGTCAGCGAAGGGTGTTGAAGCAGATGGTCTATTTTCTCCGTAACAATATCAATACCGTTAACATAAAACTTTTCAGAGATAAGTAATCGTTCCAAGAGGTGTGAACCAATGAAACCACTACAACCTATAATACCAATTTTTCTCATGTATAATTTTCTTTTCTTTCTGCTAATTATCACACTAACTTACGGACTTACAGTAAACTCCCCTGACTGATCAACTCCCACTCCCGACTGGTTATCGTAATCATACACTTTTATTTTACAGTTGGTAATAGTACTATCATAAGTAACAGGAATAGCTTCCTGCCCTATAACCCATTGACAGGTAAGCAGTTGCCCTCCACCACCGGCTTCTGCTTTAATAGACTGGGCAACAATTTCAGAAAATGTCATACCGCCATTTATTGATATGGCAGGATTAATGAGAAGTACTTTATCAGCATTTACTTTGCACTGGATGGTAACGGTCTGGCCGACGGTAAATGATTCGCCGCCTATCGGATAAACGACCTGAATATTTTTACCATTATCAGGCATATTATCGTCAGGTTCCGTTGAGCTGTCGCAACTTATTACCATCATAGAAAAACTTATTATACCACACAGACATAGAAGCAACTTTCTCATAACCTTTCCCTTCAAGAAAAAATATTAAAACATTGCAGATTTTATACCTACTGCCAATATCCATTGTCGAAAGAAATCCTCCCAATCCGGCCCATTCCATTTTTTCATAGGATCAGGATCGTACCCGGTATCACCCGGCGATTTATCATGAATCGGTAATGCAACAGCCATAAAGACCGGGAATTTATCCCGCGAGAATTCAAGTCCATAGGTTAAAACCATCTGCCAGGCTTTATGATCCGGATCAGGCCGGGGATCATAGATGTTAACATTTTCAGAATGAATCCATGCGACAGCGAGGGGGACGGATAACGTTAAACCGACAGAATGAACATAATTGGGAACACCACGATAGGCATATATCGCACTGACACTGAGACTGGGCGGTATATAATCGCCCAGGTCATTTTCACCGTAATGCTTTGCCCGGTAGTAAAAACGGCTGTTCCCCTGTTCATTTTTATAGGCACTGTAATAGGTGTCGAGGAATTCATTCTCCTGAGAAAACAGTCGTAAGGCAAAGGGATAATTGTAAGCCCCATCAAAGAGCCACAGGCCGTTCTCAACATCACGTGAATAGGTTACCGTTAACCCGGCACTGTAAACACCACTGCCTATCTGTAAATTGTTCGGCAGGATTTTCTTTGCGCTTTCAGGCCCGCGTTTTATGTCATATTGGCCGGTTGGGAATGTCATGGCTAGGCCAATGGTGAATTGTCCCTCAGAACCAAAATCACGTGACACATCCAGAGAGAGGTCACTCATACCGCCGGTAACTTTTGTCTCCTCATTCTGATTGGTACGGTATTGGACACCGGCGGTCTTTGATGCAAATGGTAGAGTCAACCCAATAGTTGTATTCCATTTCGGTTTGAAACTGAACCGCGGCGCCACATTTAGAAAATGGAAATTCTGACCAAAGTTATATTTCGGCAACACCTCTACTTCGAGATAACCGCCGCTCACCCCTTCACCGACCCACTTGATACCATCGGTACCGCCGCCGGAGCCGCCGGCTCCGCACCCACCCACACTCTGCCAGGGCGTCAGTGTTGGCATGAGCACCGATGCCCGGTCAAGGCAGGCATATAGTTTACCAGCAGTAACACTGTCCTGTAGAAATCCTTTTGAAATGCCAATAATAACCAGAAAAATTATGGAGACACAAACAAACAGCTTAATAAAAAAGAATTTATTTCTTCTGTATTTCTGCATGTCTCCACCTGAAACATATACCTTTTTACTCTTCACGGTTACTACTTATTCCTTCCTGTACTATTGAAGCATGAGCATATAGGTGTAACTATAGCCGGTACAGAGATAGACACCATCAGGTGAAAGACCTCCCTTGAAGGGAAGGTTCGTAATAGTCTCCACAGCCGATGATTCCTCTACTTTTAATCCCATGTGAGCCGGTAC
Source organism: uncultured bacterium (assembly GCA_965372145.1). Taxonomy (GTDB): domain Bacteria; phylum Fibrobacterota; class Chitinivibrionia; order Chitinivibrionales; family JANQEN01; genus CBDVBE01. Next base: position 9,639 of record CBDVBE010000156.1, on the reverse strand, counting down.
ATCTCCCGCAGAACCTTTTAATTTCCGCTTCCGTGTTGTCCCGGCAGAAGCAGTCGCCTCGACAGATGGATTGGTGTAATCATGGTCAATCACCTTAATACCTGTCAAGGTTACAAATACAATATAATAACTTTGATTGGGATCGACCGGATCTATCCACCAATGCGGTTCATATGCATCATCAGAAATCAACACGGGTGTTGATCCTGTTTTTAACCTTTGCATAAAAGCACTATTTGTAGTTACACCAGGAGCGCAGTTATACGTCACCCAGTTACCCTCGGGTGAAATGAGCGGACTTTCACAATCCCAACTCTCTTTACCGGCCGGCTTGGCAAGTTGTACCGGTTTCGGCACACTATCATTATAATCGAGTATATAAAGCGTTAATCCATTTTTTATCAGGGCATAGACAATTTTTACATTAGAGGTACCAAAAAATTGTGCGACATATTGTTTTTTTACAAATCCGGTAGATACATCATACTCCGGCGCAGTGACGATACTATCACTGCTAACGGTATCAGGTAACCAGAGATGGGGCGTACTTTTCGAAATTAATTGCTCTTCACAGAATTTTAAATATGCCTTATCTGAAATCCGGACAGCATAACCGTCCCATGCAGCAGAATCAGGAGTTTCTGCACCTAAACAGGCAATATAATCCGGGTGTGTCGACCATTCCGGGTCCTGAATTTGCCCGGTAATCCCGGTAATACCCAGCTCTTCCCGCATTATATACCATCGAACATTGTTTCCTGTATCAGTTATCGTGATTCGATCATGTTGATCTACACTGTCGGTAGTATATCCAGATATATTCACCGTATCAACAACGAGCTGACCATAAAAATTAAGCCATAACATACAGCCAGGATAATTAACCATATCTGGGGATATTGAAGGATTACAGGTCTGCTGGCCAAGATTAATGGAATAGAGAATTCCGCTTGCAGTACTTTGAGAGGTCGTTTCCGTACCAGGGAAAGGCTGTTTTTCAGGATCATAGGGCCAAGTGCAATGAAAAATTAAAAATGCAATACATGAAAAAATGGTAATTGCCACAATATATCTATCTCTACTCATAATTTCGATCCTGTGTCATTTTTTTTCGTCGTCTCTTTGTATTTAGTGTATTTATACGCTCTAAGTAAAATAATAATACTCACACTATGAATTAAACGCATTTATGATTTTTTTGCTGACACAAATGAATATATAAGTCTGAAAATCCTTATGCCAGTCCTTATTAATAAAGGTATAAATCGCTCCTTTATTATTACTTCCATAAAACCCGTACTATAAAATGATTAGTTATTGAAATAAATGTTTAACCACGAGAAATACAACAGACAGGTAACCTGCTGGGTAGTGAAACTGAAGTTATGAAAAAGAGATACAGTCCCCCCTTGACCTGTAATTCTCTGCTTGTTTTTAATATACATATAATTTATGAGGGATGAGAGTTTTTTTAGAGATTAACATACAGTTGGGAGTACAGCACTGTATAGTATGATATCATGGGATACAATATCAATATCCGAGGCACAAGAAAAAAGCAATCGAAATGGGGATGATTTTAGTTATGATATGCAAAGCCGGATACCTGAAACCGACACAGTAATCAATACAGAAATTTATATCAAAGCATACGACTATGATATTCATACACTATTTGATATTACAGGGCCTTTTAAAATCAATTAACATGTAAAATGTATTACATTATATATTAGGAAGACACTTTTTTCTATAACTATTTAATTATAGTATTTGGATTTAACAATATAGTGTAATGTTTTGATATGACTAAAATTAGACATATTGCCATCCCTATTCTTATTTCCTTTTTACACGTAAATTGGTCTCTGTGTGCGATTAATCCTATCATGTCCTCGAGTACCTCAGAAATACACAATTTCCTCAATAACGGCCAGGGCTCAGCTAATGCAAAACTGGTATTCTCAAATCTCTCGTACAAAGAAAACACTGTTCAATTATGCTATATCAACTTCGCACTGGAAATTGACACTCCAGTAGTATATACCCTAGACTCTGCCCAAGATGCTAAGGTTCCTGTAATTTCGCCAGATGGCAAATGGGTGGTATTCGCAAGGGGTAACGGTGTTGAAGCCGGCAGTCCTGTTGCTAAGAGAAGTTCAATATACCTGTGTAAATTAGAGCAGGATGCTATCCCCATCCCACTTGTCAGTGACAGTGCATGTGAACCGCGTTTTCTGCAGCAGGCAGATCAACTTACCGTTATTTACGCCACGCTTGCTCCTAACTTTGCCTGGGAAGGTATTGGCAAAACCATGAAAATAACGATCGATACGACTGTTGAACCTCCTGCTATAGGTACACCGGAAGTACTATTCGAGCATGGCGGTTACACCGGAGGCCTCTCATGGGATGGAAAATATCTCTGTACCGGCGGTGGCAATGTCGTAATGATTGATCTTACCAGCGGCGCCACAAAACCAGACACGGTCTCACCATTTGCGCAATCCTGTAACGCATCAATTTCTTCAAGCCACTACTATACAAATACCATGATATATTTAACAACCATTGCTTCTCATCCCCTGGTAAACGGTGGTAAACCATGGGGGAAATGGCAGGTTATTCTTATTAATAACAGCGATGGTGAACTGATGAATGGATACAGCTACCCGACAACCTATACCTTTCCAATTGAGACGAATCCGGAATCATTCAGCAAGGCACGATGGCACCATAGTGAATGGTCTAACCACCCCTATTTTGCTGCCGCAACCCTTAATGCAGACCGCTACTTTGAAATAGGCGGTGAATATGTAAATACCCGCTATCAGGAACGCCTCTATTTACTCAATTTAAAGGATTCCAGCTATATTGAAGTCCTTCACCCCGAAGCTATTTCCTATAATGACATTCCTGATGATGAGTCCGGTTTCCATTGGCCCTGGTTGTGGGTGGAAATTACCGATAATTTTAAAGAAGATAGTACCTGGCTTACATCATCAACTGAAATAACAACAAATCCATCGGGAAAAATTAATACGCACATCTCAATTAAAAATGACCATCTTTACTCTGATAAAGCCATTTCTTCTATATCATTATATCAACTTACCGGCAAATGCATACAATCCATTTCGCTGCCGCACAAACCAAAATCGATTAATCTTGCCACTTTTAACTTAGTCGGTGCAGGGATATATTTCCTCCGTGTAACCTGCCCTTCAAAAAGTATACACACTTTTCGTTTTATTAAAACCCGGTAGTCAACAGCCATCCGGATTATGCAATTCCTTTGGCAATGTTTTTCTTGCAATCCTTTCCCACCTTCTGTATACTTTGAATTGAATTATGAATATTGTAAAAAAGATTAAAAACAAAACGAATATTATTCTGCGCAGAACTTTTGCGGGCTATGTGAGAAAGCACTATCTCACGAACTTTCCCGATCTTATCTCCTTTCAAACGAATAGTTATTGTAACTCACAATGTGTAGGCTGCCCGCACCCTATTGTTAAGAACAAAGTACCCCAGGGTAAAATGCAGGACGATCTTTTCAGGAAGATAATCGATGAATGCAGTAATTATCCGGTAAAAGTTATTCTGCCCTTTTTTATGAATGAGCCGTTTATCGATAAAAATATCATAGAAAAAGTAAATTATATCAAAGAGAAAATCCCCCATGCATCGGTAAAATTAAATTCAAATGGAGCGTTGCTCTCCAGGGAAGTTGCTCAAAAACTTGTTGCATCAAAAGTAGACCAGCTCACTCTGGGAATACAAGGAATAGACAAAGAAGATTTTGATCGGTTCATGGTTGGGTTAGACTACGAACAAACCATGGAGAATGTAAAATACCTGTCTACACTGAAAAGAAACTGTATAATTGATGTGAACATCCTTCCATTCAACTCCATTAAGCATAAAATTGACAGAACAGTGCAATTCTGGAGTGATCTGGGTTTCATCCCCTGGCTGACAGAACCATGGGATAGTGCCGGAATAATGGGTACCTCCGAGATTAATGCTATTCCAACAAGAAAAGCTGTAAAAGGCTGTTATAACATCGACTCACCATTCTTTTCACAACAGCCTCTTCATATTATCAATATCCTTTTTAATGGAGATGTTATCGGCTGCTGTATGGACTGGGAACAAAAGAATATCATGGGAAATATATCAAATAAAAGTATACAGGAAGTATGGTTCTCCCGGGAATTCAATGCTTTTAGAGACAAAGTGTATGGTGTAGAAAAGTCTTCTGCGAATTTTATTTGCAAAAAGTGTAACCTGTCAATATGACAGTATTATGAAATGAATGTTAGTAAGTTTTCACCTCTGATGGCGGCATCATATTAAGAAAAAACTTAATTCTTTTTATTAATTTTAATCCACCCCGATTCCATCGGCCTGTTTAGATCATAATCATTAATCCTGATTTTTGTGGAATCCCCCAGTGGATAGGGAAAGCTCGATGAATCAGCAGGAACTAATTTTTTTGTAAATGTGACAAGTTTGTAATCGTCTTGTCGCAGTATCTCGTTCACTTTCACTATCTGTGACCAGTCCTCTTCTTCAAGAGACCAGAAAAAATATTGAATTATAGACATTGAATCAGTCCTGTAGGTTGCCACTATTGGAATAGTATCAGTAAGATTATATTCCTCACCTCCTATCGGGAACCGGAGAAAAAATGGCCTCATAAGATTCACGGTAAAATCGTCACACACCTCATATACACTTGAATTATCTGAGTCATAGATTTTTATATGACAATTCCAGGCCGGATGTGGGTTTGCACTGCTCCCGAAAACAGTGTCTTTATACAATACATTAATACCAAACTCAGCTTCTTGCCCAACTACCCATTTTGGTGTATAGGTATTTGAACCACTTCCACTTATCGAAACTGCCGTCTTAGCAATATTGAAATAGTTACTTCCATTATTTGAGGTTACCTGTACCCGGACACTGGAAACAGAATCTGCATTTGCCATGAAAGAAATACAGATGGTATCACCGATACTAAATGTCTCTCCACCCTTCGGATACACGAGTGCCATCTTGGTGGTTTCTTCTTCAGGATTAGTTGCGGTATCATCACACCCCATCAGGATCAATATGCATACTGCGAAACAAGCTAGAAAAATGGTTAAAACTCTTTTCATACTTCTATAACATCCTTACTCCTATAAAAATATAGTGCAAACTGTTGTGGAAAACCTCACTGAATCAAATCTTGGAGAAAAACACTATTCACTTAAGCGGATATCACCTAATGGGGTTGTAATGTATAATATATTATAAAAAAGAGATATAATTGAGGTTTTTGTGTCTTTTTTTCCATATTTCAATGCTATTAACCCTGTACATCACATCAGTAATTATTTTTTAGTGCATCAGTTTTATCAATTTAACATCATTATTTCGGCAATCAATATGCTAATTTAATATATTAATTACAGGCCTATCACACGCGGATATTTGTTTATTACTTTATAATGTGGGGAATAGATAAAAGTATGGTGAAAACACTTACTATTTTACGAGTTCTGTTTTGTATATCAATTTTTAGTGTTCTGCTGCTGTGTGATAAGCCTACTGAGCCGACTGGGGATGTCGAACCAACTGGTTTCGATCCGGTTCTATCTTCCAGCACACAGGAAATACACGATTTCCTTTTAAATGGAAATGGCACCGCAAATGCAAAACTTGTTTTTGTAAAAAAGATTATGGAGGGAGTAAGCACCTTTTTTAATAATCTTTATTATATCGATCTCTCAGAAGTCAACGACACACCTGTTGTGCACACCATTGCTGCTGCGAAAGGTGCGCAGGTCCCGGTCATTTCACCCGACGGGAAATGGGTTGTTTTTGCAAAGGGTAGCAGATTAACCGAGGCTGGTGCTACTGCCGGGAGTAAAAGCTCTACTTATCTCTGCAAAATTGAGGAAGATGCAGTCCCGACCCTATTAATGCAAGACAGTGCATTCGAACCACGTTTCATGCAAAACGCTGCAAAGCTAACTGTTATTTTCCCAACAGAAGCGCAAAATTATTCCTGGCGGGGTATTGGCAGAACATTGAAGATGGAAATCGATGTATCAGGATCCACTCCAGTTGCAGGTAAACCTGAAGTGTTATTTGCAACGGCAGGTTTTACCGGTGGATTGTCAACTGATGGCAAGTATCTTTGTGGCGGCGGCGGTAATATTGGGATGGTCGATCGGACAAGCGGAAATACTGTCGGCGATACGGCGTGCGATTTCCCGCAGGCCTGCAATGCTTCAATCTCCGCCAGCTCAATCTTTACGAATATGGTAATGTATTTAACGACAGTCGGTTCACATCCAAATGTAAATGGCGGCCAGATGTGGCAGAGTTGGCAGGTAATTCTTATTAATAATAATCAGAAAGAGGTGATAAAAGGGTATACCTATCCCACGCAGTTTAAAATCCCTCTGGATACCAGTAATTCCACCTTTCGAAAAGCTATGTGGCACCATTGTGAATGGTCAAATCATCCCTATTTCGCAGCAGCAACATTGAATATCAGGCGTACCTGGGAAGGTACCAATGCCACTGAATATCAGGAGCAAATCTATCTTATTAATCTTAAAGATTCAACCTATATCGAAGTACTCAGGCCTGATTCCGTGGAGTTTTCCGGGATATTAGACGATAATTCCGGGTATTTCTGGCCGTGGTTATGGGTAGAGAAACCATCAGGTTTCCAGGAGGATCAGAACTGGTTGAAGCCCTGATATTATTAAATCTAAGTGGAAAATGCTTTAGCTTCTCTAATGCCTAACCCAGATAAGCTGGACTATAAGCCTTAACGAAATAATTTCCTGCCATGCGTGCCCTTCAGGTTAAAAAGTGGCAGAAAATTATTTCTAAGGTACTAAATACTCTCATTTAACAATTTGTGTACAAATTATACAACATTTACAACATTAAAAAAAACCCCAAATTTATTTATAAGTGGTTATATTATATATAAGGCGGGGGCCAAAGCTCTTTATAAAGGCAACTGGTCAAAAACTATTTTTGTCTTTTTAAAAGTTTAAGCGCTTAAAAGCAGGGGAGATTTTATTCATTACATGGTGGTATAACGAGTGGATAGCGTTTATTCATCTTCCCAAATCTGTTCGGACAATGAATAGTATTTTGGTGTATTCGGTTTAACTAATTCTCTTAAGGAAGGCCCTCTCATGAAAAAAGTGTCTCCTCTTTCACTCGCAGTACTAATTCTTATTACTGCCTCAATCTTATCCCCTCACACTCATGCACAAGACACCTCAACTCCTGTTAATAAATTCGAATTACCTGAGCAGTATCAAAGTAAAAGCATACCTAATACGGTTGATAACCGTAATAAATATATGCGTACGCCTTTTGAGCATCTTGGCCACCCCTGCGCATTTTCAGCGACCATATCTTTCGCATATACCTATAATATCAACCGCCTGCGGGACCTGCCGTCAGACAATGACGATAATCTATATCCTTACACCTATGGGTATCATTTTTATAACGACGGCAGCCAGTATGCATCAACAGCTAATATTCTTGATGGATTTGATCTTTTGATGGCGACTGGAGTTCCTACAAACTCCGATATGGGAGGATTTACCTCAGGATACCCGACAAAATGGCCGGATGGATATGATATTTATTATAAAGCGATGCGCGGCAGGGTAATCGAGTATGATTATTTTGACTGTAAAACACAAGCTGGAATTGATGAATTGCGGCAATGGATCTATGACCATAACAGCGGTACTGATATCGGCGGGGTAGCCAATTTCAACGTAAGTTCTTCAAGTGTAAAGACAAAAGAGATTGCCGCAGGACCGGAAGCGGGAAAAACATTGATCACCGCGTTTGGAACTGGGAGCTATAACCATTCATTAACAGTAATCGGGTATCATGATGATATTCAGACCGACTTTAATAATGATGGAAGAATTACGAATGATGCTGATATCACCGGTGACGGTATTGTTGATATCAAGGACAGGGAAACAGGAGCATTCCTTATAATAAACTCCCATATTTACTGGGATGATGGGTATGCATGGGTTCCCTACAGTCTTTTTTCTGTTTCCTCAAACCAAGGGGGAATCGGCCGCGAAAACAAAGTATACTGGATAAAAGTCGATGAGAATTTCGAGATTAAATATACTCTCAAAGCTACTATTACCTGCGAATCACGGGAAGATATAAAGATTTATGCCGGTATCGCTGCTGATGAGAACGCGACTCAACCAACCAAGACCAAATCATATGCCGGTGCATTCAACTATGCCGGCGGTAGTTATCCTATGGAAGGCAAGAATATGAAGAGTACCATAGAAATCGGACTCGATGTAACGGATCTTGTCGATTCGATCGGTGGAAAAGTAGGTCTATTTTTCTTATGCATTGATACCAGGAGTGGAGGTTCAGGTACGGTAAATAAACTCAGCTTGATGGATTATTCCGATGGTAGTGGAACGCCTAAAAAATATCCATATAAAGAAGAAAACATCGCCTTTTCCGACGATATTAAACTTGGTGTTTCGACATCTACGGTTACGGTATTTAACAATAGTGGAACATCTTATCTCAATTCAAATCTGCTTATTACCCCAAATCCAGTCACTCACAGTAACAAGGTCTCATTCTCGATTCCAGAGACCGATTTCAGAAGTGCACATATTAAACTGTATGACCTTAACGGCAAAATAGTCGTACAAAAACACGTATCCAAATCAAATGCACCCTCTGAAAATTTGGCGATAAAGTCTCTGGCGGCGGGAATGTACAGGGTGGTGGTAACGGTTCAGAAACAAAACACTATTCAAAAACAATACAATTCGATGATTACTATTATTAAATAGCTACTGGTTGAGGCGATAGCTTGAGAAACTCCCTGCTATAGAACATTGATGAAATAAAGATAATTGGTCACGCACTCATTGACAGGTTAAAGGAGCGGGTCGTATCCTCATAGTTTTTATTGAAATAAAACTGTTCCCACAGTTGGTAGTATCCGTTAAGAAGATCTTTCTCGTTAAAATGCTTTGGCTTGAACACAACATTAGCTTGATTCCATAATGAATAATCCCTGTGGATGATTCTATTTTCCTTTTCTGCAAGATCACCAAAGGGAGTGCCGGGAAATGGGGTTGCAATAAAAAATTCAGCGAGATCAATACCTGTTTCCTCCGAAAATCGTAGTATCCGCTCAATAACTCCTTCATCCTGATCATCAAAGCCGATTCCATATGATGCAAAGAAATGGATGTCATTATCCTCAATCTTTTTCACAATATCAACATTTCTCTGCCACTCCTCTCTTGAGCACTTTTTACTGAACAGCATTTGTGACACTTTATCAAAACCGAAAACCGTATACATTGAAGTAACATTACCCTTTTTCAGTTTTGTATAGAAGGAATACTCATCAGACATCATGGTCATAGTCGCAGCCAAGAATATACTTATATTGAGATCACCGGTACGCTCAATCACTGAGTTTAGAAACTTCCTGCACCGCTTACCGGGCAGCATGATCATATCGTCAGAAATATAAAACTCTCGATACGGCATCTGTTTTATATCTTCAATGATTGCATCAACAGGCCTGAATCT
>CBDVBE010000155.1:0-13741 GCA_965372145.1 uncultured bacterium | reverse complement strand
AAATCTGCCTCAGATGATTTTATTATTAAAGAGAAAGTGGAACAGGAGTGGAATGAAGGCGCATGGGTTAACTATAAACAAAGTATATCCAAATATACCGAAAAGGACCGTTTAGTAGAAACAATTGAAAAGTTATGGATTAAAAAAGTCTGGGTAACCAGTTATAAACGCACCTATACTTATAATGCAGACGGCAAACTGATAGAAGAGCTGGCACAGGACAGGTTGCAAGGCAAGTGGGTGAATAATACAAAACACACCAATTTCTATGACGCTCAGGGTGAGTTAACGAGAGAACTTATTCAGTTATGGAGTGAGGGGAAATGGGAGAATCAATATAAGAATATCTACAGTAAAAGTTGATAGTTGCCACCCTTTCTACTTAATATGAGAGTTGTTATGTAATAAACATATAAATATTGAAATAAAGGGGAATTTATAAATCTAATAAGTTTTTTAAACTCAATCCTGAAAAATTGAGACAAAAGAGCAAACGCTAGAATTTAAAATTACGGTTAAATATTATTTATATGGGCCACCACCGAACCTCACCAAAAGACTATCTGCTGTTACAGCGGCAACTTGACAAATCTGTAGTTGGCGCGCCCTATTCACCGGTATTTATAAAAATTCTGCAGATACTATTCTCACCGGAACAGGCTGCAATAGCGAGAAGGCTGCCGACCGTTCCCATATCAATGAATGATTTATCCAGAAAGCTTGCTATTCCATTAGATGAGCTGGATGGTATTATTACTGCAATGGCACTCAAAGGATTGATTTTCGATGTGTACCGTGATGATGTCCGATATGTAACGTTAGCCCCGGTCGTGTGGGGATTCTTTGAGTTTTCCTATATGCGGGTACGGGATGATATCCCGCAGGCGGAACTGGCAAAACTCTTTGAGCAGTATCTAACAGAGGACGCACAATTTAACCATACGGTATTTCAAAAGTCTGTGCAGATGACCCGTTCGCTGGTGTATGAGGAGGCCCTGCCTAAGGATGACCATACCGAGATACTCGATTATGAACGTGCGGGTTATCTGGTTTCTACCGCGCGGGTACATGCAGTGTCAACCTGCTCCTGCAGGCATAAAGCCAGCCATCTGGGGAAAGCATGCGGCAATCCGCAGGAAGTATGCCTGATACTTAATAATGCAGCGGAAGTCTTCACTCGTCAGGGATTTTCCAAAACAATATCGCGGGACCATGCACTGGAGATATTGAAAACATGCAAAGAGCATGGGTTGGCACAATCAGCTGATAATGTCCAGCAGAATATTGCTTTTATCTGTAACTGTTGCGGGTGCTGCTGTGAATTATTTAATGCAATAAGGCGGTTTAATATCACCGGGGCCATAGTCAGTTCGAACTGGATAGCACACGTTGACACCGGGAGCTGTATAGGATGCGGCAATTGCGTAAAAGCCTGTCCGACGCTGGCGTTGGATCTTGAAAAACTCGAAAATAGGGCAGAACCGGTGGAATATGCGCAGGTGAATGAGGATGTCTGTGTCGGGTGCGGTGTTTGTTACTCCGCTTGTAAAAAAGGTGCAATTATCATGAAAAAACGAGCGCAACGGGTATTTACTCCTGAGACTATTTTTGATAAAACAGTAGCTATGGCCATAGGGCGCGGCAAACTGGCAAACTATATCTTTTCCGATCCACAGAAATTACACCACAGGGCCTTGGGCCGTATTACCAGCCTGATTGAACACTCACCCCTGTTCAAGGCTGCGATTGCAGTTAAACCGTTGAAATCGGCATTCCTGAATACACTCGTAAAAAGAATAAAGCGTACAAAGAAATGGTAGAGTGAAATAGTGGTAACCGTCCCGGTATAAAATAATCTGTTTCTCCTTAAAATTTATGCTATATTAATTAATAAGTTTAACTACTTTAATCCTTACTATTCTTCTAAATAATTCGAAGATTAAACTGGGGAGGGGAATCTTCTTATTTCATTTTGGCATACATAATCCTTTTACTTTACTTTTGCTATCCAAAATGTTCTATCAAATTAGTATTGGTATAACTAAATATTAATACACCCCTTTCAAGTACTTCGAAGAGCCTTAATCAAACAGCGGCAGTTCCTTCAGTTCAAAGAGCGGTATGCATGTTGATCATCACTGCTATGCCGACCATCCGACCGATCCTGATATTGTGTACTTTGGCAATGACGGCGGTGTGTACCGTACCACTGACGGCGGCCAATCATTCAGGAGTTATAATACCGGGTATGTAACCTCGCAGTTCTATAACGGTTTCTCCTGCTCGCATCAGACGGGGGGCCTGGCAATGGGAGGCCTTCAGGATAATTCTTCAAAGGTATACCAGGGAACCAAGAACTGGAAACGTGTTCTGGGTGGTGACGGCGCATTTACCGCGATTAATACAGAAAATGATAATTACATGTACGGCTCATCACAGAATCTGGCTATAAGCCGTTCGACAAACGGCGGTGACTCATGGTCTAAGGCGACTACCGGTATAGGAAGCGGTTCTTCCTGCTTTATTGCACCCTTTGTTCTGGCACCCTCAGAGCCTTCAATTCTCTATGCCGGTAAAACGCAGATTTACAAGACTACCAATAACGCATCCAGCTGGACAGCCATGAATAACGGCAACTCACTGAACGGTAATCCGATAATCGCTATTGGTGTGTCTCCGAGCAATGCGGATGTGGTGTATGCAGCAACTGTTCCGCGATCAAATGATAGAGGGGAAATCTCATGTCACCTGGGATGGAACAGATAAATTTTCAAATCGTCTGGCGAATGGGCCATATATTTGCCGTATTAAAGCGGGTGATTTTGTAAAATCGATAAAGATGAATCTTGTGCGATAAGATTATCTTTCGGTAAGTATTTTCAGTAGTATAATATCATAAGAAGGGTGATACTGCTGGTGAAGGTGTCAGTGGTGTTGCTCTTCTTCATCCTTCCAGTTTTTGTTCTACAGCAAATTGCACTTCACTGTCAGTACTATTTTTTTTCACCATTGATAAATATCTTTTATGAGAAATTTTTCTTACTGCTTCCTGACGTATATAGTCATCCATGCTGTGTATTGCCAGATCAGCCAGTATTTTCTGTTTGGTTATTTTCTGTAGTGCAGTGTGCCGGATATAAATATCTATATGTTGTTCTGCCAGTTCAGCAAAAAATAACTGGTGTTTTTCAGGAATTAACTTTTCTAATGCAAGGTTACGAATTTCATAGGAAGAATCACTTTTAATAAGGTCGACAAAAATATCCTGGTTATGCTCATCAATCAATTTCTTTACCGCAGTGATACGAACAGTGGGGTCCACAGATGTTTTTGCCAGGTCTGCAAGCAGTTCCTGATCGTCAAGTTTGCTGATTGCTATATGTCTGATATCCGGGAGGGTGTCATTTTTAGCAATCTCGGCAAAAAGTGTGGCAGGATAATGCGAATCCAGTTTTCTCACTGCAATGCGGCGGAATTCGAAATCAGTCGAATGGAGTGCTATATCAGCGAGTAATTTCCGGTTTTTTTCAGGAAGCAGTTTTTCCAGAGCCAAATTTTGTATAACTGAATAGGTATCATTTTTAACCAGTTTCGCTAATAATTTCTGGTGGTTTTCAGGTATCAGTTTCTGAACTGCTGCACAACGGACACTATTATCCGGGTCGTTTACCGATAAATCTGCAAATAGAGATTGGTGTTCATCTTTGTTAAGTTTTTGCTGTGCATAACCACGCACAATAAAATAGGAATCATTTTTAGCAATTTGAGCGATTAAAATTTGATACTTATCCGAATCAAGGCGTGCTAAAGCGTTGTGACGGCTTTCATAATGGACAGCGTTTTGTGCAACATCTGCAAGAGAATCCGAATCAGTTATCTTTTTTAATGCTTCACTGCGGACTTCCGCTTTCGAATCAGTTTTTGCGCAATGGGCAAAAAGAACCTGGTGCTGTTCTGAAGTCAATTTTGACAGTGCCCCGATTCGGATATATTTATTGTGATCGTTCTGAGCAAGAAAGGCAAACAGTTTCTGGTTTTGGTCTGCATCAATTTTATATAAGGCTTCATATCTGACATAATCATGCCGGTCTTTTTGTGCCAGTTCTATGAACACTTCCTGGTTTCTAACCAGGGGAAGTTTGGAAACCGCTTTACAGCGGACCTGTTCGCAACGGTCATTTTTTATAATTTTTCGCAATAGTAATTGGTCGTCCAGTTTATTAACAGCCTCAAAGCGGACACGATCATCCTTATCATATTGAGCTATTTCAGAAAGTTTCTCTATGTTTTCAATTTTAGCCACTGCTGCCAGACGAACAGATGGATCAGGATGCTTCCACTTAGGCTTGATTATATTCATTAGCCACATTTTTAAATAACCTTTCTTCTTATACGGAGTAATCTGAAGCGCACATGTACCTGTTTATGTTCCATCATCATATAACTAACAGTTATATAGTATTAATTGAATACTTAAACGAAACAGAAATTCTAAAGGGGAGGAATTGAAAAACTATTTACAATTTCCCAATACAAATATAATATAGGCAGAAATATATTAAAATTATGAAATAATTCAACTATATTTATAATTGTTATTAAGTTACTTTTCTTATGTGGGGATGCTTCGTTTACAGAGTTTCGATTGTATTAGGCATAAACATCAGAAATCTAAGCACGCTGCTTCATTGTGAAGCTTCATTAATAGAAGGATATGTCAGAACTATAAATGAAGAATATGATGAAGCGTTATCGATACTTTCCCAGGCACATGAACAGATAAAAGGTATCATACCACCATCTAAGTATGATAAAAGTGCTACAACTCTTGAGTCTAATAATAGCCGGGATGAGTATAATATGCTGGCTTTTAAAGCTAATGAATTAGCATTTACAAAAGAAACTTCTGCTATTGTGAAACAAATTGATAGTCTTAAAACCCCACAAGTTGAGCATAGGGAAAGGCTGAAAGAATTACAGGCATTTCTGGATGAATATGAAAGGCGTTCATTTTTTGCCGAAAATCTACCTGATCTTCGTGCAGATATCGAGTACGCACTTGTCAAGCTAGAAAAAATTGTAAATCAGAAAGAAATAAAAAGCACTTTGGAAAAAGCAGGTAAAAAGCAGAAGCAGATCGATGATGAAGTTGAAAAGCTTGAGAGCCAATTGAAAGGATTGGAAAAAGAGGAAGCAGCAAAAGATACCCTGGAAGTGAAAGGTGATAAAGAAGAGTAAGACGGCCAATTATATCTACTGGTTTCTGTAGTATCAGAAAAATAGTAGTTTTAATTATTTGTTAATAGTTTCAGTAGTATAGAATGGGGAGCTTTTATCTCCCCTTTTTTAATTGTTCTAGGAGGGATTCCGATAATGTTGGCAATGATACAGCACATATGATAAAATATGTGGAGAGGTAATAAAGGAAATGGATAGAAAAATATGTAGGTGTTATTTATTACTAATAGCGTCATGCATTCTATTGCATATTGGCTGGAGTAATGCTGCTACGTCTCAGGAAGGTATCCATAAAAAGGCTGGGAGTAATTCTGCACGGATGACTGAAAAAGGAGTAGTGCGGCTTTTAATTGCGCGGCCCAATGACTTTAGGAAAGCGGTTAAACCTAAATCCTATTGGGTCCCTGCCATAGCTGAGGCATTTCTCTACTTCAGAATGGGTGCAATTCCTTCACTGGATATCATTCCCCTTGAAGATATCTCAAAAGCGCTTCCTTCCCACAGACGTTTTGGGAAGCGGATAACCAGAGATAAGTATATTCAAACAGCTGAAGAACTGCATGCTACCCATGTACTCTATTGGGAATTTGAACCGCGTTCGTCAAAGGAATCGATATTCCATGTAAGTGTGGAACCGCTTGATCAGTCCAGGAAGATTTTCCGTCTGGAAGCTCAGGTCGCATTGGATGATATAAACAGTTCGTTGAATAAGGCAATTACCAGATTCATACCAGCGTTGGGATTGAGTACAAAGAATATTCCCGATCCTTTTTTTGCGGTTGATATTCTTGGAACCAATCAGGAGAATGCAAAGCGTATCGGGGAGTGTATCATACAGGGAGAGGGTGCTGACAAGGCCACGCTGTTACGGGTGCTGGGGGAGTGTGAATCGGTTATCAGGGAGGATATCACCATGTATCTCGCCTATACCACAGCCGTCCGTTTTCATAAGAAGGTTGGAAATTATACTATGGCGGTAACGGTCTGTGAGAACCTGTATAAAAAACTTTGGAACCTCTATCCCAAACTTGCCCTCAAGCTTGCCCGTGTCTGTCGTACTGCCGGAAAAGTTGACAAGGCGGAGAAAGCGCTCGGCTATCTGGATGCAAGCGGAACGGTATCACCGTATACAATTCTCTGGGAACGGGGGAGGAACTATGAAGCGGCAGGCAATATGGTATCGGCATTAGCCGTTTTTGAACAATTGGAGGGCATTGATAAAAAAAATCCCGAGATACACTTCCATCTTGCTTTAACCCTGATGGCTCTTGGGAGGGGAGGGGAAGCTGAACGTGTTATTAAAGAAACCGCAAGATTATCGCGAAAGACAAAAGGGGAAATATACCGGCGGCTTGGTGAAGAATTTTCGCAAACCGGTAATACCGCATTTGCAATCCTCGCGTTCAAAAAAAGTCTCCGTGTTAAGGTTAATAATCCTGCTGCATGGCTCAGTCTGAGTGAATTGTATTTAAAAAGCGGTAATGACAGCGCAGCAGCGTTTTGTTATATGCACCTGTACAAATTAGACAGCATAAATAATAAGGGATATATAAAAAAAGCGTGTGCCCTGTATGAGACTACCGGGCAAAGTGAAAAGGCACGGAAGGCTTATGGGGACGCGTATGAAAGGGAGAAGGATCCGGCGATCCTCATCATGCTTGCAGAACTGGAATACCGTCAGCAGAATTGTATACGGGTGCGCACGTTACTCCACTCGCTGACCGGTGTCTGGGCCGGTGACAGCAAGGTTAAAGACCTTCTTGAAAAATGCATTGATGATAAGGACCCTCCATTTCTTACCCTTAAAGGCAAAAATCCCATGGTGCTTCTTGCGGAGAAAGACCTATACATTGAACCGGGCGCGATTGCTGTGGATAATGTAGACGGGGACCTTACCTCACGAATCAAGATAACGGGAAGTGTTGACATCCACGCTTTGGACACATTCACTATCACGTATACGGTAGCCGATGACAGTGGAAATGTAGCTGAAAAGTTCCGTACTGTTATTGTTGTGGATACAATACCACCCAGGATTACGTTACTGGTGAAATCACCCGTCCATCTGAGGAAAGGTGACACTTATCCCGATCCGGGTGTTACAGCAGTTGATAACCGTGACGGTGATATCTCTGCGTCGGTTGTTGTTGACGGTGCGGTAAACGCTGACAGGGTGGGGAATTATACCGTTACCTATACCGTTACCGATAGAGCCGGAAACCGGGTTACTGAAAAACGGTTTGTGAATGTCTATGGGGCTACGGGTGATTTTGATACCACCGCACCGGTTATCGTAGCGTTTAGTGAACCACCCGCTTTCATAACCATTGGTGATTCCTATCTCATGCCGCAAGTCAAGGCGTTTGATGACAAGGACGGCGATATTACTTCACAGCTCACAGCCTGGGGAAGGGTTGATACGAGTTTTGCCGGCACCTATGCCATAACCTATTCCGCTGCTGACAGGGCCGGGAATGTCGGTAAAAAAACATTCGAAGTTACTGTCCGGGATGCCGGGTCTCTGCAGAAGACTGCCGGTAAAAAGGTATCGCCTGATACGACGGCTGATCAGGCTGCAAAAGATAAAAAGGTGTTAATTGATATTGAACCTGATTGGGATAAGGATGTGTCGATCAGTGAGAAACCCAGAGAGAAAAAAAGTCAAAAACAAAAAAAAGACAAATACAGAGAACGAAAAGTGAGTAATCGGAAGGTAGTACTCAGTATCACGACCGGCGTTCTGGGTGTCGGATTTGGGGTGTATGGCCTGATAATGAATGCAGAGATCCCTGAACGACAGACTGCCTACAATGCAGCCGGGCAGAGTGACGTTGATTTGAAGCGCAGTGAGCTCGAAAGAACCGGATTGCTGAGAAATATCGGGTATATTGGTGCCGGG
This sequence comes from uncultured bacterium, assembly GCA_965372145.1. Classification (GTDB taxonomy): domain Bacteria; phylum Fibrobacterota; class Chitinivibrionia; order Chitinivibrionales; family JANQEN01; genus CBDVBE01. Next base: position 5,604 of record CBDVBE010000155.1, on the reverse strand, counting down.
GTGTTTGGCCTGGGATTTACTATTAATATTGCGATTCCTGACAGGAAAAAAGAGAAAATGGCTGCCATCGAATAAAGAATACTGCAGGAAAAAAGGAAAAAGTATCACATGGTGTTCAAAATTTACCGTATGAAGAGGATGAAGAAAACAGGCTGGTTATGGATTGTTCTAAACAGCCTGCTGGTATTCCTCTATTGTACTGCAATTGAATTCAATAATCCTTACGACAGCGATGGAACCTTTAAAGGTCATCCGGTGGTCACGCTTATCGGCGAAGATACGGTATCAGTTACTGTGGGTGGGACCTATACCGAATCCGGGTATACGGTTATCGATGATAAGGATGACCTGGTTCAAATTATAAAAAAAGTTGTAACTACCGTGGTAAATGACTCATCCGGTGATACGGTCAGCTTTGCAAACTTTACAAATCAGATTGGTACCTATATCCTGTATTATCATGTCATAGACTCAGACGGGAAATTGTCCAATATTGTGCAGCGTGTAGTTATTGTACTGGACCAGGGAAAAGAACCGGTTATCAACCTGGTCGGTCCCAATCCGCAATATATGTACATCGATGAACCCTATATTGAATTCGGTGCGTATGCGTATGATAAATATGACAACCTGGGACAGACAGGTGACGGTGACCTCACCAGCCAGATAGTTATTACCGGAATCGTCGATACCGCGAAATTGGGGAGCTATTCGGTAACTTACAAAGTAAGTGATTCCGACCTGAATTCCGCACAAGTTGTGCGCACAGTCATTGTCCGTGAAAAGGGGGTCGGTGACACCACGAAACCGGTTATCACGGTGCTTGGTTGTAATCCATTTTCCATGAAAGAGGGCGACAACTACAACGATTCCGGTGCAACCGCTTATGATAATGTCGATGGTAATATAACCGCCGGTATAACGACTACCTACAGTGCCGTGATTGACTCAACCTCGCCACCCGGGACATATACGGTAACCTACATGGTTTCGGATGCAGCGGATAATCTTGCCACTGCTGTACGGACCGTTATTGTCCAACCGGGTGATTCGATTCCACCCGTTATTGTACTCCTCGGGGATGACCCTTATGTTATGGAAATCGGTGGTACCTATATAGAACCGGGTGCGATTGCTGTTGATAATATAGATGACACTATCCCGTTTACAAATTTTACCGTAATAACCGACAGTTTAAACACTACGGTCGCTGATACGTATAAAGTCTTCTACGAAGTGCAGGATCAGGCGGGAAATGTAGCCGATACTTTCAGAACGGTTATTGTCCTGCCGAGTGATACGGATAAACCTGTTATAACACTGTATGGTGGTGATACAGTCACCCTTACTATAGGGGAGCTGTTCACCGACTCTGTAGCGGCGTATGATTCAACTGAGGGTGATGTGACAGATAAAATCGTAAAAACAGTACATAACCATTACAACGACACGGTCGGTATCGCTACCTTCACCGATACCGGCGGTTTTTATACTATCCTCTATAACGTGAGTGACACCAGCGGTAATGCAGCAGATACAAAACAGAGAATTGTCATTGTCGATGATACCACCGAAGTGCTCCTTGAGGATTTTGACTTTGGTACGAATGTACAATCAACGATCGCCGGGTGGTATTTCGGTCCACAAGCGGGGTACTGGCAAGCCTATGTTGATACCTTCGCGGGGCAGACTAAATTCATTCCGGATGCTGTAACAGATTTCAGCAGTGCGGTGATTGATAAGGCAGGATACAATGACACCAAGGGATTATATGTTACTTATAAACTGCTTACCCCGAATGTACCGAAACCCTATGCCGGGATAGTTGTCAATATGAGAAAAGATGGCAACTATTATGATTTCTCAAACATGGAGAAGTTGACATTTCGGGCAAAAGGAACGGTCATATGGCATGATTTCACGACCTGGTCATGGGTTCGCGTGAATATCCGGACAAAAGGTGTTTTTGATCTGGACACCTGGGGACATGTCGGTGATACAATAACCCTGACGCCGGATTGGCAGGAGTTCACCATTTTGCCTTCACAACTGGTTCCGGAGCCGGGATCTATAGCTGAACAGCAGGGTCTGACCTGGGACAGCCCCAATGTAAAAGATAAAGTGACTGCTCTTGAGATTAAGGTCGCAAGCGATAATGATGTAACGGTAGAATTATACCTTGACGATATAAGAATAAAGGGTGTAAAGGTTTCAGATTTTAGTCGAAAATAGAGACTCTCATACTTTAAATTAATTCCCAACTTTAATCCAGGTGTGCGTAGAATCTCCTGTCTGAATATAAAAAAGGGCATTCTGTATATCAACATACGTTGCACTCTGGGGAGCGGATATTCTGCCTACAGGGCTCCCTGAACCACCCACATTAAATGGATTTTGTATTGAATAAGGGCTTGCTGTTACTGGTTTAAGTTTATCAAATATCGATGCACTATCAATGATAATGTCATAGTATAATGCCTTGCTGTTTCTAATTACTGATACAACATCTCCATTATATCCCACTGCAATACTTACATAGCCATTTTTTACATGCACGTTTGAAAAGGATTCTTCATATACCATTATTGCACTGTCTGCTGTTTTTGTATACAATTGAACTATTGCTTCTTTTTCTTCAGTTAACGGCTCTCCTAATGTTGTGATAACCATTCCTGTTACTGTAATCAGCTCCGAAGTCTTTTTACCTGCTCCGCAAAATAGAGAAGTGACAGTAACGTGATTTGATCCACCGGAAACTGCTGAATCAGCATAAGCCTGAACATAATACTCATACGTTGTATTACATTCAATTGCTGTATCAGTATAGACAGTTGTTAATTCAGGTACAATATCCAAAATAGAAAAGCATGAATCTCCAGGACATTTTCTGAAAATTATAAATCCATCTTCATTAGGGGACATATCCTGCCAAAAAAGTGTAATTTCTTCTACTACTGAATTATCTGCATATAAACCTGAGGGAGAATTAATACCGCAGGAATTTGTGGTAGCGGAAGCAGTATTGCTCCAATCAGAGTGCCCTGCCGGATTAACGGCTTTTACTCTATAGTAAAAAGTTGTGTTACAAGGTAACCCCTGGTGAGGAAAAGAAACATATCCTCCGGTATACAAAAGACTCCACACACTACCTGTGTCTTTATACTCAAGTATATATTCAGGAGCAGAACCAACCCAGCTAACTATAATTTCTGATTCAGATAGAGCAACCGCCTGTGCATTCTCAGGTACACATGGGATAGTGTATGCATTATTATCAAGTAGTACAAGTTCAGATTTATCTGTGTCATTGTATGCTTGTATTCCATATATATATGAAACTCCGCAAGAATCAATAAAATGGAAATAAGAATAAGCTGTGTCTGAAAGATTTGTAAGATTAACCAAAGAAGATTCATCATTACCATATAGAATTTCTATACCTGTAGCATTAGTGGCATTATTATGCCATGTTAATAATATTCCACTATCACTGAATGTAGTAGCGGAAAATTGTGAAGGAGCAGCGACTTTATAACCACCTGAAATAAAATAAACCAGTGATTGATTTTCTTTCTGGTTTTCATAACTTAATTTCACCCATGATGAATCATAGCATTTTTCCGACATTCTTAACTCGTCAATATGTCCTTTGAAATAATTACTGCCACTGCTTATCTGGCGACCTATATTTAAATTTTGAGATGTTGCAGTAATACTTCCTGACATTCCTCCATTGATTTTACTCAAACTGCCATTTATATAAATAGATTGTTTTAAACCATCATACATAACCGTTATGAAGTACCAATTACTGCCATCATCATTAATTTCCGTTTCTATTCCATACAATTCCTGTTTTGCACCGTTATGCAAAGAAAATGCTATCTCATCATTATCAGTTCGCCTGATGCCAAAACCTGCATTATTGTAATTATTATCCTCTTTACTTATTATATCAGCCCATGAACTTTGAGGTTTAGGTTTAATCCAACTGGATATTGTTAAAGAGTCACGATTTTTACCGGCAATTGTTCTGATATCAATATAATCCGAATCTCCATCAAAATCTACTCCATTGCCAACGATTCCACCGGGAGCGTCATAGGTAACATAGTCATAACCGTCATTATTATTAGCCGTAGCATCTTTATATACACTGCTGACCCCGATTCCGGTACAGGTATCATTAAGATGCCATACACCTGTATAATTTTCTGAAGTTTCAAAAACAGCTTCACTGTTTGATTTACTATCCACACTAATAATACCCCAATACATTCTTATATAATCCTGATCGCTATTTCCATCAACAGCAGGTACCTTAACCCACAGTGCCGCTTGTTCAAGTAACGGATCCCATAACTCAATTTCATAACTTAGATGTTCTCCTCCCTGATCTGCAAATCGTATGTCTCTACCGTCTGTTGCAGCTTCTGTGAAATCAAAATTAACACTGTTAAGGCGTATTAATACGGGAAAGTTTGTAACTGTACCGGCAACATCCGCACCTGTTGGCGTTGTATTAAAACCAAGATCTGCCGAATACTGCCAGTCTTCATAATTTTCAATTTCATTTATTGCTATGGTAAACTGTTTCTCATAAAAAAGATTCCCTTCTCCATCATCTGTTGAACGAACAAGGATAGAATATTGTTGTTGTATTGAATAATCAAAAACGGCTGCTGTTTTAAGATAATTGCTGTCAATAGTAAAATATGAATTATCAGCTCCGCCGGTTCCTGATACAAGTGTGTATGTATGAGTATCACCTGCATCAGGATCTATTGTTGTAAAAATTCCAACAGCGGTACCTGAAGGTAATCCTTCATCAATTGAAGAGTTAGACAGTGTTATATCTGTCGGAGCATTATTTGAAAATTCGGCGTCTGTCCAGGTTATTGAATTATAATTGATATAATCCGAGAATATAGTAGAATATCCGTAGCCTACTTTTCCAGCGGGATGATTTTCATCCTGTACTTCTCCCATATACTCATCATTAAGATAAAATTTAAATGTTGAATTATTCATCACAATTTTTAATATATAGGTTGTATTTATATCAATAGGAGAAGCTATTACGGTGCCGTTTCCAAAGTTTGTACTATTTCTGCAAAGACGAATAGAACTGGTCCATTCATTTCCCGGCTCTACTGCTACATAGAGATAATTTGTTGATGAGCTCCAACGAAAAACAACGCCACCGGCTTCACCGTCCCATTGACTTGCAGTAATATTAACTTCAAGCGTACCATTACTAACACAATCATAATTATTAATCAAATAGCCTTGTTGATATCCTGCACTTGGTGTTGCATAGCTATACCTTTCTGACCATACCCTGCCGCCATAGGATGTCCAGCCGCTTATATACCAATCATCATGGTCATCAGTAAAACCTGTGGCATTCGCGTTTTGTAAAAAAAGTAACATAAACACAGCAATGTAAGCTATTCTATAATAATTTCTTTTCATAAAAACCTCTTGGTTTAATGTTAATAAATTTAATTTATCAGTTTATTAGTCGTCAGTTTTTAGATAGTGGCTGTTCTTATTGGACCCATATAAATTGAGCGATTCTTTTTTATTTTAAAATCAAATTAC
>CBDVBE010000154.1:0-13748 GCA_965372145.1 uncultured bacterium | reverse complement strand
ACTTAAAAATATATTATATTTATGGTATGGGGATTATAAATATACCCTTAAAAAAGATACCTGTTTGTTAATTTAAACATAAAGATAAAGATAAGGAGTAGAATTATGAAAAACCATTTACACCGAATGAAAATTACACCTTTTTCTCTATCAATTATTATTGTTTTTACCGGTTCCTTATTTGCCCGGGATCTTGATTCCGGTCTGGTTGCTCACTGGACTTTTGATGAAATTGAAAATAGTAATGTAGTTAAAGATGTAACGGGTAATGGCCTTGATGGGATAGCTAAGGGTGGATGTACAGTAAAGGAAGGAAGGATTGGGAATGCAATAGAGTTTAATGCGCAGGATGCTTATATTGAAGTTGAACCATCTGATACGATAAACAATCTTGAAACAGGTACTCTTACTTTTTGGTATAATTGTTATGAAATATCAACCGGTCATGGTGAAATTGAACCAATATTTTATTATGGCAAAGATGGCCCCTATTCAAGTGGTATGGATGCCTGTAATGGTGGTTTTGTTGTTGAGCTTGGGCATGGTAATGTTTTACCTCAAGACTGGTCACATGGGCGTTTCTGGACATTCTTTACAGGAGGAGATGGCTCTACAGCAAATGGTCCGGGAAACCCCAATCCCACTATGTGAAACAGTAAAAAAGCAGTCTCCGTGGGAGACTGGCATTTATTTACCGGCGTTGTAACTGATAATGGCAATAAAGGATATCATGATTGTAATCTCATGACTGGTTATGTATTTGGGAGTCAATACACTTCACTTTTCTTTGCTGACGCAGTAAAAAAAGAAATTATAATGTTTGGTAAAGGATACTGGGGTAATGGTGATTACCAGGGTATGGACACTAAATATTATGACGGTATGATTGATGATGTAAGGATTTATAACAGGCCATTAACCGAGCAGGAAATTAAAGAACTGTATGATATGACGACACCTGTTACAAAAGACAATTATGATAATCAATTGTCACTTTTTAAAAGTTATATGCATGGTGGTGTTCTTCACTTGAGAATGGCTGATCAGCAAAAGGCAAATATTAGGCTTTTCTCTCCATCAGGACGTTGTGTTTTTGAAATAAATGATAGATTTTTACATAAGGGAAACAATAATGTATCTCCTCCGGTTCAAATAGGAGGCGGTGTATATATTGTCCGGATAAGCGGAAAAGACCTGGATCATAAACAGCTGGTAGTTGTAAAATAAATTTTCACATTGGATATTGCACCGCATAACAGGGTGTTAATTTTAAGTTCCTTCAATCGAGTTGTCATTTTTTAAGGCAATATACCATTTAAATCATTTTTCATAAGGATTTCTCTTTCTTTTATTTCTCCTGATTTTATAAAAAGACTCTTCCCGCCCGCCGTCCCCACGAGTGAAATAATTAAAGTGAGGAGAGCGCTTTTTAAGCGGGAAGAGTTCCGGAGGCGCGGCAAAAATGGGAAAAATTTACCACCTCCTTCTGTATCATTCCATTATTCCAATCCGGTATCATATTAAAATCCTGCCTTGTCTCATAACCTATTGAGTCTTAGTATAGAGGTCAGGTTCTCTGAAGTTATTATCCCTCTGAATCTCCGTTCCCAATGCAACTTTATATGTACCATCCGCACTCTGCGGTTTATTATACCCCTCACCGTTTAACACATGAAAATTGAACTTCATACGCTATTAGAAAACGGAATCTTATAAACTTCCGGTTTGCCGGTCACACTATTAAAAATTATTCGTCTCCCTTTATCACCTTCTACATCTCTTGAAACAACCGGAATGTTTCTGAAAGCAAGTATTTTATCCGCAATCGCAATATTCCCTTTTGCCATTTGATTACCGGATACGATAGCAGCACCACCAAAAATATGGGCTTCGAATATACCCAGCGGCGCCCACTCATTCATCATATTTATCAGTTTTATTATTGATACGTTCCCGTAATGTGCCGTTGTTTTTTTCGGGTCATATATCGAGGGCGTTATAAAGTGGTTCATTCCTGCTACATGATTAATTTTGTCCCATAGACATATGGAAACGCCACTATCAACCAATGTAGAAAGTAGAGAATTCTCTGCAGTTACAACTATTTCACCAGGATTAACAGTTATAGTATCAAGATAATTACATTTCTGTATAACAACAGGCTCATATATAACAAAACCGGAATTATTATCTATATGAAAAAACTCAAAAACAGAAAATGAATAATTTCCTTCCCTATTTTCCATAACACGTTCTCCCTAATTGTATTCTATCTTTTATTCCTTCTTCCCTATCTTTTCAAAATCCCTGCTATGCCCTCTTTCCGGCTGCAAAAAAGAGGGCATACTATTTGCAGGAAGCGTGCGAAGGAGATGCACTTTTGACATAATTTAATATGTATAAAAAACCTAATCTTTTTTTATATACACCGATGGTTTTACCGTTTTAAACCCGCTTAACATCCCTGTCAAACTTTCCGCATGACCTACCATCAGATAGCCTCCGGGTTTAATCAAACGGTAAAACTCATTCAATAAATTCTGTCTGACATTATTATCAAAGTAAATCATCACATTCCGACAGAATATCGCGTCCATCGGACCGCTCATGGGAAAAGGAACAACGGACAAATTGAGTCTTTTAAAAACGGTCATTCTTCTTAAAGTATCCTTTACACCATAAATCGCATTGTCTCCCCTTCCCTGTCTATCGAAATATCGCTCCCGTATTACCGGAGATATATTCTCCATTTTTTTCTTTTCGTATACACCGTCAATGCTCTTTCCAAGAATTTGTGTCGAAATATCCGTTGCCAGTATACGCATATCTGCCTTGTGCCCATTGGTCGCTTCCAGAAGGGTCATTGCTATTGTATACGGCTCTTCACCTGATGAACAACCTGCGGACCAGAACCGAAATCGCCGTTCCCCCTTTTTCAACCAGTCATTCATAGCACTCGTCAGCACGTCAAAATGATGTGATTCCCTAAAAAAATGGGTGACATTGGTAGATATGGCATCTAGAAGATGAACAATTTCATTGCCGGTATTTTCCGTCGTCAGGAAATGTAAATACTCACGGTGACCCTCGAGCCCGAGGGCACGGATCCGTTTGGCAACACGGGCGCTTACAAGCGCCTCCTTGTTCGCATTAAGCGAAATACCGCTTGTCTCGTAGATAATCTTTCTCAATTTGTCAAAAACTGTTTTATCCATAATACGTATTAAATCATTTTGTTTGAGTACACTTTGATAATAATCTTTTACAGTGTTCAATTTCTATGCTCTATCCAATCATTGCTTCGTAACCGATGCACCTTTAATACTGCTGCATGACCGGTGTCAGTATCAAAAAGAATCTTTCTACCCATTTTTCCACCAATATCCTCGGAAATAACCGGTATCCTTTTATCCTTGAGTATGCTGCGTGCTACCGATATGTTTTTCTCACCAATCCTGTTTCTTTTTGAATCATATAACTGCCCGCCTCCATATATCTGAGCAACAAGATTTTTCTTTGAACTCCCTATCTTTTCCATCAACCTGATCAGGACCGGTACAGCTATATTCCCATATTGGGCCGTAGTCTTTTCTTCTCCATGTATTTCCGGATAAAGAAAATGATTCATTCCTCCAAATCCCCTTTTTTCATCCCATAAGCAAACTGCGATACAGCTGCCCACTACTGTTCTTATTATAGCCCCATGGACGCTGACGAAGATATACCCCGGTTCCAGATGATATGTGACACTATCGGCCATTGATTAAAACAAAACTTTCTATATTTCATTAAAACCATACTATTCATAGGAGAGGGGCAGGGAGAGTTGCCCCTGCCCCGGGTTTAATACCATTTAAAACTCTTTCAGGTCTTTATCATCATCAAGCGGAATTACCTGTTCAGGCGATACTTCCCGACCTCCTGCGGTAACAAGTAATTTTTCTTTTCCTCCATTACCTGCCGTTTTCCTTCTCTCTCCGGCTTTCCGTCCTGTTTTATCATGGTAACTCAATCCGGTAACCTGATGTGCCGCGTGTCCACCGAAGTGACTTGCGGGTCCCACATTTCCTTTCTGTTTTACGGCATGAACTCCGGTTGTGGAACCATTGCCTTTTTTAGCAGTGCGGCCAACAATATTAATCAGTTCCTCAACCATTGCATTAAGATTCTGCGCCTGGCTTGACAGCTCCTCACTGGCTGAAGCCGATTCTTCCGAATTTGCCGCATTCTGTTGCGTTACCTTATCCATCTCAGCAACCGCAGTGTTCACCTGGTCAATACCCTGTGATTGTTCATCACTTGCAGCGGAAACCTCCGCGATAAGCTGTGCCACTTTCTGAATACTTTCAATTATCTGTTCAACAATCTTAGTAACTTCCGCAGAAGCGGTAACGCCGTTTTCTGAGTTCTTCTGCGATCCTTCAATCAGTTCTGCGGTACTTTTCGCCGCCTCTGCCGAGCGTTGTGCCAGATTACGGACTTCTTCCGCAACAACGGCAAAACCCCTGCCGGCTTCGCCTGCACGAGCTGCTTCTACAGCAGCATTCAGTGCAAGCAGGTTGGTCTGCATGGCGATCTCATCAATTGTTTTGATTATTTTAGCCGTTTCATCAGAGGAGTTTTTAATCTTATCTATAGCTTCGCTCATTCTCACCATAGCATCCTTGCTCTGCTGGGCAGCGCCACTGGCGTCAGTTGACAAAGTATTTGCCTGTTTCGCGTTTTGCGCGTTCTGTTTTGTCATTGACGACATCTCTTCAAGGCTGCTTGAAACCTCCTCGAGGCTTGACGCCTGTTCGCTTGACCCCTCAGACATTGACTGGCTGGTAGACGACAGTTGTTCGGATGCGGAAGCGACCTGCTCGGAACCGCCGGATAAGCCTTCAATGATTTTGTTTATCGGCCCGACAATACTTTTTGTGATGAAGAATGCCAGCAAAACACCTAATATAACGCCGCCAACGGCCAAACTGATCATAATAAGATTTGAAGACGCCATTAAGCTTTGCATTTTGTCCTTCTGTCCAGTACGTAATTCGTTGGCCTCATCAATCACACCTCGTGCCACCTGCACCATTACCTCTTCTTCGGCGTCCTGCTTTCCAACAAGGTCCACGAAATCGCGGTAGGCGTACTGATAGTTTTTAATGCTGCTAATTACCACATCGACCTGATTGTCGTTCAGGGCGTCTTTGAACCGGACCTTCAATTCATCACACAAGGTCAGAATCGCAGCAACCCTTTTGTCAACCTCTTCAACATACTTATGGTCCTTTCGGATTATGAAGTTCTTTTCCTGCTGACGGCATTCCAGGCAGTATTTGATCAGCCTGTTCGCGTCATCGGCCTTCTCCAACCTGTCTTTGAGTATTGACAAGGCTCTTCCCTGCGCTATTTCCTGCTCCAATTTCACTTTCTGGTCGGCACGTATTTTTTCAACCTCACTAACGACCGCTCGCGCATTTTCGACCATTTTTGCATCGGCTGCATCTTTCTGCTTCTCCAGGCTGACGAACTCCGTCAACGCCGCGAGCCATTTTTCCATATTCTGATTGAGGTTTTTCACCATGGTTTTATCAGCGGCATCCCTGAGCTGCGAATCTAACTGTTCTGCCCTCTTGGTGAACTCCTTTGCCAGCTCCTGCGAATTCTCCAGGGATTTCTCGTCTTGGCGCATGATGAAGTTCTTCTCCTGGACCCTTCCCTGGTACAACTGTTTTATCATCCAGTTCGCGTCGTCTGCATTTACTACTCGCCTGTCAACCTGTCCAAGGCTGTTCCAACCCATAAAACCAAGCACTGCGGCAATAACAATAAGTACTCCAAACCCGAGTGCCATTTTTCCTGCAAGTTTTAAATTTTTAAACATACGTACCTCCTTAATAATATTTAGTTACTTTGATAATGTCGAAATGGATGTGATTTCTGCTGAAGAAAGCACTTTTTCAATATCAAGCAGCATTTTTACCGTCTCTCCGATTTTCCCGATACCCATGATAAATTCGGTTTCAATACTTGCGCCGAAAGACGGGGTCTCTTCAATTTCTCCAGCCTCAATATCAAGCACCTCCTTTACTTCGTCAATAATAATTCCCATGGTAATAGCGTTATCTCCCATCTGGATAATAACAACAATAATACAGGTTTTATCTGTATCTTCCTTATGCTCCATACCGAATTTATTGCGAAGCTCCACAATCGGTATAACTTTACCACGCAGGTTAATAACCCCCCTGACGAAATTCGGAGCTTTGGGAAGTTTGGTTACTTTCTGCATCTGAATTATCTCCTGCACCTTCAGGATTTCCAACCCGTATTCCTCCTCTCCGAGCAAAAAGGTCAGGTATTTTCCGGCAAGCTTCTTACCTACTTCAAGTACCCCGGTAGCAGCCGCATTATTTTCGATAGCTTCAGGCATTCGCCCTCCTTTCTATTTGTATATTGTGACTTGTGTTATTTATTATTTGTTTATTGTTTAATTATTCAAAGTTCAAGCCCATGGATTTTGCCTGTTTTCTCAGGACAGAAGTCATACCTTCTCATTTACTGTGAGTATCTGGGCCTCCAACCTCCTCTCGCGGGAAAATCTCATTGCCGCGATTAAAGCTTCTTCGAGTACCCTGAACTCATAGGGTCTTATCATATAGTAAAAGACGTTCTGCTCTCTGGCAAATCGTTCCATCTCAATGTGGTTATCAGAAACAACTAATACCACGGGAACCGGATAATTGCATTGTTTTATCGCCCCATTCAACCTGAGAAGATCATCAGGATTTAAAACATGCACATTGTAAATAACAACTTCCGGATCAAATTCATATAAAACCTCTATTGCATCCTTGTAATCGGCGGCAAACCGGGTCTCGAATAATCCGGAAAAAACTTTAGACAAAATACCGATCTCATAGGGGTCCGGCTCAATTATTAATACTCTGCCATTCATTTTACACTTCTCCTGTTTTAATATTTTAGTTTGGTTCAAAGTTTGGTCAAATAAAACGCAAAAACAGTGCCAAAAGGGAATGGGCTAACCTAACTTATTGTTATTAGGGAAGATAAAAAATTTGTGACTTGTGTTAAATACTATTCGAAATTAATGGAATTGTTCCCTTTTTAACACAAAGCTATTGGAGGAGATACTTGTAACTTTTTATTTCACGGGATGTTATAAGGAAAACCGGTTTTGTGTGTTGTAAAGAACACACTATAGCAAAAATTCGTATGAAGAATAAGCTGCCTGGCTTCAGTCCGACGAAGAGAGGGGCATGAACAGATACTACTTATCAGGCTATAAGTGTTAAATTTTTTAATTTTGTATAGAGGTGTCTTCTCTGGATTTTTGCAAGTCGTGCAACCTTTGAAATATTTCCGTTCGCAGTTTCTAATAATGATTGAAAATAATCTTTCTCATGTTTTTTTATCACCTGGTCCTTAAATCCATGATAGGTCAGATTAGCAGGCATGTTAGAATCTAAATGTTCCTTTATTTCCAGAATATGACAGACTAAATCTTTTGAGATACTATTGTTTGATGAAAATCCTTTCAGACTTTCAATAACCATCTTTAATTCACGGACATTTCCGGGCCACTCAAAGTTCTGCAATAAATTCATTGCGTCGGATGATACTGCCGGTCCTGTTTCTCCAAGAAAATGGCGTACTAATAAAGGGATATCCTCTCTTCTCTCTCTAAGTGCAGGCAACTTGATTTGCATACCCCGCAATCGATAATACAAATCCTTCCGAAAACGCTGTTCGTCTACCATTTGTTTCAGGTCATGATTAGTAGCACTGATAATCCGTACATTAACACTGAGTTTTTGCGTGTCCCCAATCCGTGTAAACTCTCCCTTATCCAGTACCCGGAGCAATTTACTCTGTAAATCGAGAGGGAGGTCTCCTATTTCATCAAGAAACAGTGTCCCGCCATCAGCCGCTTCAAAAAAGCCATATTTGGTCTTAGTGGCACCGGTAAATGCGCCCTGCACATGACCGAAAAGTTCAGATTCGACAATACCGGGTGAAAAACTCGCGCAGTTGACAGCAATCAGTTTCTTTTCCACCCGTTGACTTAATTCATGAATATAATTAGCAACAATCTCTTTCCCGGTACCGGATTCCCCGGTAATAAGTATCGGTACTTCCATAGGGCCTAGTTTTTTAACCAGGTTCTTCACCGCCCGAATTGATGGGGAGTTTCCTATTAACCCCGTGTTTTCAGGCAAATCCCCCGTTTCATCATCATTATATTGCCATAGCCTCTCCCTGCTGCGCAATGCCCCCTTGACAGCATACCGGATTTGCTGTATTTCAAATGGCTTTGTTAAAAAAGTAAAAGCACCGGCTTCCATTGCCTTGTCAAGTTTATCCTCATCCGGATGCCCGGTAATTATTATGAATTGGGCTTCCGGGGAATGCTTGATTATCTCTTTTCGCAGCACAAAGCCGTCCGTATCCGGCATAACAATATCAAGGATTGCAACATCGTAGTTTTTATGAAGAGCATCAGGGCTTGAAGTGCCCGGATCATATTCTGTAATATCATAGTCTTCTCTTCGCAGAGCTTCGACAACAAATCCGCGAAAGTATTCCTCATCGTCTGCAACAAGTATGGAAATTTGTTTTTTTAATCTTTGCATTTTGGAATATCCATTAATTCAATAGCACGTTTTTTTTCCTTAAATAGCTTTCATTGCCTTTTTATGCTTTATCTATAAGAGCATGACATCCTCAGTGTCTTATTATATCTTCAATATCAAGAACTTTACAACCGGACTGTGCCTGATTTTGTTGTAGGACATTGACCAATCCGCATGTCGCTGCTTGTCCTACAAATTTGGAAAGTAGTACGATATTATGAAGGTTTATATTGTGGAATTAGGTGTTTATAAATCAGTCCAGCAGATTGTTTTTCAGGGCATAACGGGTCAATTGCGTATTGTTTTTCATCCTCATTTTTTCCAGAACGCGTGTGCGATAGGTACTTACCGTTTTTACACTCAGGAATAATTCCTCTGCAATTTCTCCGACAGTTTTTCCTGAGGCAATCATAGAAAATATCTGATACTCACGGTCGGAAAGGGTCTCATGTCTTGGTTTTTCCGAATCAAACTCCAGATCGCCAACTAACTTCTCAGCAAGGGTTGTCGTTATATATTTCCTTCCCTGGGACACCCTTCGTATCGCGGCTATCAACTCGTCGGACGCACTCTCTTTTGTCAGATATCCGGACGCACCCGCCCGTAACAGGCGTACTGCATACTGTTCCTCGGGATGTATGCTTAACATTAATACGGGAAGTTCAGGCTTTTCATTCTTTATATTTTTCAATACATCAAGGCCACTTCCACCAGGCATTGAAAAATCCAATACAAGCACGTCATAATTACCTTTTCTTACTTCTTCCATTGCCTCCTGTGCATTGCCCGCTTCACCTGAAATAACCATATCGGAAACATCCGCGATAATCTGCTTCAGTCCTTCACGTACGATAGCATGATCATCTGCGATAAGAATTTTTATCATGAATCGCCACTCCCTTATTTAAAGGAACATTAACCGTTACCGTTGTCCCTTTCCCGGGAATTCCCTCAACAACCGCTTCACCTCCAAAATATTTTGCCCTTTCCCGGATTCCTATTATGCCAAACGCGTTCTGTTTATCAATTTGAACGTCCTCAATTCCCTTGCCGTTATCCGACACTTCAAGTGTCAATCTTCCTTCGTACTTTTTCAATTCCACCTCTACATTTGTAGCCATTGCATGTCGAGCGACATTTGTCAGTGTTTCCTGAAAAATACGGAAAAACGCTATTGATAAATCTTTACCCAACGATACATCCTCTATATCCATGTCAATTTCACATGTAATACCGGTCCTCTTCTCGAATTCTTCAGCCTGCCATTCAATCGCTGCATCAAGCCCTAAATCATCCAATAATGCAGGTCTCAGCTCTGTTAAAACCTTTTTCATACTTTTGATAGTAGTATCGGTCAGATGTATCATAGAATGAATTTTATCGAGAATTAATTTTTGATCTTCAGGTAATTTGTTATTCAGCCAGGACAGGTCCATTTTCAACGCGGTTAATGCTTGACCGAGTTCATCGTGAATTTCGCGTGCAATAGAGACCCTTTCATTTTCTCTTACAGACTGTAAATATCCCGTAAGTTTGCGTAATTCCATTTTAGAGCTTCTCAGTTTTTCCTCTGCATTCTTCCGTTCCGTAATGTCACGATTGCTGGAACGGATTCCCAGGTATTTACCTCCTGTACTGTAAACCGGTTGACAGGCATGGCCTATCCATCTTTGCTTACCCGACTTAGTGATTATTCTAAAGTCAAACTCGCAATATTCATTTTTATCACGCTGTTTTTTGCAATGTCCGGCAACATGGCAACGGTCCTCTGGAATAGTTATCTTCTCTAAAAAATCCCGATCACTAAGGAAATCATTTTGATTATATCCGGTAATGCGTTCGCATGACGCTGAAATATGGATATAGTTGCCGTTTATATCAGTCCATGACTCACAATCATAGGTGTAGTCTGAAACAATTCGTAGTTTTTCCCGGTCCTTTTTCAATTGCCCAGTGAGAGCGCTTATTACAAAAGCTACAATTATAAACATAAAAGCGCGAACATAATCATTTAAAGTTAAAATCTCCGTTCTGAGAAAATTGTGGCTTATAATTACCGCAATCCCCAGGATTGCCGCTATAATTAATCCTTTTCTCTGCCACCAGAAACATGCCAGGATGATCGGGACATAGAATAGATGGGTAAATCCCCTGCCCGTCTCCTGTACAACATGGAAATAGAATATGAGAAAAAAGGAAAATGCAAGAAGGATTCCCTCTACAATTACCTTCTGCCGCTCATTAATATCCGTAATTTTCCATTTGGTCATACCACCACTATCCTTAAAACTGTATAGTTTAAACAATTTACAGGTATCACTCTTTATCCTATATTACTACTCAATTTTTGTCAAGACTGTCCTGTATAATATAGCACCGGATTTCTTCTGAAGAGGAATAACTCAGGAAATAATACATCGAAAAAGGACCTGATTAATTGAGGATATTCAACTTGATAACCTGACCGGATTACTACTGCAAAGGTAATGTTAAGAATGAATTCACTTTAAAAAATCTGTCTACTACTTTTAACGTGCGTTTTAGGGCGTCCGGATATGCTCATATTAACGACCGCCCCGAAATCTTCTGCGGGTTCTTCTGCAATATCCTTTCCATACTTTTCTTGAAAAACCCGGCAACGTATATCGCGACATAAGGGTCCCGGTGCCCAGGGATTCCTTGAGTACGGTTTCCGCATTGCCCGACAGGCCCGAAATAATATTAATGCCATGATGCCATACCATAGCGGCCAGGGGATTGGATATTGCACCGCATAACAGGGTGTTGATTTTAAGTTCCTTCAATCGTGCTGCACGAAGTGACGGTAATTGCTCGGTAATAGCAACCTTTTGTTTGTCAACTATTATGCCGTTTTTATATGATACAATGAGCAGTTGACCGGCAAAATCAAAGGTTGGTGAAATATAATAATCGTCTACTGGAATTGCTACTTTCATATTTTGCCTGCGTTTTCTTTTTCAGTATTATTTTCCTTTTGATATATACCGAGAGCCAGCATTTTTCTATAGAGCGATGTGCGGTGAATGCCCAATTCCTTTGCTGTTTTCTGGCGATCCCATCGATTGCGTTTAAGGGCATTCATCAGAAATGCCGCCTCGATGCCCTTCATGGATTTAACGTCGGTTTTATCACATCCGGCAGTAATAACGCGACAGACGGTTTCAGGAAGATGCTTTTTCTGAATATATCCTTTGTTGCATAAAACAAACGCACGCTCAATACTATTTTCAAGTTCCCTGACATTTCCCGGATAATCATGGGAAATAAGGCATGCCATAGCATTATCATCAATACCCCTGATCTGTTTTCTCTGCAGTTTATTTAATTTGGTAATGTAATAGTCAATAAGAAGCGGGATATCTTCTCTCCGTTCACGAAGGGGTGGAATAACGATGTTTATTACACTGAGGCGGTAATACAGATCCTTTCTAAAGGTTGCCGTTTTTACCATTTCATAAAGATTTTTGTTTGTCGCAACGATTATTCTCACATCAGCTTTAACGCTTTGAATGCTACCAAGCGGTTCATATTCCTTTTCCTGAATAACACGCAACAATTTGACCTGCATTGCAGGAGAGGTGTCGCCGATCTCATCAAGAAAAATAACGCCTCCTTCTGCGAGAGCAAATCGTCCGGGTTTATCCTTTTTTGCATCAGTGAAAGCGCCGGCTTTATAGCCGAACAACTCAGATTCAAGCAGGTTGTCGGGAAGCGCGCCGCAGTTGACGGCAATTAAAGGTTTTTCTTTTCGTGAACTCAGGCGGTGCAATGCACGCGCAAAAAGCTCTTTACCGGTACCACTCTCTCCCTGGATCAGAACGGTACTGTCGCTCTCAGCGATCATGGGAAGCGTCCCTAAAATCTTTACCATTTCAGGATTAATAGTGATTATGTTATGACGATAATTGGAAAGATGGGAATGGAATTGAGAGTCTTCAGAAGACAAGTCCCGAAATGTCTCAATAGCGCCGGTTATATCCCCGGTATCATCACGAAGAACAGTTGTTGCGATGGATATTGGTTTACGCATACCGCCGGAACTGATCATGGTTACGATTCTCTCAGTAAACAACTCACCTGTAGCAAGTGTTTTTTTCAGCGGGCATTTGTCACCACAGCAATCGGCACGGAGGACCTCCCAGCAAAGACGGCCGACCGCCTCTTTCCTGGCTGTTCCCGATATCTTTTCCGCTGCGCGGTTAAAGAATGTTATACTATGATTTTTATCAATGACAAATACACCTTCCTGGATAGTATCAAGAAGGCTCAGCAATTCCTGTTTGGTCCATGACATGGATACTATGTACCTTTACTTTTAACTTTTTTAAACAACCCTGATAGTACAGCTTTTAAAACTCCCTCATCCGGCTTGTATACTTATTTATAACAGCTAAAAAGCCTGCTTTTCCCTGACGGTGTGTGAGACATGGTAACTTTCGAAAATAATGCCTTGAAAGGCCTGGCCCCGGCTTTCACAAATTCATGGCCATCCCCAGAACCCATAGCTGCCATTCTAAGATTAAAAAGAAATTTAACAAAGGGACGATGAGGCACTTCATGTTCCATAATGAGCACCACGCCGTCCTGACGAGCAACTCTCTTCATTTCCAGCAAAGCGCCTTCCCTGTCCCGGCCTTTCAGTTCGTAAAGAGCATGGGAACAGGTAACTGCATCAAAAGTGTTATCGGCAAAAGGAAGGTTGACCGCGTTTCCTTCAATAAAATGCACACTTTCATTAGTATCTTTTTCCCTCGCCGCCCGAAGCATACCATGTGAAAAGTCACAACCGATTGTAAGCCCTTCAGGATATCGCTCTGAAAATGCAAGTATCACCGAACCGGTACCACAGCAGATATCGAGGATGAGAGGCTCAGACGTTCTATTGCATTTTGCTGATGCTACAAGAAAATTCCGGGTACCTCCTTCATCTTTTCGTGAATGGAGCCGAATGAACGTATCGTATACATTTGAAAAAAGATCGTAATATTTCTGTCTGCCGGATTTGATTCTTGACATACTTTTATACGTTTTTCTTGTAACTACTCAGGTGGTGTAACATTCTTAGTGTCATTGCGAGCGTAGCGAAGC
>CBDVBE010000153.1:0-13757 GCA_965372145.1 uncultured bacterium | reverse complement strand
AAGCATGCCGGAATGACATTCAAAACAAGCTATATTTAACAGATACTAATTAAAAATAAAAGGTATCTATTTACATGCCACGTTTTGAATACAAAGTACGCGATATACAGAACAAAACACTCATCGGTATTATGGATGGTGCGAATGAGGATGACATCCTTGACAGGCTCAGTGAAAAGAACCTGTCACCCGTCTCAATTGAAGAGCTGAACTTTGACGGTACAAGAAGGAATCGGACGTTCCCGCAAAAACTCAAAGAGGGCATCAGGAAGCGCAGAAAAAAAGTCCCGTATAAAGAGGTGGTATTCTTTACCAGGCAGATTGCCACCATGCTGGAGGGAGGCGTTCCGCTCACCCGTTCCCTTGAGCAGCTTGCCAAATCTGAAAAACCTGTTTTTAAAAAGATAATCGATCAGATCGCCGAAGATATCAGTATGGGAAATACTTTTTCCGACGCAATCGCCCGCCATCCGGGGGCGTTTAATAACATGTTCGTTGCGGTGGTCCATTCCGGTGAGATCTCCGGTTCCCTGAACGAGGTACTTGAACAACTCGCCACCTACATGGAAAACGTCGAGGCACTCAAGGCAAAAGTTATAGCAGCCATGCGGTATCCCCTGTTTATCGGCGGTTTTGTTTTCGTGCTTGTCATATTACTATTATGGAAACTGGTACCGGTATTTGAAGGGATATACGGAAATTTCGGTTCCAAGTTACCACGTCCGACACAAATACTTATCTCAATTTCCCATCTGATCCAAAACCAGTTCCTGTGGGTGATTCTTATTATTATCCTTCTTATTCTTGGTTTTAAGGCTTTGTTGACGACCAACCGGTTCAGACTTTTTATTCATACGCATATCCTGAGATTTCCGGTATTCGGCGGAATACTCCGGAAAAATATTCTGGCAATTTTCTGCCGCACCATGGCGCTGCTCATGGAGAGCGGTACACCCATTCTGCAGGCAATAGAAATAGCGGCTGCCGTCGTTAATAACAAACTCTATTCCGGTTGCCTTGAGAAGGCGTATTCTAACCTGCGCCAGGGTGAGCTGCTCAGCGCGTCACTCGAACATACGGGAGTGTTTCCCCCGCTTGTCACCCAACTGGTGTCAACCGGAGAAGAGAGCGGCCGTGTTGATGAGCTGATGCGTAAAGCTGCTGAATTCTATGAACGTGAAATAAGAAATATTGTCGATTCCCTGGCAGCGATTATAGAGCCGTTTCTGATCATTATTCTGGGCGGCGTCGTGGGGCTGATCCTTATTGCACTCTACCTCCCGATATTCAAGATAGGAAGCCTGATTGGAAGATAAGGGTTGGAAATTAGAAATTAGAAATTAGAAATTGGAAATTGGAAATTAGAAATTGGAAATTGGAAATTGGAAATTAGAAATTGGAAATTGGAAATTGGAAATTGGAAATTGGAAATTGGAAACTTTTACCTATATACAATGTAAAAAAAGGAAGAACATTAAACAATATTCTTTTAGTCCATAACTCCAAACAGGAGGAAAGGGGGCCCACAGTCCGTAATAAAAGTGTTGTAATTATATTTTATAAAGAGTAATGTTTTGTAATTATACAATTCTCAACTATTTATTTCTTATTTAAGAGGAGGCATGAAAATGCTTAAACAATTAAAAAAGAAAAAGGGTTTTACCCTTGTCGAAGTGATCGTTGTTGCGGTTATCGTCGCGGTGCTGGCACTTGTTGCTGTTCAGTTGTATCAGGGGTATGTAACAGAGGCCAGACAAAATACAGCAGAAAACCTTGCAGCTTCAGCAGCATCATTTCTGCAATCAGGGGTGAACTCAATCGGTGTAGACAGCACTGAAAGTCAATGCGCAAGCACACTTAATGCAGGTGAACAATGGGATCTTACTCTTCTTGGTGGAAACACCGTCTATTTTAGAGCTCCTGCGAATACTCAGATTATATACGAGGCTGATACGGTTAAAGCACTAGTTAAAGATGTAAAATCAATAGGCAAGTACGAATACAATATAGACTGACAACTTGCGGGGGAACAGTTCAATTATTCCCTTGCAGTTCGCTTATTTTTTTGAACGAAAAACTTTAAAAAATAGCTGGCTTTACCCTGGTAGGGGTCATTTAAGAATTGATAAAATATAAAAGTAGAGTTAATTGCAGAAGTTATAATTTAAGGCGATATTGTCAGTGCGAGTGTAGCGAAGCAATTTCTAACTCGTTGATATGCAGGAGGTTGCTTCGTCGCTTTAATCCTCGCAATGACACTTTGATGCAATTTTCAAGATTTTTTCAATTACCTCGGTAAAATGGAATTTCAAACCGTTTAACTCTTCCGTACAGGGGAGTAATACATGGTAAAAAAGCAGGCAACAACTATCAGCCTCGAATATGACAACTTCGGTATTCGTGCAGCAAAGGTAGTCGCAACACCGCGCGGAAAGGAGACCCAGTTTTACATCGAAGACCTGGGAGAGGTCAACGGCAACATCACCAGGGATGAAGACCTTATCAAGGGATTGAAAATAATGCGTGCAAAATTTTCACACGGGAGTGGGGACCGGGTCGTATCGTGTGTTTCCGGGAAACAGCTCTATGCGGCGCAGTTCCCGTTCAAGCCTCTTCCTGAGGAGGAGATACGGAACGCTCTAAAGTATGAGATCAGAAAAAACCTTCCTTTTGAGGTTGCGGCGTCAACCGTTGAATTCCAGTATATCCCCGGCGATGATACTGAAGGGGAAAACCAGGAGGTGCTCGTTGCATCAGTAGCGAACATCCTGTTAAACCGGCACCTTAGATGTCTTGGAAAAGCCGGCTTCAAACCGCAGACCGTTGATATTCTTCCACTTGCTGCGGCAAATGCGTTCTGGGCGACCCAAAAGAACGGGGATACTCCCGATACCGGTACAAAAATTATACTCCATATCGGCCCGGATATAAGCAGTGTGATTATCGACGGTACAACGTCCTCATTTTATCACCGGACAATATACTTTACCGCCCGGGAGCTTTTTGGGAATACCGGCCGGGAAGAGCTCCCGATACGGGAAAAAGAGCGCAGAATAAGCGGCCTTGCCGATGAACTGGTCCGCTCCCTTTCGTTTTATGAAAATAATTTTCACACCGCCTCTATTTCAAGCGTGCATCTTCTGGGAAATTACCTGCAGCCGGAACTGCTGGAGGTCATTGAATCAAAGACCGGTCTGCATACTGAACCAATAGACCTGGTAAAAGAGATAACGCCGGATAAGGAAGCAGCACCCGGAAAGTTTGATCTGGCAGTTGCCCTGGCTATGAAGGAGGACGGATAGAATATTACCAACTCTTTACACGACGCCCCCTAAATCCCCCGAAGGGGGAGGTGTCAAGGTAGTAATTTTATTATAATATTATTTCAATGCAAGTCCCCTTTCGGTGGATTTAGGGGGCGTAAGATTTTGATTTAAAAAATTGTCTTATTTAACAAAAGACAATATACAGCTCAAATCAGAAAGGCTCTGGATGAAGTATTCCATCAATTTTGTTCGAGAAATTCGGGAAGAGGAGAAAAAAACTGAGAGAAGACAATTCAGAACATTTATCCTGTGCCTTATCTGCTTTGGTACTCTCTGCCTTGCGGCCTTTTATTCAACCCTTAAAATACTGGGCATGGAACAGGTACTGAGGAATGAGCGTGAAGAACTCGCAAGAATCGAGGCTGAGTACCGCAAGTACCGGAAGACAAAGATGATAGTGAATAAGGCTGATATCGAGCTGCTGGACCGATTACAGAACGGCAGGATCTTCTGGACAAAGAAACTGGCGTCAATGGCATTTCATCTTCCCGGAAACTACTGGATAACCAGACTCGGTTATGAAAAAAATGTTTATACAGTGGACGGGTACGGCTATATTTCACCTGGACAGGAACAGCTTATTACCCTTGATGATTATCTTAATGAACTCCGGATAGATTCAACCTTCAGCGACGATTTTATAGTTACCTATCTCAATTCCACCATGCGGAAAGATGATGGAGGAAAGAAACGGGTAAGTTTTGACTTTTCATCAAATAAGACAGGAGCGCGATAAAAATGAAACTCGGCAGTATTCTTCTTCCTATAGTGATCGCAGGATTAATTGTCTTCATCGTGGCAGACCGATACTATGTTATACAATACGAAAAAGATTTCATCGAACTTGAGAAACAGCGGATCATTACATCCAATAAACTGGCAACCGCAAAAATTGTGCACGAAAACCTTAATCACGTTCGGGACCTGGTTTTCAAAAATATGGATTTTCCCGGGCAGAAGGACTCGATCACGTATGAAACACACTTCTTCGAATTTGTCACCACCTGCATCAATGACCTCAAGCTCAAACTCATTTCGTTAAGACCTACTCGGCCGAACACCAATAACCGGGTTACTAACTATGGATATGACATCGTGATAGAGGGCGACTTCTTCAAATTCGGCGAACTGTGTGCCAAATTTGAGAACAGCCGCAGGATCGTTTCAATCGAATCCTTCAAGGTTGAACAGATAAAAGGAAAAGAAGGCAGAAGATATTCAGGCGGTAATAAAGGTATTCGCGTCAATATGCACGTTAATACGTACCGGATTAAAAAAAATCCACCCCTCTAGAATCCTGTTGAGAAAGGCTGAAAAAAAGCATGAACAAATATACCACGCTCATTGCCGCAGCAGTTCTGTCGTTGCTGTTAGCCGGCGGCATGTCAGCACGAATGTATCTGCGGAAAAAACAGTTTGACAAGACTGTCCAGGAAGCGCTCTCTTTCTCTGAGGGCTATGACAAGGATTTTATCAATATGGTAAACCGTCTTGAAGTGGAACTTGCAACACGGGCCAGTTTCGGCTATACCGGCGGTAAAGATCCAATGACCGGTAAAATACGGCGTGTTGCCAGACGGATATTCAGACCAAAAAAAACATTACCAGTCACGGTCACCCCTGTAGAAACGGTTGATCCCTTTAAGCTGACCGCTATCATCTTTGATGACGAGCAGAACAGTTATACCGCGATCGTGATGAAAGGTGAACGTTCCTTTGCGGTGGAAGTGGGAGATGTGGTTGGTGACAGAAAGATCCAGAAAATCACCAGCGGGCGGATATTCATGGATAGTGATTCCCTGGTCTATTATTATGATATTTCAGGCGCGCGGGGTAAAAAAAATAAATACAGGCAGACGCCTGCACCGCAAAAGTAAAAAACAGACTGAAACAAAAGGGGATACATTTTTTAAGATATAACTATTATTGAGAAAAAGATTAAGTCTCTATATATACTTTTACCCTAGATAGGGAGGAAAACATTGAACAGGCTTACAAACACATCATTCATTGCCCTTTTCTTTCTCGGATCACTATTACGACCATGTAATACCAGCGGCGCTGTTGATGAAACCAGTAATTCGCCAATTATTACTGAAAATGAAAATCCCCGGCTGAAATCACCCATTACCCTGTGGGCACGCGAGTCTAGCCTTTCCGAGGTGCTCAAAGTCCTGTCGGAGCGTTCCGGTATGAACTTTGTTGCCGGTGAAGGAGTACACCGGGAGAAGATCACCATAATTCTCAATAAAACACCGCTTGATGAGGCCATTAACCTGCTGGTCCGTGCAGCAGGACTCTCCTACGAGATCATCGGCAATTCGGTCCTGATCGCTGAACCGGGGAAATTAAAGGAGGAGGTCGGACAGTCGAGCTATGTAGTCGAGCTTAAATACGCCCGGGCATCCGAGGTAGCTGTAATGCTCTCTGACCTGACAAAAAATGTAAAGGTCGACCAGGGCGGCAACCGCCTGATCTGCTATACCAGCCCGCGCGTTATCCGTGAAATTGAGCGTATTGTCAAATCAATCGACCATCCGCACCCGTTGGTCATGCTCGAAACCCGGCTGATCGAAGTCTCCATGAACGACCTTGACAAATACGGCATCAACTGGGGCGAGCTTTCCTCTATAGAAACCGGCGTCAGCTATACCGGAGGTCCCGTCCGGGAAAATTTCAAGGCAGGCAACTGGCTGCAGATGCCGATCAATTTTAATGTGACGCTCGATATGCTCATCGAAGAGGGTGTCGCCAAGCTCCTCATGGATTCCAAATTAACCACCACCAATAACCGGGAGGCGAGCCTGCATATCGGTGAAAAGATTCCCTATGTCATTCAATCCTACAATTTATCAGGTGCGGGCGGCGGGGCCAATCAACAGGTGATGAAAGAGGAGGTCGGCGTTATTGTTAAAATGACCCCGCATATTAATGAAAAGGGACAGATAACACTCGCTCTTGAGCCTGAAGTATCCTCAATTGTCGGCTGGAAAGGGCCCAACGCTGATATACCGCTTGTCAGAGTTCGTAAAACAAAAACGACCGTCCGCGTCGCTGACGGCCAGACGATCCTTCTGGCGGGACTGCTTTCCGAAGAGAAAACAGATGACGTTAAAAAACTTCCGATCCTGGGCCAGATCCCGCTGATCGGACTTCTGTTCCAGCATAGGCGAAATGAAATACGAAAAACCAATCTCATTATCGAGATAACACCGCGAATTATTGCTGATGCGTCTGAGATATCATACGGGGAAGAAGTGAACGAAGAATACAAGGCAAAGCCAAAACCAAAAAGGAAAACCAGTACCGCCACACCGGCGAAGAAAAAAGCTGAAAAAGAGCTGGAACCCGTTGAGTTCGAAGTTGAGGAGTAAAGAAAGAATAACAATTCACCATTCGAACACAGGGCAATACCGCAATGACCAAAGAAATTTCCTGCCGCGAATTACTGACGATAATGGTAGAGATGGATGGTACCGACCTCCTGCTCAGTGTGGGCCAGGCACCGCAGGTACGCAAAGACAAGATACTGCAGGCACTTGACTATGACTACCTGACGCCGGAGCTCACAAGGGAACTCTGTTATCAGGTCATGAACGAAGAGCAGCAGAAGACACTTGAAGAGAATTTCGAGATTGATTTTTCATTCGGTATTCACGATATATCACGGTTCAGGGTCAATGTGTTTATGCAGCGGGGAAGTGTTTCCGGGGCATTTCGGAGAATCCCCTTTAGGATTCTGTCGTTTGAGGAGCTGAGCCTTCCGCCGATTGTTAAAGATATGTCTGATCGGCCGAACGGCCTGGTCCTGGTCACCGGCCCGACAGGCTGCGGCAAGTCAACGACCCTTGCGGCGATGCTCGAGCGGGTTAATGAGACACGGTACTGTCATATTATTACTATTGAGGACCCCATTGAATATCTCCACAGCCATAAAAAGGCGACCCTTGACCAGCGTGAAATCTATGTTGACACCAGGTCATTTCATTCGGCACTGCGCAGCATCCTCCGCCAGGATCCTGATGTGGTTCTGCTCGGTGAGATGCGTGATGCCGAGTCGATTCAGGCCGCTATTACGGTAGCAGAAACCGGGCATCTATGCTTTGCCTCCCTGCACACCAACTCCTGTTCCCAGACACTGGCCCGTATTGTCGATGTTTTCCCGGCCGAAAAACAGCACCAGATCAGGACCCAGCTTGCCATGTCCCTGAACTGTGTTATGACACAGGTACTGCTTCCGAAAATAGGCGGCGGCCTTCAGATTGCACTGGAAATCATGGTAGCGACCACGGCAATCAGGTCTCTTATCCGGGAGAATAAACTCCACAATATCGATAACCAGATACGGCTCGGCCATACATTCGGTATGCAGAGTATGAATCAGTCACTATCCTCGGTTGTAAAATCAGGGCTGGTGGCAGAGGAAGACGCCATGGAGGTAAGCCTGGATAAAGATGATTTCCGTAAATGTATGATTGATGTACTACAACAATAGCATATCCTGTTTCTCTACTTTTTTTGTAAGGGCGTTTTATTAAACGCCCGTTTTGGACCCCTACGTTTTTTGGGGGTTTACAAACCTGAACACCTGAAACAATATAAAATAATTGGATAAGTAACTATTCAGGTGATGTGACTTTCTCATTGTCATTGCGAGCGAAGCGAAGCAATCTCATTTCTCAGACGTAGAAGATTGCTTCGCTTCGCTCGCAATGACACTACTAAAAACTATACCTGAATAGTTACTTGGATGATAAGTATTTAAAACAGTATAGTTATATAGTATAATTTCAAAGTATATTATTTGCGTATAATTACCTCTTCAGAAGCACATCAGCAATCGGTTACAAAAATATAACAGGAGCACACAACCGCTATGCCCGAAGACTCTCTACAAACATCCTCAGAACGATTCAAGCTTGTTCTCTTCGCCTATACACCAGCCGGAATGGAGACGCTTAAGGGACTGATTACCAGTTCCGGTATCCATAAAATGGTAACTGTTACGATAGGAAACCTGGCCAAACACAATAGCATTCAGTGTGATATTGCCATTACCATTTTTTCTACAGGTGACGATCCGGAAAAATATGTTTCCGATGTTGCATCACTGCATATCGTAAAGAAAACACCCGCCGTTTTTGCGGTGATAAATGAAAATGCCAATCACGATATTTTTAAATATAAAAATGAGATTACCACCAACGATATTATCTACCTCCCTTTTGATCCGGCTGATTTTGCCAGAATGATAAAAACCTATATTGTGGCCTTATCCATTCAGCGGAACAAGAAACCCTCCGGTATCGGCTTTAAGGCACTTGCCAAGTCACTGGGAGAGATACTTGTCGCGAACAATATCATTGCCCCACTTCAGCTGAAAAAGGCCCTCGATTATCAACAGAACACCGGCCAGCGTCTTGGAGAAACATTAGTCGAGCTCGGGTACATTGATGATGATCAGAAAATGCATTTTCTGGCAAGCCAGCTGGGTGTACCGCTTGCTATTTCCAAGCAGTATGCAACCGTTGACCTTGAAGTAGTTGCCCTGATTCCCGATTACATTGCCAAGCGCCATAACTGTATTGCGCTTGAGAAAAATGGTAATGAGTTGACCGTTGCTATGACCGATGTTCTTGATTTGCGACTTCTGGACAGTCTCAGGGACATCACCGAGATGGTCATCAAGCCGGTCCTGGGAAAACTTGATGATATTGTTACCACAGTAGAACGTAACTACCGCGACATCGCCTCTCATCAGGAAGCCTCTGATCTCACACTCGACCTGGAAGATACGGTTGAGTACATGCAGGAAAAAGAAGAGGATATCAATCTTGATGAGATTGCCGCTGCAGGGGCGGAGTTGGGAATTGTCCGGCTTGTGAATATTCTCATCGGCAATGCGGTCAAGGACAAGGCAAGTGACATTCATATTGAACCGTTGGAAAAGGAACTTTACATCCGTTACCGTATCGATGGTGACCTGCGCAAGGTCATGTCACCCCCGAAACGGACCCACCAGGCAATTGTCACGCGTATAAAAATACTGTCGAACCTTGACATTGCAGAGCGGCGCCTCCCACAGGACGGCCGCATGGTCGTGAAAATGGGCCGGCGGGAAGTAGATATACGAGTTTCCGTCCTCCCGACCATATTCGGTGAAAAAGCTGTGCTTCGTATTCTTGACAAAGAGGCCTTCGAACGCAGTGTGATCAACCTCGGATTTACCCAGTATGACCTTGGCATTTTCAAAACCCAGATTGCGAAACCCTACGGTATGATCATAGTCAGCGGTCCAACCGGAAGCGGCAAATCGACCACCCTTTACTCAGCACTGCAGCAGGTGAAAAATGTTACGAGAAACATCGTCACGGTTGAGGACCCGGTTGAATTCCATATGGAAGGGATCGCCCAGGTACATGTCAATACCAAGATCGGCCTTTCGTTTGCCAGCTCCCTCCGCTCAATTCTGCGACAGGACCCGGATATCATCCTCATCGGTGAGATTCGTGACAATGAGACCGCGGATATAGCCATTAAAATGGCCCTGACCGGACACATGGTCTTCTCGACACTGCACACCAACGACGCCGCAAGCACCATTGCCCGTTTCGTCGATATCGGTATCCCTCCCCTGCTGCTCGGTTCTTCGCTGAACCTGGTGGTTGCCCAGCGTCTCGTACGTAAAGTCTGCCCTAAATGTAAAGTTGAATACGATCCACCGGATGAATTGCTCGACCAGTTGAAACTTGAAAAGAAGGAAGAACTCAAGTTTTTCATCGGTGAAGGATGTGTTAACTGCAATGGCACCGGCCACTCCGGAAGAATCGGCATCTTTGAAATGATCGTTGTCTCAAAAACGATCCGTAAAATGATACTGCGTAACGCATCGACCATGGATATTCAGGAACAGGCGGAACGCGAAGGCATGAAAACACTTCGTCAGGCGGGGATTGAACTGGCGCTTGCCGGAGTGACAACCATTGAACAGATCATCGCAGTAACCACAGAGATATAAGCTAAAAGAAGTAGTCAGCAGTCAGTGGTCAGAAGTTTTCTATATTCGATTTCTGATCCGTGGTGGAAATTGGAAATTGGGAAAAAAATGAAACGGAGCCGTTTGCTGCTTGAAATTGAAAATTGGGGGAAAATATAAAACTTTTATATGAATTGGATGTTTATAGTACAAAAACATGAATAACAAGTTTCCAAGTTTTCAATTTCTAATTTCTAATTTCAAGTTTCAAGTTTCAAGTTTCAAGTTTCAAGTTTCTAATTTCTAATTTCTAATTTCTAATTTCAAATTTCAAATTTTCAATTTCCTTTTAACTATCAACATTCGGAATTCCTATCAAATCATTAAGCAATTTTTATATAGACCCGGAAAAATTTATCGGTCGGGAAATCGGCTCCGTTACCATTATTGATGAACTGGACCAGGGAGCGATGAGCTTGGTGTTCCTTGCGTTTCAGAAGATGCTCAGACGGCGGGTTGCCGTTAAAATCCTCCCTAAAACTAAAGAAATTTCCGAAGACACCAGGAAGATGTTCAATCTTGAGGCAATTGTGGTTGCCGGTTTCAGTCACCCAAATATTGTGCCTATCTTTGAAATTGGTGAAACGGACGACTGTTTTTTTCAGGTAATGCAGATTGTAAATGGAAGCAACCTGGATCTGATTGTTACAAATCACCTTAAAAACCCGTTACCTCATAAGAGGATAATGCCGATTAAGAACATCATTGCTTTGACACTGGGTATTCTTGATGGTCTGGCCTATGCACACAGCGAAGGTGTGATTCACCAGGATATTAAGCCCGGTAACATCCTTATAGAGGAGAAAACAAACCGTCCCCTCATTGCTGATTTTGGTATCGCAAAAACAGCTCAGTCAAAGAAGCCGACCGATTACATAGTAGGTAGTCCATTGTACATGGCGCCTGAGAGACTTAAATATCAGAATGTGGACCGCCGTTCGGATATCTATTCGGTCGGGCTTGTTCTTTACACGATGGCCGCCGGAGTTCTGCCCCTTTCGGACCGGGATGTAATGGTGGTACTGAAGATGAAAATAAATAATCCTTCATCAATGTTCAGCAAACGTCCTTCGGAAGCTTCACCTGTTATTGACAACCGGTTTGAGAGTATTATATTAAAAGCAATCTCGGGAAACCCCGATGACAGGTATCAGGACTGCGAGGAATTTACAAATGCGCTTAAAGAGTATCGCCGCGACCTGGAATGACATCTCGTGTCTACATTCAATGAATGATGTAGTACATAAGCTGCCGCTCCATAGGGGAAACATCATTACCATCAATGACAACACTGAATGAAAGGATCCATAATGTTGCCGGGTGAAAGTGGACAAAACCAGGTTTTTGATCGTAAGGAGGCAGAGATAATTCTGAAAAACCTGTGGTTGACATTTAACAATTTTACTATGTACGGCACCGATCATCAAATGACTAAAAAAGCCTGTATCGATCTTCACGTCAAATTCCTGGATGTACTTGCGGTTATTTCTCCGTTGACAATACATGTGGAAGAAGAATCACTCTTTTGCGAAAGCTGGAAAGTTGAGAAGAAAAAGTTCGCGGCCCGTCTTGTCACCCGTTTTAAAAGCGCCGGGATACAGTCTGTCGCTTTCGAGAAAGGGCTTAGCACCGAGGCCCTCAACCTTTTTATCACTATGCTTAACGATCCAACGAACTTTGTTACTGTAGAGACAATGAAGGAGACATTTGAGAAAAAGGATATACGCGGGATAAGGCTGAATTTCATAACGTTTCGGAAGGTTCTGGATGATGAAATTGTAGTAAAGGAGAATTTCGGAGAGTTTGTTCAGATTTTATCCGTCGGACACATTGTATCACAATCGGACGACGTCGCAAAGAACCTGCGGGCCCAGATAAAAGATGGTGGACCTGCATTGCTTGTCGATTACCTGATAAAACTAAGAGAACGGGTTCCCTTTGGTGTGATTGACAGCGGAAAGCTACCTCCGCCGAATGAAATTCTTGAGGCTCTGGCAGTACTAAAGAAGGGCATTATAGAGGACCTGCAGGCCGATTCGACTACCGGGGTTATCGACAAGGCAGGTGAAGAGGCTGTGAGGGAAATGGACAACCTTGCCGATGAAGTTATTATTAAAATTATCCGCGAGGAATATAAAGCAGGGCTAAAATCACCGAAGGATCTGGCCCTGCTTATAAGAAGGCTGATTCCGGACACTATCAATTTAAAGCGGCTTATACCGAGAATCAAGGAAGTCCTGCTTGCGGAGGGAATGAGTCTGACGGAGTATCTTGAAATGGTCCGCTGTCTTGCCGGTGAACTCCAGGGAAGTTCACTTATAGAGCTCCTTAAAGACGCCGCGGAAGAGATCGGCGTTTCTGTCAGCGAAATCGTCAAAGATCTGAAGAATAATCCGCAGGCTGCAGCAAGGCTTATAATACTGGCTTCAGAAATACGCTCAAATCTTTCCGGTTCCGATGATGAGTTCATTGCAATTCTAAGTGATTATATCGAACGTGTAAGTATGAAAATGACAAAGGAGGAGATAGCGGGTAGTAGTGAATTGGACAGTGACAATATAGAGGAAACCCTTTCCAGGCTTGAGTATGAACTGCTGAGGGATCTCGGGGTAAACGGCATAGAACCGGTTCAAATTGATTCGATAGGAAGCAGACTTGCAAAGCGGCTGCCGGATGCTGTCGTACAACTGAAAGACGAGATCGTGAGAGAAGAAAGCGGTGGGAGTGGAAAAGTCTCTGCAACAGGTACGGTTGAGGATAATGGCAAAAGCGATTTTGGTAAGGGAGGCACCTCCGGTAAAGAGACAATCAGGGAAAAGGGAATAATCGGAAAGATAATGCCTGCGCGTGTAAAATCACCGTTGCCGGATGTCCCTGGACACCTGAAAGATGGGATCGTCGGAAAAGGAGGCATTGGAAGCGGAACAGGCTCCGGATCAGGTACGGGTGAGGTTAATGTCGGCGGCGGTTTTGGTAAGAGAGGCGGATCCGGTAAAGGGACAACCGGGGAAAAGGGAAGTACCGGAAAGATGACGCCTGCGGGTGATACATTACCTTTATCAGATGCTCCCGGTCGCCTGAAAGATGCGATTGTCAGAGAAGGTGGCGGTGGGAGCGGAGGAGCCTCTGGATCAGGTACGGGTGAGGTTAATCGCGGCAGCGGTTTTGGTACGGGAGAAGGATCAGGGGAAGGGACAACCGGGGAATTCGGAACTTCCGGAAAGATCATGCATGCTCGTGATACATTACCGTTGCAGGATGCTCCCGGAGCCATGAAAAATGGGATCGTCGGAAAAGGAGGCATTGGAAGCGGAACAGGCTCCGGATCAGCTTCGGGTGTGGTTAATCGCGGCAGCGGTTTTGGTACGGGAGAAGGATCAGGGGAAGGGACAACC
>CBDVBE010000152.1:0-13788 GCA_965372145.1 uncultured bacterium | reverse complement strand
GGGGCTCGGTGAGCCTGCGAATAATCCAAATTGTAGTTAAGCATATGAATGGTGGTAGTGGTGCGTATAACGCTAACTGAAATTACTATCAGTTATTTGTGGATCAGAACTTTGCGCGTAAAATTTTTCTTTCCAGTTTGTAGGTTTACCAGGTATACTCCAGATGATTTTGGTTCCCATGCATACGATTGTGCGTTGTTACCAGAAAACTGCTTCCGGACTGTCTTTCCGTTAAGTCCGACTATGGAAACCCGATAATCACCCATGAAATCAACGTTAATTTTTAAATGCTCTCGGTTAACACGGCATTGCAGGGCGTTACTTTTACCAGTTGCAGGTACAGAAAGACTACTGGTAGGACTACCAATTGACCGTTGTACAACCGGTCCCCAGGAGCTATTATTATAATCAATAACAGTCAACAGATCATCGGTGATATGCACAACAAGATAATCCCCATTGGGAGATAATCTAATTTCGCCTGAATTGAAGACATCGATACCGTGCCATGTATAGTATCTGTAACTATGCGTATGGCCGTGTATAATGGCAATAACATTATAACCTTGTAGAGCTTCAGCATACCGGATTTTATCCTCAGCAGTCCACCTCCCATCATCAAGATCAACATTACAATGATGGACGCAGATCACAGGTCTTCCTGAGTCTCCAATCTTTTCAGCCAGGTCCGATTCAAGGAATCCTATGCTGTTTTTTGCATCAAAACGCTCATTAGTGGGAATTTGTACTGCAGCCATCAAATTAAGTTGAATAAAATGGACATCATCCCAATCCCAGGAGTAGTGAAATCCATTTTTCGAAATATTGGATACACCCACACGAAGTAAATTTCTCTCCTTTATAGCATCCCTAACGGTCGCATTAGTAACTTCCCACTGATCATGGTTGCCAAATCCTTCATATATAGGAAAGTCGAGCAGCCTATCACCGTTTAAACCATGCTCGTTAGCAAATGCAAACCATTCATCGCCATATCCATAATTTGTTAGATCTCCACATGCGATCACTCCACGAGGCTCATCAACCGTTCCGCCGACTTCGGCAGGGTATGCTTTCCCGGGAATAGCATTCAAATTCGCAATAAAACCTGCAGCCGAATTTCCACTCCCATAATGGTGATCCGAAGTGAAAAGAAATGTCACATCACGACTTTGTCCCAGTGTGGTTAAAAAGATCAGCCAGATAGTTGCAAAAGCCGAATAAAGTCGTTTGTTTTTTAATCTACTCATATTCACCTCTCCCGTGCAGATGGTCTTTTCACCGATGCATTCCTGTTAAATAATATAGGCAAATTCTTGGGGAAATTATATGGTATCAGGTACAATAATAAAAAAAGTGTACTTTAAAAGAGTACGATAATTCTCTATATTACATAGATTTAAGTGAAATATTAAACGGTTATACATAAATTATTAAGTACATAGGAAAATGACTGAGATAATAGCTACGGAATAAAATTAACGGGAGAGGAATTTATGAGGATTTTTAATCGTCTGCATTTTTGCCATGAAGTACTTATTCTTTTGATAGCCTCACTCTTCACCATTGCTGATGCCAGAGCAATGGTTCTAAAAAATACTACTAGTGATACCTGGGTAAGTATGCATGAAACACAGCGGATCAATAGTGGTCCCAATTCATTTACCTATGAATATGATAAGGGAAGCGGCAGTGAGGAAAAACTTCAGGGGTTATACGAATTGTACCATATGGGCTGATGCATCTACCGAAATATAGCCCGGGCGGCTATTAATTTCGATATACCGGACTCTCTTTTGTCAAAGGAGATTTATAGTGCACAAATTGCTCTATACACAACCGGCGGTGACGGAGGAGGGATCCTCAATGCCTATGCGGCTTCCCAGGTATGGGATCAGAATTCTCTAACATGGCAGCGCATAGAGAAGGATACAACAGTTATCGGCAGTGCAGTGTGCTATGATGATGGTGATCGATATATGATTCCCATTACCGACCAGGTCCAGAAAATTCTCAATGGGCAGGCAGAAAATAACGGATTTATTATCGGATTTCAAAATTCAGTTCCTTTTTATCATCCGGACAATGAGCTTCCCACCAGAGAGGGGAAAAGCACCGCGGATTTTCAATGCGATTCACTTACATTGTACAAGCCCGGTTTAACCTTCGCGGGCGGTGATGTCACAGTATATAACAGGCAGGTATATCAATGCGCAAATGATGCAAACAGCGTGTTTTGTAATTTAGCGGGATATGAACCCGGCAGTGTCGGTGGCGCGGCAGCCTGGAGTGTGATTGGTGACTGTATACCCCGATCAGTAAATCTTTATTCATCAGATGCTGTTGATTCCAGGTTTCATCCGGAACTGGTGATACATGTGAACTCAACCAATTCACCGGTGTTTAATAAAGTTTATGGAAATACTGAAAAGTTTGTTGTCGCTGCTGATGGATTTTTACTTTTTGAAAAATCCTATCTTGGGTATAAAATGTCGGTAAGAAATATGCGTGGTCAGGTTGTGCTTAGTCAGAAAATAGGCAGTACAAAAATTGTTTTAGCCTCACTTCCCAATGGGATGTATGTTGCGGATATAAGGAGAGGCGAAACAAAGGAATGTTTCCGTCTTTTGGTAAGTAAAGAATAAATAATACTCAGCTAAAAATTGTATGGAGTGAGAACATGTATCCATTAAAATCAATTAGTATATTGTTTTTGCTGATTTCAAGTACAGCGTATTCTCAAATTGTCCATTTTAAATTTGAAGGAAATGCAAACGGAGAGCAGGGTACCGCTATCAATGGAACGGTAAGCGGCACACCTGCCTATGTGGATGGATTTGACGGTAAGGCAATTCGATTCAGTGAAAGCAGTACTCGCCAGTTTATCAACCTGGGAACTTCATCCGCACTTGACTTAGACGACAATAAAGATTTTACCATTCAGATATGGGTTAAAACCAATATTGATTCTGCCAGTTCACCAGTCATATTCTCTAATAGTGACCTGCGGGAAAAAGCGTCTAATGTATTTGGTGGTATCTATGGCATGCAGAAACTTCGTGATGGCTGGTCAATATATGCCCGTGATGGGTCTTGGGGAGTAAATGTTGGTGATGGTGTGCGGAATTACTGGTATGAGCCCTTTCCGGGAACCCAGGTGCTGAATGACAATACATGGCATCAGATTGTATTCTCACACCTGGTCAGTGAAAGTTCTCTCAGGATCTATTTTGACGGACGCAAGAGAGCAATTATAAATATCAGTGATTTAACCCAGGATATTTCCAGTAGCTTACCAACGTGTATTGCTGTTGACGGGCGAGCGGACAATTCTGAATTTGATCAATTTGTTGGACAACTGGATAATGCTGTTGTCTGGGACCGGACACTTACTGATGAAGAAGTTGCAGAGTTGTACGGTAAACATTTCAGTCTCAGGAAACCTGATTATACAGAAAAACAATCAGAAATGTCAGCCATTGCATGGAATATCTGGCATGGCGGTACTCACTTTACAATAGAAGAACATGGCTGGGATGGTGCGGAAAGGGTCGCGGAGATAATCAAGGAGTTGGATGTCGATTTTATAATGATGCAGGAAACGTATGGGGCAGGGCCTAAAATTGCCAGCATTCTTGACTATGAAATTATGATTGCTGCCAGTCTCTTTTCTGCTAAGGTGTGGGGGTCAAATATATCAGTTTTAAGTCGCTATCCCCTAAAAAGAGGGTATCAGGTAAAAGGTATTCCCGAAAATAATGGCGGCGCCCATATCAAAGTCAGTAAACAGCAGGATGTTATTGTCTTTTCAAACTGGTCCTATGGAGATAACACAAGCCAGCTGGTTACCGCACTTGATCACTGGTCCGAATTGATTGACGATGCAGATAACATTCCGGTGTTGTGGGGCGGCGACTTTAACAGTTCGTCACATCTTGACGGTGCAGGAGCATCGGGTCACAGTAGATTAATGACTGATGCCGGTTTTAAAGATTCATTCCGTGAGCTCAATGATGCGGAGAACCGCATTGACTATCTATACTACCAGGGGAAAGATATGAGAGCTGTTGAATCAGATATGATGCGTAGTAGTGATTTTGACAGATATCCTTCGGACCATCCTATAGTATACACGGAATTTGAAGTTGATTTTCCGGTGCAAAACAGTTTGGGCAACGTAAAGAATCTTAACAAGACAACACTGTCTTTTAATCCGGTGAACAGAACTTGTAATGTTGATCTTGTCGGGATGACAGGCGAAAAGATTGGAGTCAATGTCTTCAATATTTTGGGACAGAGGGTTATAAGTAAGTCGTTCCGGAATGATGGCTCCGCAGCGGTTCTTTCATTGGGGAAATTCAAGAATGGTATGTATGTGATATCTATAAGCACAGAAAATGTGAGTAAGGAGTTCAAAGTAATCGCTCGATAGGATCTATACTATTATGTACTAAATAAAACTGAATAAAAAAAATAATTAGCGTATAACTATCAGCTGATATGAACATCCACAGTTTTAATTTTATCAATAAACACAATTCTTTTTTTTTCATTTCCTATTTTTTTAGCAACAGCCTATAATAAAAGTAGAAGGGATTGTTAGGGAACCAGTGCTTTTTCTTTTTCCTTCTGGGCGCCTCAGGATTCATTCGAATGAAACCTGACCGGGCTCGCTCCAGGCTCCTCTATCGCTTCGGTCTTGCATTCCAAGACTGCTGTCGCACCTTCCGCATCCCTGGCGCACGGCAA
This sequence comes from uncultured bacterium, assembly GCA_965372145.1. Taxonomy (GTDB): domain Bacteria; phylum Fibrobacterota; class Chitinivibrionia; order Chitinivibrionales; family JANQEN01; genus CBDVBE01. The sequence continues at coordinate 9,039 of CBDVBE010000152.1, read as the reverse complement.
AAGCCGCTTCGAATGAGTTTATCAATAGAGCAAATAATCAGATCTCTTAAGAAATGTGAAACGAATCCTCATTAAACCATTATTGCTATTTTATATCAATTGTAAATTATATTATTTGATACATATTTAATATTTTGGTTTTGTAAAAAGAATTTTTAATTAATACGAACAAAAAAATGCCACCTTAATGAATCACTATTTAAATCCCGGGAATGTGTTGAACAAATTCTGAGTTTTTGTTGACCAGATTTATTTAAAAGCTGCCGTTTTTTAATATTTTTGTTATAATTTAGTGTAGAACACTATAAGTCTCCGTACGGGAGAAAAGAAATAATGACTGATAGGAGTTGTTATGTTTAAAAAAGCTGAAGCAGCCATATTGATTTTCGCAGCGCTTGTGTTCACCAGCGCAAATGCTCAAAAGACAGTGGGAACCTTGCTCAATGAGAGCGGTGCATTTGGCGGGTACACGTTGTTTACTCCAATGCATTATACCTGCAACTATTTAATTAATGCGGAAGGCAGACTTATTAATTCCTGGCCGCACCCGAATGGCGATCGGGTAAATCACGGTATGCTGCTTAAAAACGGTCAACTTCTTCGCGGGGTGTGGCTTGCTAACTCAACCTTTTCCGGGATGCCCGCTTTACATGCCACGCTCGAAATGGTCGACTGGGACGGAAAGGTTACATGGGAATATACATTGTCAACAGATCAATACATAATGCACAATGATTTTATTCCTATATACCAGTCCGATGGCAGTTTTCACATACTCGCTACTGTCTATGAAAGAGTAGACAATGCAGATGCTGTTGCTGCTGGAAGAGATCCTTCATGTGTCAGTACTAAGGGTTTTATCGCATTAGATAAACTTGTTGAGATTAAGCCGGACCTTACGTCGGGTGGTGGAACCATTGTCTGGGAATGGCGCGCTTTTGACCATTTGGTGCAGCAGGATTACTCCGATAAGGAAAATCACATTGCAAATGGAGTGAAAAGTAATCCTCAATTGCTGCACTTCAATTACTTTAAAAATCCAAACCAGGGAAAATCAGCGGACTGGATGCATGTAAACGGTCTCAGTTATCATGCGGAATATGATCAGATTGTTATTGGACATCATGGTGCCAACCAGTTGATTATTATCGATCATAGCACGACGACTGCAGAAGCTGCCAGCCATTCCGGTGGAAACAGTGGTAAGGGCGGGGATATTTTATACCGCTGGGGAAATCCTAAATCATACGACGCAACGGAGGTACAGGTATTTCAGGGGCTCCACGACCCGCACTGGATCCCCGAGGGTCTCACCGATGCCGGAAAAATCATGATTTTTGACAACGGGTACAATTCCCAGGTCTCCAGCATTCAGGTAATTACTCCTCCTGAAACAAGTCCCGGTGTATACACTGTTCCCAGTGCCGGCAGCCCCTTTGGTCCAACCAGTGAAGATTGGAAATACAGCGACGGTAATAACTTCTGGTCCCGAAATATGGGAAATGCACATCGTCTTGCCAATGGGAATACGTTAATCAATGAGGCAGTTAAGGGCAGATTTTTTGAGATTGATGCAAATGGTAAAACCGTATGGAACTACATAAGTCCCGTTATCTCAACAGGGGCGATGGAATACGACATTGACTCAATCCCGGTTTCACCATACAATGGTATAGATCTTGATAACGAAGTCTTCAAAATTTTTCGCTATACTGCAGATTATGAGGGACTTACCGGGAAGGACCTGACCCCGGGTAATTATATTGAAATTTATCCAAATTCTATACAATTATCAGAAAATGACCTGCAGAACAATTTACACCTGGAAATGAAAATGTCAGAATCCAGGGTAATGATCAATTATGTGTTACTGGAGTATTCTGATGTTCAAATCGCACTGAATAATTCAATCGGAAAGAAAGTCGCAGTTTTAGCAAATGAATTTCAAAATGCTGGTAACAGATCCCTTGTATGGAATGGGAAAAGCAATAACGGTGCACAGTTGACTTCCGGTGTTTACCTGCTGCAGATTAATGCTGGTAATGTAAGTGCGACAAGGACGTTTTATTTGAGATAATTAGGGTTTCTTTATCGTTCGTACTCTTGCTCGTACGCGTAATTTAAAAAGAACGTCATCCCGGTATGCTTTTATGCCGGGTTTTTTTTATTTCAATGTCATTGCGAGCGATAGTGTGGCAATCTCGCTTTTCCTGGTGGGCGCCTATCTATTCATTTTTTAATTAATAGCCACCGGGCTGACTCCAGACTCGCTCATTCCGCTCGGTCTTGATCAGAGGTCAAGACTAAATCCTCCGCGAAAAGATGTTGCCACTGGCAACTCGCTTCCCTGGCGCAAAAGAAGCTATTTCATTCACCCTTACTAAAATGCAGTTTTTGATGTGTTTTTTTGGAAATGTGAAATAAATTCTAATACAATTTTATATGAATTTCCTTATATACTATTTGGGTATGAAGGTGTAATTCGCTTTCATAATAGTAATGAACCAGGCATTTTTATTTTATTGTCGTTTCAGGATAACCAGGATAAAATCTACAAAATATCGAATTATTTGCAGTATATTTATGGTATAAATAAAAATGATATGGATATATTCAAATAGGATGATTTGCCTAATATCGTGCGAATAAAACCATTTTTGAGCAATCTTTAATATGTTTTTTAATTTGCAGTTGATTTTTGATTGAAAATTAGCTACATTATAAGAATAGAGGAAGTTTGACAGCGATTGTTGTTCACTGTATTTCCTGACATTAGGGAAGAAAACCGGGGAAATACAAGTGCTTCTTGCAGATTCATACTGCATAGCCCTAATCAATAATGATTTTTCTTAAAATGTTGAATCAATATTGGTTAGGGCTATGTTATTTAAAGTCAACAATTTTTACTCTCCGATAAGTTTAGGCCCATGTAGTTTTCTAAATCTGCGTGGCATACCTCTGACTAATACCCAAATACACTCAAAACAAATTCATACTTTTAACAAAATAAAGTTATTCATATTAACAAAAGGAGTCCATTATGCGACATTCTTTTAAAGTTTCATTTATGGTGCTTTTAGGATTATTTCTCCTGTCTTTTGGTAAGACACACAATCCTGTTTCTTTAGTATCATCAAGAGATGGAGAAATTGTTTTAGAGTTTCAATTACCCGAATATTCAATAACTCAGGTTAGAATTAATGGAAAGAATTGTTCGAAAATTGCAGTACCATTTGCTGATATTTCGTTGGAAAAAGGATATCCGGAACTCCCCTATTTTTCTCAGAACATCGTTATTCCCATTGATGCAGAAGATGTTACGGTAGAACAGATCGGTCAACGAATTGTTAAGGTGGCTGTTGCACAGGTTATTCCGTCAAAGGGCTCTCTTACTAGGAATATCAGGCCTTCAACGGTTCCGTATGAATTCAGTGATTTTTATACCACAAACCAATGGTATCCCAATCAAACTACTGAACTATCAAAACCGTTTTTTCAGAGAGACGTCCGCGGTATTACCATTTATTTCAACCCTTTTCAATATAATCCTTCAACTGGTATTGTAAAAATCTATAAAACAATTTCAGTAAAAATTAGTGCAAAGGGAACTCAGTACTATGCAGGAAGTTATACGGGTTCAAAGCAAGGAATTTCACCATCTTTTGAAGGTTTATACAGACAAAGATATATCAATTACAAAATAGAACGTTCCCGCTTTCCCAAGGTAGAGGATGGTGTAAATATGATGATTATTTCACCTCCCAAATTCAAAGAAACGCTAAAACCATATATAGAATGGAGAAATCAGATTGGAATCAATACAAAACTATATCTCTATCCCGATGAGACACAAGGAAGTGGAATAGCTGCATTAGAAACCTTTATCAAAGCTAAAACAGCGGAGGAAAATATTACCTATGTTCTTTTCGTTGGTGATGAAAATGATGTTCCTGCAACGGCGGTTCAAGATTATAGTGGAAGAGGAAAAGGCATTAAAGATCCATTGTACACTCTCGTAAAAGGAGATGATGAATATCCTGATATTTTTCATGGACGCTGGTGGGCAGCTGAAGAGAGTTTGATCAAAAATGCAATGAATAAAGTCCTCACCTATGAAAAAGAAGTTGATGTTGAAAGTGATTGGTATGGCAAAACCTTTGGTATGGCCAGTATTGAAGGCTCCCCACCATCCGATAAGGAATGGTGTCAGCAAAGTTTGAAAATTCTCTCAGATTATGGTTATTCCATTGATTCAGCCTATCATGATAATACTAATAAAATCACTACAGAGAAAGTTTCCACCCCTATAAATACTGGCGTCGGTTTCTTTTTGCACCTGGGTCATGGAAGTGCAACTGCTTTTGGAATGAATGAACCGTCTAGCTTTTATTTTGAAAAAAATGATATAGTAGCCTTAAAAAATGGGAATAAAGTACCATTCTTTTTTCAGCTTGCATGTAACAATGGCTCTGGAGTGGGTGCTGATTGTGTGGGTGAAATGTTAACGACGCGTGAAAACTTTGGTGGACTGAATGTCGTAGGATGCGCTATTCAATTAGATTGGGTTCCACCTCAACACAGTCAGTTAGGCATGGTTAATGGTATTGTTTCAGAGGAATACCTTTCCACGGGCGCTATTTTTTGGAATGCCGAGAGTTATATGTTAGAAAAAGATAAAACTGCTAAAAAAACCTTTGAAACCTATTGTTTGTTTGGTGATCCCAGTGTCTTATTCTTTACAAAAAAACCAAACAAAATAAATGTAACACACAAAGGAAGTATTGCTAAAACCGCAAAAGAATTTAAAGTGACCGTTGATTCAAAGATCGATGGAAGGGTGTGTTTATATAGTGATTCAAAAGGTATCGTCTCATCTGCAATGGTGAAAGAAGCAGATGCGCTAACGTTAAATATTGATGCAATTCCTTCAGATGATATCGAGCTTTTATTAACCGTAACTGGGCGTAACGTAAAACCGTATCAGAAAAAAGTGCTTATAAACAATACCGACATTGTTACCAGTTTAGGATTGCCATGCAATAGCATGAAATTTTCAGTTGTTTCTGGCAAAAACAGTATTTGTACACCGATTGTATTAAATACTGTTAATTTTGACAATGTTTTAATTGTGATTTATGACATTAAGGGGAAAAGTATATATACGTCTTCCACATTAAAACCAATAAATTTACATAGTAAAACTGGGAGTATTTTAGCTTCCGGTAGATATCTTGCTAAGGTAACGACGTATATAAAATCAGAATTAGTGAACACATATACTAGTCAGATTCTGATTACAAGATAAATGAATAATAATTAATTGAAAACAAAATGAGTTCAAGGATATGTAATATATATAGTAAACTGCATATCCTGGGACGGAGAGTACCAGCTTCCATCCACAGTAAAATATATTGAGATTTTAAATAAAAGATTTTTTATGTCAGAGTATAAATATATTCTATAAATATAAAAATTAAATATAGGTATAACATTAAGTACTTTTCCATAATATTAAAATCGTTTTATAGAAACAGGAGGTTTATTTTGAGAAATTTCAAGCTATTAGCCATTTTTGCATCAGTTTTATTTATTCTTGCTGAGAATGCAATGGGACTTACTGATGATGAAGCTTTACGCCTATTACCAATATCAGGCATTCGCAATATTGCGGAATATGAACCAAATGAAGGTGTTTTAATTGCCTATAACGGTAGGTTTGGGATTCCTATGTCGTTGGTTAAAGAAATATCAAAGGATGTGATTGTACACTGTCTCTCCATAGACACAGCTAAGAGCAAAGAGATAATGGTGAACGGCGACGTAGTCATGAGTAACGTAAGATCCTATCAAATGAAGCTTGAAGCGTGGTGTACCAGAGATTGGGGGCCATGGTGCGTGTTTTCTGAGAATGGCGAATTGAACTTTGTCGATTTTACCTATAACAGAATGTATGTAGGTGGTCCTCGACCCAACAACAATAAGGCGCCCAGTCTATTTGCTTCACAGGTCGGAATCCCGATTACAAAAATGGAAGTCGTCGCCTCGGGTGGTAATTATATGTGCGATGGCCTTGGTATAGGAGCATCATGCGATTTAGTATTTAAAGAAAGTTTAGAATGGGAACAAATACCCAAGCAAACAGTAATCGATAGACATAAAGCCTCTTTAGGGTTAACCAAGTTGATAACAATGGAAGATCCGCTTATAACAGATTGGCTCGACCATATTGATTGCTGGGCAAAATTTCTTGCTCCAGATAAAATAATAATAAAACAAACAATTCCATCTCATACTGAATATGAATTATTAGAGGAGGCTGCATCATTCTGGTCAAAACAGATTTCATCATATGGTACACCCTACAAAGTGTATAGAGTGCTCTGTAAGGGAGATTTAGAAGGATATACAAACTCACTTATTGTAAACAATAAGATCTTACTTGCCTTTGCAAATAATACGGCTAATAATGAATATGCTAAAAAATTATATGAAAAGATTATGCCTGGGTACACTGTTATGGGTTTCAAATACTCGTCATTTTTCGCAACTGACGCAATTCACTGCCGAACCCATGAATTTGCTGATAGAGGAATGCTCTATATTACATGACTTTCGGCCATAAAGATTTTATTTGACTTTACTTAAGACATCTATGATTAATAATCACGATAAAACAGCAATTATGTGAAAAATACATTTTTTCTCCCTAGAAATGATATTTTTTTATATTTTATTACAAAACTTGGGCCAATATGGAAATAGTGTCTTAAATAAAGTCAAATACTTTATTAAAGGCCGAAAGTCATGTATTAAACATATTCCCCTTCATGACACAGTAGAAAGTGAAGACACTCAGGGATATCCTATTCATGCCCTTATTCGTGCATATAGTGGTAAAAGCTTAATTGAGGATTCTCTTTTTGTGAAATATAAAATAAAAACAGCATCTACTTTTTCAACAGCGATTTTAAAATCCCAAGGTTCAAATAAATTTAAAAACTATATCCCACCGTTATCAAATAGTGCAGAAATGTGTTATTATATTCAGGCAGCAGACAAATCAGGAAGACATGAAAATCACCCGTATATTGGTGCACCTGATGCACATGTTTTTTATGCAAAGGAAGGTATTACGTCACTTACACACACTATTGCGTCCAATCTCTTAATCTCCTTACAGGTATACTCATCTATTGCCAGTACTAAAGTGACTGTTAAATACAACCTGAAATCTGTTGAGCCTGATGCATCCGGTTATATTATTAATTCTCAAGGTAAATGCTTATATCAATGGACTATTAACCAAAAACAAGAAACAATAACCTGGAATGGTACGAATCAATCTAACCAAAAAATACCATCAGGTATATATTTCTGTATGATTAAAAATGGATCTCTGACACAATCATCGCTTATTCGCTTAGTTAAATAGGATTGTTATTTTAAAATGTGAAGATCCATAGGTGCACCCACTTTATCAGGTGCATTACGAGGTTATAACCATTATTGTTGTCGTGGCTGGCTGATAGGAAAAATAATTTCTTGAATTATAATAAAAGGTTAACTCGTAACAAGCAAGAAAATAGCACTTTCTAATATACAAGATGCTATTATAACAAGTGCAAATGGTATCCTTAATGATGTGATGGTTGTGTGGCAAAAGATTATCCTTAATTCTGATGAAATTTCTGTTATAGGGGGAAGACCAAATTCAAATGATGAAAAACCATAAATGGTTCTAGCTGATAGGAATTTTGATCTTCAATTGTCGCAAGAACGCCATCTGCTTCCATCTTAACTGGTGATTCATACTTAGGTAATGCAGCACTGGATGATATCCACTGCGATAATAACAATAGAGCTGCAAAAAATTTCATATTACTCCTCCTATAATGGTTTTTTATTAATCTGAATTCATTATTTTTTAAGAAGCTTTTTCTTTTCCTGATTGTCTTTAATAATGAATTGTCCCCTAGCAACATTGCCTTTTTTGAGGCCCAGACCCATAACAGTTCTTCCCTTTAAATCAAACAAAACAGCATTTTCATCAAGAGATCCCAAATCAACTGTATATTTTCTTTTATCAAACTGCGGATTCATTATATCCGGCATAGTTGACGAGACACCAAGTGCCTGATAAATTGCCGTTAATAGCGAAGTAGATTCATTCAGTTTATCCAGAGACACTTCCCAGATCATTACACCAAGGCACATACTGTCGATCGCAAGTTGTACTTTCTTTTTAATAGTTGTTACTCCATTAAAATGAAATCCGCCTGTTTCATCATCATCGGGCCCATCTATTCCCACATTATCAACCAGGTCACTGTACCCTCTTTGAGTTCCAGAGGAGTTGGTTCCATAAAAAGGCAGTCCAAGGGTTAATTCGTCAAGCTCAAAGCCATACTTTCTCCACCATAATATTGCGTCAAGAGCATCATCAAAAGTCGAATGATCGGGCTTTCCCATATCATAAGCCATGATATTTAACCAGTCCAGGTACTGTCTGCCCTCACGATTTATTTCATAACTCCAGGTGCCTCCGGCCATTGTTAAAAGCAGGTCGTGAGGATTAAGTGCTTCATCAAGGTCCTTTAACAGACTGGTATAGTTAGCCCGGTCAGTCGAATTAAAACCGTTTGGCTGTTCCCAGTCCATATCAACACCCTGTATTCCATTATCTAAACAGAATTGAGTAATATTTGCAGCAAAAGTTGCACGCGTTGCAGCTGATGAGGCCATCTGATTACATTCACTCCCTGCAATCATAATAAATACATTGACATTTTTGGCTTTAGCCTTTGTAATCAGCTTTTCAAATTCATCATAAACGACGTCACCATCATTAAGTGAGCCATCACTGTATGGTGCAATTTTCACACAGTTTAAATCAGTTATCATGTCGAAATTTAGTTTTTCTGAGACATCTCTATTTAAACGACAATAGGCAACGACACGTTTAGGTAGGGAAAAAGCAGTAAAAGAAATACATAATACTAGGAAAAAAATGATTTTTACTGATAGGACTTTCCTGGT
>CBDVBE010000151.1:0-13789 GCA_965372145.1 uncultured bacterium | reverse complement strand
GGAAATTCATTTCCACTGTTTGTTATACTCGCAGTGTATAACATTCTGTAGAAGCGGATATGCCACTATCGTGTCCTCCCGCTCAACATACTGTAAATCCCTGAAACTGAATACGTAAGCTCCTTGATAAACAAACAGTAGGAAATTCATTTCCACTGTTTGTTATACTCGCAGTGTATAACATTCTGTAGAAGCAGAAAGGTCAAATGAGAATTAGGAAATTGATTTCCAATTCGAATTGTGCAGTGGCCATTCCCATGCCCTTTCTGCTTAACACACTGTTACAATCTCATTCTCATAACTTCCTGATATGCATCCATGACCTTATTGCGGATTTCCATCATCATATTAAAAGCAAGATTTGCTTCCTGAACAGAATTCATTACCTGATGTACATCGGTAATTTCACCGGCAGCCATCTTTTCTATTGAAGCGTCAGCTTTATGCTGCATCTCATTTACATCCTTGAGATAGCCCTGAAGTGTTTTCTTAAAACTGGGATACGCCTTTCCTGCAGGCTGCGCTTTCGCCCCTTTCTGCGGAACTCCACCTTCTTTTATCGGACCGATTGGATTGATGTTACTCATACGATTTTCCTTTATTACTATTTTAACAAATTATCTTCTATAGACTACTATATATTATAAATATCGGTTTTCACCAAATAAAATTAACTTTTTTTACGCATACCCATCAAAACGGGTACCAAGAATCGTTCTCCGTTTTTGAGGTGTCTGTGCTCTATCATACAATTTTCCGGCACGCGGCATTCCGGAAATTGCTTCATGAAAAACCTTTTTACCTTTCGCATCAGCAATAGTCCTTTGCGGTGTCAACGGCAGGTCAAATCCCGCATTCCGCACACGCGCCTGGTTGGCAAGTTTCAGGAAATCTGTCCATGAACCGCTACCGTTACTATCAACTGACTGCATATTCATTTCGTATAATCTCCCCTATTACATTTGCGTTGCTTGTGAAATCATACTTTTCATTGCATTAAAAGCCGTCACATTTGCTTCGTATGCACGGGTAGCAGCGATCATATCCGCCATCTCCTGTACGACGTTTACATTCGGCATGGCAACATAACCATTTGCATCTGCATCCGGATGCGATGGATTATAGACCATCTTTGGCGGTCGTGTGTCCTCACGGATTTCAGCAACCCGTACTCCTCTTCCAAAAAAACGTTCATCACGTGGAAAGTCTCTTGGCGGAATAGGCAGATGTTCTTTTGAAGTTACTTTTCCCTTTAGCGCAGGTTCCTGATTAAGGAGACGGATATCATTTCTATCACTGTCCGCTTCAAATACTACAAACTGCCTGCGATAGGGCCCGCCTTCAGCCGTTCTGGTTGTTTCCGCATTTGCCAGATTCGATGAAATGGCATTCTGCCTGATACGTTGTGCCCGTAGGCCGGAAGCGCTGATATGTAATCCTGAGAATATCCCTGATAAAGGCATAAAGACCTACCTTAAGAAAACCGGAGTACTGGAGTGGTGGAGTACTGTGATTACAGAGCTAAAACTGTCTTTTCCATTATTCCAATACTCCATTCTTCCATCACTCCATTCTTATTATCTGATACTCTTCGCCTGAACAGCAGCATTCAACTTCGCGTAACCGCCTTTTACAAATTTCAGGCTCATATTATACATTAACTGATTTTCTGCCAGTTTTGCCATTTCCATATCAATATCAACATTATTTACACCACTCGGCATCGTTGGATCATGGGGCCGGTAAGCCCGCGGTTTAATTTTTGAAATATTCTTTCTCCCGATATCAAGATGCTTCCCATCAGTTTTCATACCTTTTAACCGGGTTTCATCAAGAGCCTTGCGGAGCTCATCCTCAAAACTTACTTCCACACGTTTATATCCCGGTGTAGTAACATTCGCAATATTGTTAGCAATCGTCCGGGCGCGCAGCATTCCCGCATCCAGACTCTTTAAAACTGCCGGTATCGTTGTTTTACTAACAATATTCTTAATCATAATCTCTTCCTATACTTCTTTACACCGAAATAAATCCGGATATTTTGCGCCACACCATATATTTGCAACATATGTGCCAAGAAGCCGGATTATTGAAGGAAAAAAAACAACAACCATAAGTCATTGATTCTAAAAGGAATCTGGAACAAAACAAAAAAAGTTAATATAAAAGTTAAAGTTATAAAACAATCTGCCGATAGGAAATGAACTTATTTGCCTAGCAGGGAGGGAAAATATTGCAGGGTTACATCTGCGTATATATTTCAAGAAAATTGCCGGCGAAGTCAATAAGAATGTTTCTCATTTAATCTTACCTGGGTATTAACTTGACTGGCGTTAACTAAAATACTCTCTTATCTGTCATTCCCACGAAGGTGGGAATCCATTTTTTTTGAGCATTTTCCCACATCTAGATACCCGCCTGCGCGGGTATGACACTCAAAAACTCATGTTTACCAGTCAATTGAATACCCGGATAATCTTATTATTGCATAATAATTTACCTACTTTAGAAATTTTATTTGCATTTTATTACGGGAAATAGTATAATTTAACCGATATATTAATTAATTGTACCTGTTTTTTTCGCTTTTCTGTTTTTTTTAGTATGAAAATTTTGACAACGTTTGGAAAAAAAAGACTCGCGGAGGATGGTGCTGAAAAGGCTATTCAAAGCGTTTTTTTTTGCCCGGAACAAGCTGAGAACACAGATGTACGTAACATTATTATTTTTTTAAAAAAGGATTGGTTTCATGGAAACAGGAACTGTCAAGTGGTTTAACAGTACCAAAGGTTATGGTTTCATTGCCAGAGAACAGGGTGATGATGTCTTCGTTCACTTTAACGCTATTGAAGGTGATGGTTACAAAACACTGGATGAAGGCGATAAAGTTCAGTTTGAGGTCGGGCAGGGTCCCAAGGGATTACAAGCGACAAAAGTCTCAAAGATATAATCTTGGTAAAACCCCGGCAGATTCCTGCCGGGGTTTTTTTGTTTTAGAGTCACGGGTCGGCTCAGATAAAACACCCGAAAAAAAGCCTGTGCGAAAGCGCAGGCTTTTTTTATGGAAATACAGATGACCAATTTAAAGGAATTTACTTTGGGAGAGATAGTGAACGGAATTATTTTGACAATAAATCAAATAATCTTCTACTTAATTCGTCTATTCTATAGGGTTTTTACTGCATTGTAACCAGCTTCTTCTTCAAAGTTGCCCTCACACACCAATCCCGGATCAAAGGGAATAGAATAGTTCATTAAACACTTTTTATACTCATCAAACCGTATATTAGCTTCATCGTTATTCTCCGGCCCCTTGATAAAAGCGATTCTTGTACAGTTATGAACCGTTATTACATGATCTATAACATTTTTCATCCCGGTTATATTGTCTGTAACGATACTTGGGATTCCCGGTATTTCAATTCCTATACTGATCGCAGGAATATTTGAAAACTTTTCCATGAATCGTTTAACCACGTCGGTAGATAAATCTGAACCAAAACAACCGGATATAAGAATTAATATATCGATATTTAAAGGATCGATAAGATCATAAAACATATCACCGGAAGTATCAGGAAGGTCAAATATGCCGCTGCCAAAGCATAGAAGGCGGACATCCATTTGTTGAGCCTTGGGTATATATACCCTTCCATGTCGTCATCTGGTAGGGATCATACAAACTGGACATGGGAAGGCCAATTATTGGATTCTTTTTAGTACGGCCTGTTTTCATAACAAATAGTCTTTAAATCTTTTATGATTGCTCTTTGTATAGTTTATTATACAACATAATCCATATTTTTTCACCTAGAAAAAGACTGTCGTATCATTAGATTCGTTTGAGATGTTATTCGTATCGATAAAAAAAGGTTGTCCCCTGAAGAAGACAACCCCACCTTTCATCGATGGAAAAAAATATTTAGCTTACTCCACCGGCCTCAATAAGCTGTTCCGGTGTAACAATCGGCCCATATTTCTCTTTCAGAGCTTCAAGCCCGGTACGCTGCTCCTCGTAGATTTCAAAAATTCTCTGCGGGCAGTTTTTCTCTTCATTATATGCTTTTTCCTGAAGGTCTATACGGGCAAGAATATTCTCAAGATATAAGGAGAAATGTTTGTTATAAAGCTCTTCAGTGTATTCCTTATCTATTGTTTCATCAAAAACAGTTTTAAGGTCTTCGTATAATGGAAGATATCCTACCGGGGAATTGATAGCTTTAACATCATTATGGGAGCGGCGTTCCAGCCAGGTAAGCCACGGTTTCACATCTCTTTTTTCACCGATCAATCGTGTGTCCCCTTTTTCCCCGCCGCGAGCTTCATGGGTAAGGAAATAGTTTAAGCCGGCCATTATCGGTTTTTCGGAGATTTTATCACTGTTAAAAAACTTGAATTGCGCATCCATATAATCCGCCAGCGGACCGGGCACGAAAGGCTCATTTGCCCAGGGTTGGCGCCTTACACCGGTCGCTCCAACTTCCGTAGCAGTAGCTGCTGAAAGGATAGAAGCGCCGATCACCACACCATGGTCAGGGGTTTTTCCTACCCAGACCGGCGGCATGGTATCACTGTCACGTCCAGAATAGGTTATGATCTTCACAGGGACACCAGCAGGACCATTACCAAGCTCTTTATTGTAATTTTCAATATCAACGCAATAAATGGTACAGCGTGAATTAGGGTGCGATACAGGAACCGGCGTTCCATCGGTATATTTCTTTTCCGAAGTCCATTCTCCAAGAAAGTTTTTACCTTGTGTCGGTTCCGGATCGCCATCACCAGTCCAGCGAGGTGTACCATCCTCTTCAATAAGCACATTTGAGTATATTACTTCTGACGGTTTATCGCCACGAAGGCACTCCATAAGGTACGGGTCACCTTCACGGTTTACCTCCTTTAAAATACCGAAAATACCTGTTTCAGGGTTAACTGCACGGATTGTTCCATCATCCTCTATCCACATCTGTGCGAGGTCATCACCGATGAAATCCGTTCCAACCATGGCAGTTGTTGTTTTACCGCATCCGGAGGGGGCTGCACCGGCAACGAAGGTCTTGCGATCACCGGGACCGGTTAAACCGGTAATAAACATGTGTTCCGAAAGTTGATTCTCTACCCGGTAATAGGTGCAATGATCAACGGCAAAACGGTGGTTCCCCTTTTTCAGCATAAGGGTATTCCCGGCATAGGTACAATACATTGAAAAAGTAGTCTGCCAGCTTCTGTCCATAAAGATCCGTGCCTTGGGGATATCTTCACTTTTAAATGTTCCCATACTGTGAGTGTTCATGAAGAAGACGCCTGCTCTTTCAACTTCCGCATCAAAGCTATTGAATACGCACGGATATAGAATATTTCCGGAATGCACAACATAATATGAATCAGTAATCATGATTGCCGGAATAGCAGCTTTTGCACTGACAGGCCCACGGTTCCAGAATGATACGGTCATCGTTCTACCCTTCATAAGCCCTGACATGGTTTCTTTGATATAGGCATGCGCTTCCGGGCGAACCAGTCTCTTCGCGAGCACTGAAATATCTTCATCTTCATTAACGATATAGTAGGTCTGTTTAACCAGTCTCGCTTGATCTTCAGGAAGATCGTAATGGCAGGTGTGGTTTTCAAGTTTCAATTTGAATTCCTCACCACGCTCTAATGCTTTATCCCTGGCAGTCTGCAAGTCAACATCTGATCCGGAGTTAAACCATACGTTATCCGGTTGAAGCATGACAATAGCATTGGCGATTTTAAGTAGCGCTTCCTTATTCCTGATTGTATTAATCTTCGCGAGATTTTCATCGTCACATTTTTCTTCAAAAAGTTTATGCGCCTCCTCAATTGCAGTCACACCACCAAGGTCTGAAAGAATGTCCACACCTTTCTTCATTTCTAACTTCATAGAGTACTCCTGTAAATTAAAGTAACATGAGGTAATTGCAAAAGTCATTTTTGGATCCCTAAATCCCTTATTAAGGGACTTTTAAGGAGTATTTATAGTTATAATTCGACTTTTGCAATTACCTCACATGTATAGTAATGATATTATT
Organism: uncultured bacterium; assembly: GCA_965372145.1. Classification (GTDB taxonomy): domain Bacteria; phylum Fibrobacterota; class Chitinivibrionia; order Chitinivibrionales; family JANQEN01; genus CBDVBE01. Next base: position 7,736 of record CBDVBE010000151.1, on the reverse strand, counting down.
CGTTTACAAATAAAAAAAAGACCAACAGATAATCCTTCCCGGATAGTCCCCTGGTCATCCCTTTCATCAAGCACTCCTTATCTGAGTTCCCGACGAATCTGAAAACCAATTCAGCATATAACCTTACTATGCTTTACTGAAGATGAAAACAGATAATAAAAATCCTTTTTCAATTCAGGTATTAAAAGTGTACAAGCAAAATTATACTATTTCTTATTACATTGGCAAGTATAAAATGTAAGAAATGTATATTATTTTTGCTAAAATGATTGCGAAATAATAAAATTCCTGCTTACCATTGTATCACTAAAAGTAAGTGTTACAATATAGCATCCCGGAGCTGTCCTATTGCCATGAGTATCAGCTGCATCCCACCTCAGGATGTGTTCGCCTCGTGTTTGAGCAGAAGAGAGTCTTTTAATTAATTTCCCCTGTGCATTAAAGACGGCTATTTGGGGCAAATTCTTTTCATCAGCAATAAAATAACGGATTTCTACCATATTTCGTTTTGGTATAATCGACAGATTTTGCGATTTCAACAGATTATGATAAGGATCAGAAGATGTCGGCACATCATACGCTGCACACTTACGAGATGACTTTGGACAACCGGCAGCATAGTACATCTTTTCAGCCTGATCGATATAAATCATAACTGGATTCGATTTTACACTTGTAGATACCGTTAAATTATGGCCGCGATTTGTTAACGTATTATGTATTGTAGATGAAATATTGCCGCTCACTATCAGACTTGCCAGTTTTGGTATTGTCTGACCGAAAAAACTGGTACGGTGAGCCGTAGTAAAACGTGTGGCGGAAACCGCATCTTTCGGTGCCATATCAAACTCTACAAAGTCAAGAAACAGATTTAATGCCGATTGATCCTGTTCATCACCACCCGCAACACTTATCGCAAGTATCGGTTTGTTGTCTTTCATAACAATGGTAGGTGTTAATGTAATGCAGGGGCGCTTTCCCGGTTCTATCTGATTGGGATGATTGTCCCAACTCAGGCTGCTGATCAGCCGTGTACCATGGTGCACACCGGTACTGCCGACCCCTGCCTGACTCCCCCACCCGCTTGGGGTACAGGATACCACATTGCCCCATTTATCGACAACCGCACATGTCGTGGTTCCTTTAGGCCATTTAAGCATTGGATGCGGATTTGGGTTCCGTGCAAGCATATTAACAGGATCACCGGATATAATTGTATCCGACGCGCGATTCATGTTAATCAGCGGTCTGCGCAGTTCTGTATACTCATCGGAAAGAAGAGCATCAAGGGGCACATCTGCGAATTCCGGGTCTACATAATACTCATCACGATCGGCAAAGGCCAATTTCATCGATTCTGTTATAACATGTATGTAATCAGCAGAATTATGTCCCATCTGCTTAAGGTCAAAACCTTCCAGCAATCTGAGCGACTGGAGAAGAAATGCTCCCTGTGTCCAGGTGTCACACTTGTATACAGTATATCCTTTATAATCAATCGATATAGGGTCCTCAATATTAGTAACATGCGCCGCGAGATCTTCCTTACGTAAAAATCCTCCCTTTGATTTATACCATGCATCGAGATCATTAGCAATATCACCCCGATAAAACCGATCCGATACTGCCTGAAGCTTTTCAACATAGGTACCGCTGCAATCTTTTTCACTTTGAATAAGTTTCCGCATGGTCGCCGCAAGTTCGTCATACCATGATGTGCTGCCATTATCCAGAATGCGCAACAAAGGTTGTGCAACCTTTTCAAAAGACAGTTTCCCCCATTGCTGCATTGCTGTAACGCACAGATCAATCACCGCAGGAACGGCTGCTGATTTGATGTTATTCGATGTATAGGCTTTTGGAATGCCATTATCAATAAGCCATTGAATCGCCACAGTATCAAGCGGCGCTCTTCCCTGCCCGGAAAGGACTTTAACCTTACCGGTAGCTGCTTCATAATGAATAAACGGTACCTCGCCACCCATGCAGAACATACCGAAATCCTCAGCAGTCAGCACCAGCAGGACTGCAACAGCCGCATCAGCAGCAGTCCCTTCTGCTTTTAAAATTTCTATACCGGCATCAGCAGACTTTTCAGTCTTGCCTGCAGCCACGGCACCGCCATTGCCTTGTGCATACCAGTCTGCTGAAAGGTTACTATAAAAGCATCCAATGGCAATCATGAGTACCGGAAGTATCTTATAATATTTTCTGAAATATGGCGGGAAAGTATTACATCGAAATACTCTTAGAAATGCAGAATGGGAAAAAACCTCTTTTAGAGAAGTAACACAAAATAACGAAAATTTTTTCATGGTTCGCCCCTCCCCTTGAGTATTGAACCACACGGAATTGATTATTATGATGATAATATCACCTAAAATTTATATATCTGTATGTAAAGATACTACATATATTGCTAATAAACTAGAAAATTAACAAAATTATGCAATCATTTTGTAACCTTGAAGTACCCGTATACTAATCTTAATCATACTCATAATCAAATTTTATATTCTTTCGTATTCTTTCGATTAAGATTTAGAATTAAGATTATGATTTTATGAAAATATTTGAGTTTTAATTATATAAGTGAAAATTTACTAAAAACAATGCTAAATACTATTTTTAAGCAAGTTGCATTTATTTTAATAAAACACCACGTTAATAATTCTCAGGAGGAATATCCTTGAATCGGAAAATCGATAAATTTCTGAAGTCGCTTTTAGTTGAGGGCACCTCGGATATACACCTTAAAGTCGGCCATCCTCCTTGGCGTCGTGTTCACGGAATACTTCAAGCAGTTGGTACTAAGACTCTATATTTTAACGAGATAGAAGATTTGGCAAAGCGCTTTTTTCGTACCAACGCCTGGGAAAAATTTGATGATATCCTCGAGTATGACACCTCGTATGAAATCCCTGATTTTGCCCGTTTTCGAATCAGTATTTACAAACAGCGAGGCGCAATATCCATGGCTATCCGTATTGTGCCGTTCGAAATTCCATCACTTGAAACCCTCCGTGTTCCACCAATAATAAAAGAGGTTGCACTGTCCTCAAAAGGACTGGTTTTAGTTACCGGTGTTACCGGCAGTGGAAAATCCACCACCCTTGCAAGTATGATCGATTTCATAAATAACAATAAAAAATGTCATATCATCAGTATAGAAGACCCTATCGAGTATATTCACGACGATAAAAAAGCACTGATCAATCAGAGAGAAATAGGTATTGACACTAAAAGCTTCGCCTCTGCATTCCGTGCAGCTCTTCGTCAGGACCCTGATATTATTCTCGTAGGAGAACTTCGTGACTCTGAAACCATGGAGATCGCGCTCCGCGCGGCAGATACCGGCCATCTGGTTCTCTCTACAGTACACGCTACCGACACACGGGAAACTATCGCTCGCTTTATTGATGTATTCCCACCTGAACAACACCGGCAGGTCCGTATCCAGCTTGCCGCCAATCTGAATGCCGTAATATCCCAGCGCCTTATAAATAAATCTGATGATTCAGGTAGAGTATTAGCTGCCGAAGTTATGATTCTCAATGCTGCGATACGTGATTATATACTTGAACCCGGAAAAGCAAAAAATATCCTGCAGAATATGGAAAAAGGCCGTGAGCAGTATGGCAGCCAGACCTTTGACCAGGCCCTTTTTGACCTGTACAGCGAGGAAATTATTGATTTCGATGAGGCGGTGAAAAATGCAACCAGTCCGAACGATTTTAAATTGAAGGTGAATCTGGGTGAAAAGAAAGAGTAGATGGAACTTTGTTATCCCTCCACGCCCTCAGAGGGCGTGGATTGATTTCTATACCCCTATTGCCCATATATTGTGCAAATCTAAAATCTGAATTTATAACAGTAATAATATCATATCGTTATAAAAGGCGGGAACTTGAATAGTATTCAAGTGTACTATAATTACCTTGTAAAGGTTTGAATAAAATATAAGACCTTACCATCCAACACCTGGCTTACTGGGGAATCCAGAAGATATGTCAGGCAATAAATTCACCTGTTGCCTCACCATTAAACAGTGGTTACAGGTCACCCTCCTTTGTCTGTACGGCCACACAACTACACCAAGAATGTTTGAGTGAGAGCGTGTAACGTATTTAATTTTCCCTATTCAATAATACGAAATATAGTACAGTTTACTCAAAAATCCAGTGAACCATATTATGAAGAATCTGCCAACCATCGGCACTAAGATTATTTTCAACATCCCCACTCCACAACAGGAAGGTTCCTCTTTTATCAGGTGCCAGCATCCCCTGCCTCATTTCAGCGCCTTTCTCATAACAAAAAATCGTAGACTTATCAGGTTCTCCCGGCAGGATAGCGATTTTCTGTGCACTAGGAAAGGGTTTACCCCATTCATGTTTAGTAGAAGAATCGGTAAATACCTGGACTAATCCTAAAAAACCAGCGGACACCGGATGTGACGTATGAAGTATTTCCCATTCTGTTCCTGCGGAATCAAACCCGAAGTCTGTTTTATTTAGTGTGTCGGTCATCATCAAAAATTTAAGCATCCCGACTTCCAGATTTAATATCGGCATAGAAATACCCGTGAAAATATATTCAATCAACTCCTGGCCTGCTGTCGGTGAAAAAATAACAGCATCTACTCCCGCAGTATCAGCAAGATAGGCATCTGAGCTACTTACTACTTTAACCGACAATCCCATTTCTTCTATTTTTGCTTTAAAATACTGGTCAGATGAAGCTACAGTATCGTTATACAATCTTACGATGAGCAAAACTTTTGCCTGAATTATAGTATCATTGGGTATTACTATTAAAGAATCCGTTATAAGTTCATTTGCTATACCGGTTGCGTAATACAGAGATGGCATTAGACCAGCAGGAACGGAATCCAGATATACCACCTGCGTATCAATTGCCTTGTAAATATCAGTTCCCGCAATAAACAGATAGCCGTTAACCAGATCAACTGTATCAGGCAAAATAACCTTTATAGTACCTGGTTCTTTAAGCGTATCAGCTAAATCATCAATAGTATCATTATCAACAATAATATTGGTGTGTAGAAAACGAGTTCCGCGACTTTCCTGAAGTGCCTGAATATTGAATGTATCCTTCCCGGTAAATGCAAACGAATATCTCCCGCCTGAGTCAGTTGTATCAATAAAAGAGCTTGACAGTGAGGTGTCTTCAACCGGGTTATATTGTTTCGGTACCAGGGTAACTTTTACACAGGAAGCGGTATTGCCTGAAGAATCATAGACAACGCCTTCTACCAATGCGGTAACATTTCCCTCTTCTGTTCCGCTGCCGGCAATCGGTCCGACACTACAAGATAAGAGCAGTGCTAATCCTGTTACAAAAATGGTAAGCAAAATACAGTAACCATTATATCGAATCAGGTTCTTTTTGTATCTGCTCATAACGCACCTTTTACTTTCTTGGTCACCGGAAAGAACTGAAAGTTGCACCGCATCACCCGATTTGGTTTCTCATCGTCTACCGCAATCTGCAGCAGTCTCTTTCTGAAACTCTGGATTTCTTCCTTTATCAGCTTGAACTTTTCATCAGAGACCGTAAGGGTTAATCCTGATAAATCCCGTTCAGAAGCTTTTATCTCTTTTAATGCTCTTTTTCCAAGGTTATACATATCAGACTGATAATTCGCTACATATAATGACCGAACTTCATCACCGGTACTAAGGGCCGAATCAACCTGAATGTAATATCCCTGTTTATCCTTTTTTATAAGCCCCATATTTTTAAGATCTTCAACAGCAGTCTCCGCCTGCTTAGGAGTAATATTGGGCTCAACCATTCGCGCGAGCTTGTAATAGTCATTTTTGATTTTATAAAAATTAAATAATTCCCGTATCACAACATAATACCATTGCTTAAACAGACTGAGTTCATTGTCTTGCAGAAATTTAATTTTACTTTTCCGATACGACAGTAACTGCTGGAAAAAATCATTCTTTTCCGTAAGATTTTTTGATTTTGCGAAGTAGACCAGGGTTTTAAAATATCGAGTCTCTTTCTTATTCAATCCCATTATTGATGCAAGTTTTACTACCTGGTCAATCGTAAGATTGCTCCGTTTTGAAATGATATTCGCAAGAAAACCGGTGGAGGTAATACCCATTTTTCTCTGAATAACTCTATGAGAAACATAGGGATTCTCCTTCTTTTTTTCTCGTAGATAATCCTGAAGGAATTCACGATAATCCAGATAGGTATAAATATTAATTGTATCCATAACTCTACAGTTCTCGCCTTGATTTAAATGGTAATTTGTAAGCGGTCGCAAAAAGGAAAATACAGACCTGTATATTATAAAATCAGATCTTCCTTAAAGCAATCCAAACAGACACAGGAAATTATAGAATTAATAATCTCACCCTTGAGGTAATTGCAAAAGTCGAATTATAACTATAAATACTCCTTAAAAGTCCCTTAATAAGGGATTTAGGGATCCAAAAACGACTTTTGCAATTACCTCCCTTACAAATACTTTTCACTCTCTGATATACCTGTCATTTAATAATATACCCAAAAGAGGGAAAAAACAAGTATTATTTTTAGTTTTTATAAGCACATAATGAAACTAAAATCACCCAAACAGTTTCACAAACTTACCACACCATCATGATATATAATAAGTTACAAAGTCATAAAAGCGCAAATTGCACCTATTTCTATAAAACACAATTTCAATTCGCAATGTTTCATATTTACTTTTTATAAGCATAAAACCAATTTTCAGTTCAGTATCTTTACCTAACCCGATTAATTCATAAACTTCTGAAAAATGTGGTATATCCCTCGACTGAAAACATACTGCACTGCAGTATTCAGTGCTCGGGATGACGATTATAGCTCTTTAAAATGTCATGCTGAGCGAGCCTGTCCTGAGCGAAGCCGAAGGGAAGCATATTTCCATATTTCAATGAATTGCAGCTTAACCAAGTAAATTTATGAATTAATCAGGCTAAAACTTAATAAGCCCTTTACCAAAAATAGCACACCAGACAGCCCCGCCACTATCAACTTCAACAACATCTATGATATTATCCGGCAAATCAGAATTTGCCAATGTATAGACGTTCCAAACCGCGCCTTTAAACTCGGCAAGTCCATTCTGTGTTCCGATCCATTTAGTATCATCAGGCCCAATGGCTATCGAATTAATTCTATCATTTGGCAGAACTGAATTGACAGTATTAAACACGACCCAATCCAAGCCATCAAATCGCGCTACACCACCGAATGTCCCAATCCACTTATCCCCCTCTTTATCAACAATAACAGCCTGCACAGAATTGTCCGGCAGCCCTGAAGACGCGGCATCATATACAGTAAACTCCGTACCGCTTAGTTTTACTAAGCCGCCAGTACGTGTTCCAATCCATTTTGTACCATCTTCCTCAATAGTAATAGTTTGAATATAACTATCCGGTAATTCACTATTCTCTTTTGTATACACAATCCACTGCGATGTGCCATCAAATCCAGCCAGTCCGCCATGAGTTCCAAACCATATTGTTCCATTAGTATCTACAGCTATTGCACACACATAATCGCTCGGCAATTCAGAATTCACGCTATTATAAACAATCCAGTTTGTACCATTTAATTGTGCTACCCCATGATAGGTTCCAAACCATTTAGTATTATTGTTATCGATTTTCAAGGCATATACATAATTGCCGGGCAGATCTGAATTATATGAATTATAT
>CBDVBE010000150.1:0-13793 GCA_965372145.1 uncultured bacterium | reverse complement strand
CGTATGTTTATAAAAACCAATGGTATAATAGTATAGATTTTTCATGCATAAACCGATAAAATTGATAGGAGTTGTTCGCGGCTTGAAATTGCGAAGTCCTGAGCTTGTCGAAGGGGAAATTAGAAATTGGGGAAAAACATGAAAATACGAATTGGATGTTTATTAAAATGAGTTACCCACAAAGTGGGTAAATAATATAAAAGCGTGAATACCCAATTTCAAGTTTCCAATTTCTAATTTCAAATTTCAGCATTCTGTGAACGCTTAGGTTATTTTATTTGACGATATACGGAGAAGATATCTCAATAGAAAGTCCTATTATTATGAGTAAACATTATATCTGTGCAATTGCAATCATTCTTATGATCCTTTGTAGTTATTCAGCAACTGAAAAATATGGTATTATATCAAGGAATGAACGATGGCGCATCGAGGAAAGCCCCTATATAATTTCAGATGATCTCCTTATTGCGGCAAATGCCCGTGTATTTGTCACGCCCGGTGTGCAAATACTCATTGGGCAACCGGTCTCCTTTACCACGGGTATCCCGCAACGGGATCATCTTGATTCCTTTACTATATCGATAACAGTGAAAGGGGCATTCAAATGTGTCGGGAGGGCCAACAACCGTATCATCTTTTCATCGCGATATCCAAATCTGAAAAAGTGCCAGTGGTATGGAATTATAATTGATACCGAGCGGGATGACGAAATAGAATTTGCATTCTGTGATGTAAGTAATGCGGGGAATGCATTTATCGTTGAACAGGGTGTCCCACTGATACGTAACTGCATTTTAGAGTATAATAATGCGGGGGTGGTGTGTACCGGAGAATCAAATCCCAGAATCTATAACTGCCTTATCGCATACAACTTTACTACAGGCATCCGCATCCGGAAAGCAAATCCTTCCATTCTCAACAATATTATTGTCTTTAATAAAAATAACGGCATCTGGGCTGATAAGATCTCAGCAGCAACGAGTAAATATAACTGCATTTACGGCAATGCCGACGGCAATCTGCTCAATTGCAATCCTGAACTGGGGATCATTACCCGGGTGAATAAGAATAAAGATTCAACGGACTTTGCATACAATTTAATTACCGATCCGATTTTTTGTGGCTCTCCCGCAGACTCTCAAGCCGTTGAACAGGATGTATCACTGAAGACTGATAAATCCCGCATGAAAGATACGACCATTGCGAAAGTGCTTTACGACACCCTTACCGACTCGACCGCCACAAAATGGATAGCACGGGACTACAAACGCTATTCACTCTCTAAATATTCCCCCTGCATTGATGCAGGGAAAAAGGGAAAACAGTTCAATGACATTGATGGCTCGCGAAACGACATAGGTGTGTTCGGCGGGCAGGAGTTTGTTGATTTTACTAAAAGGCAGTAATACTATTCCAATTATAAAAAGATATTAATTATTATCTTTTACTGATTTAAGATAGGCACTTGTATAGCTGAATACACCACTTACTTCTTCCAGCGTCGAACCGTCCGGGCGATACCGTTCAGTGAGATTATAATCATATACCTGCGTCCATAAAGTAAATGTCTTAACCCGCCCATCTTTTGGTGGATATAATATCGCTTGTGAACCGGCGGTGGCAACAGCAATATCCATTAAATCATACGGGTCAACGCCCTCAATTTCATCATCATTAAACTGAAAAAACCAACCAAAGAAATGCGTCTCCAACGTGTCGTTAAAATCTGGTGATATTAATGATAAAACACTGAATACACTATCAAGATTATCACTTTCTGCAGCTACAAAATAGGTGTAATCCTTATCTAAAACTATTGTATCAGATAGTGAATCATCATCTGATCGGTATAAGCTGTAAAATTCATAAGAATCTTTTGACTTATCGAATGATTGAAGATCTTTCCCTTTTACTTTATAGATGCCAATCCACTTTACAACTGGATTTGTATTGTAATTCACTCTGGGCACATCGGAGAAGTGAGTATTATATCTGACGGTATAGTCACTCCGAACAGGTAACTTTCCTTTAACATTTGCAAAGAGTCTGATCTTTATCGTTAACATTTCAGTAATCATCGGCATATAGAATGCTAAAACTGGATCCATTGGTTGATTAATATAAGATTCTATTGTGTCAAGGAACTCACGCTTACTCATTGCCGCAAAATCTGGTGGAATATATTCTTTGTATTCATCAGGAACAGAGGCCATCAAATCTTCAGGTATCATTTTACTTTCTTTCATTACATTTGCAGGAATTTGAAATCGTATACCAACGGTGTATGTGTTTTGTGAAAATACGGTATCAACGGGATCAAACTGAAGAGGAACTATACTGTCAACAATCTCCAGATTAAATGAATTACCACTTAACTTATACGAAACACTCCACTGTATATCTTCTGGAGAGATTGAATCACCGGCAAAAACAGCAAGTAATGTAACTGAATCCCCGGGAGCAGCTTCAGCCGGTTCATAGATAAAATCAAGTACTCGTATTTTATTAGACTCTATCCAGTTAAAATCACTCGGAAATTCAGCACACTGGAAAAACAACAAACAACTGACAACGATTAGAAATGCATACTTCATTTTCTGTAACATCTTAATTACTCCCTGATATTAAAATTCCGCCCTCAAGCCAAGAGCAGGAAAAAAAATCGAACTAATGGTTTGTTGATCTGTATAATCGAAATTATATACCGTGAATTCAGGACTTTTATAAATAAAGTAGCTGAGATTCTGCAAATCTAAATAAAGTGAAAACATCCATTTATCCATGACCCATTTTTTATCTACCCTTAGATCAAGCTGGAAGAATGGATTTACCCGGACCGAATTCTCCTCGCCATATATCGGATTATAAAACCCGCCCCAATTGGCAACATATTCCGCACTATCCACCGGAGTTTCAGGTTTACCAGTAACATACCGCGCTCTGAAACCAATATCCCAATCACGTCTTAAATGCCAGCTTCCCACTATTTGCAGATGGTTGGTTTCATCATCATCAAATAATACATATTGCCTTTCTTCATGATTATATTGCTCACTGTGGGAAAGAGAATAGGAAATCCAGCCAAAGAAACGTTCGTTCTGATCATGGCGCAACATTATTTCAATTCCCTTCATCCGTCGCTTACCATCATCGTACCAGATTCTCGTGAGATCAGCATCATTCTCATTGGCAACCCGTGGAACATCCCACTGTCGGTTTAAATAGCCCTGGAAATCTAAATGTAATAAATCCGTGATCTGCCATTCGTAGCCGATAACATAATGAGCTGCTTTTGTTGTCGGCATAAAGGGATCCCCCCAATCTTCATGGATAACCTGCCCGCCGGGTTGGGGAGACTGATTATAATTGCCTATGGCAATTTTTGCCGTATGATTTTCAACAAATCCGTATTTGGCCGTTATTCGTAAGGATGGGTCTCCTGAAATCCCTCTTGCATTTTCAAAATCATGATAATTCCAGAATTCGGGGAGTATTGAACCATCATGCTTTAAGTGCGTATAATAGTCATACCGCAAACCGGGAATAACGAGCCACTGTTCTGTGGGCCGCCATTCCAAATTTACATACGCAGCAATATCTCCAAAAATCCAATTATCACTCGTATCCCGATATACACCACCAATCTCACTTTGGTCAGGAAAAATTAATATTAAATCTTCAAAGAGAAAATTGGCATCTACACCAACGTTATAGGTCAATTTGTCATTTGCCAACAAACTAAGTTGGTTTCTAATATAATGCTCATTATAATCCTCGCGCATTTTCATAAATCCGAAGGGTGAGAAAAAGTTATACCCATGAGTAAAGGAATAGCGTAAACTGTTCTTCAAGTTTTCACGTATATCCCAGTCCCAGCCACAAATTCCCATATGAAATTGCAGCTCCATTTCTAATTTATCAACATCTTCATCAATTTCTTTACTGCCGCCCTGAACAGCAGGATAAATAAAATCCAGACGGTCTTTTGATCCAAAAGCAGTGACAAACACATTATTATCGTCATTTACATCCACATCAAGTCTGGCGATATAATCCCAATAGAACGGAGATATAGTATAGGGTATATTTACATCTGACGTTTCAAGAAACCATTGTAATAATTCCCCGGCAAAACTTCTTCTGGCAGCAACGACAAGACCAAATTTATCCGCTATTGGTCCTTCAACCATTACTGATCCATCCTGGAAACTGATATCGCCAAATCCCTGCCAGCGATCCCTTTTTGCATTTCTTCCCTTTATCTCCACGACACCAGCGACAACATCTCCATAACGAGTGCCAAATCCGCCGGGATAAAAATCAACTGATTCCAGCGCATCTGAAAGATATGTCGATTTTATTCCACCAAAATGATAGAGCTGAGGAATATTTACACCATCAAGGAAAAAGTGGGAATCCCAGGTAGGGGCTCCGCGCACTATTACCTGCCCGCTGCCGAATGTAGGACGATGGACCCCTGGTAAAGCCTGTACTACTTTAACCGCATCCCCGCCAAGGCCGGGAATTTTCTTTACTTCTGTTATAGTAAGCTGCCTGCGACTTACCTCTTTTTCTTCCTTTTTTCCGTACACTACAATCTCATAGTCAGAATATGAAATGCGACGCACATAATACCTCACCGTTGTTTCCTCATTTGGGGTAACGTATTCTGTCTCTTTAAATTCTTCGTACCCTGAAAGCGGAGCAGTAATCTCGACAGTACATGCGGGTAGCGAATAAAAACTGAATTGCCCCAATGAATCGGTAACAGTAACCAGCCTGTCCTCCTCAAGATACTGATCTTTAAATGTCCCCAATTGTTCCAGGTAGGTGCTGAAAGGAACCGGAAGTGTTGTATCGGAGAGGGTGTCAATAAAATTGAGTACGACCATGGCATCCCCGATCGGTTTCTTTGTTCCCTGTTCCAACAATCTTCCTTTGAAATTGATATATTCTTTAATTTTCTTAACGATCTCTTTCAATTCAAAACGATACTCATACTGGATAAGGACAGGTACCGCTTCACCACCGGCAATGGCCGGAGTAAAGGTAAATTGAAATGCTGCTTTCATGGCACTGGTATCCAGTACGGGATGAATTCCTTTGACTATTGAAACACTGTCTACGATGCCACTGTCACTGACAAGTACCTCCATCAACACAACGCCTTCAATACCCTGTTTATAGATATTTTCAGGATACTCCGCTTCAACAAATTCTTTCAGCTCAGGCATTTTTTCTATCGGAGGAATGCTGTCTTCAACCTCTTCGTCAACATCTGTTTCTTCATCGTCAACGAGGATAATATCATCATCACTTAGCTCCACGGTGTCTTCCTTTTCAGATGATGATATCTGTGAAGAATCTTTGTTATCCACTCCCACTGTCGAAGTATCACTAATGGAATCTGCACTATCGGTTTTCTCTCGAATCTCCTTCTGCGCCGATTTAACGGTGGTATCAGAGATTGTACTATGAGTATCAGCTACCTCTTCAGTAATAACAGATAGAGTATCTTCACCAAAACTTACGGTTAAAATACCGAAACCGGCAAGAAGAATTAGTACTTTGTGTATCAATGTTTATCTTCCCTTTTTGTTAACCCAACAATACAAATCTTATAGGAATAATTATCCACACCGCAACAACTTCTTTGCCTCGCATCGCAGGTTGGAATTCCATTGCGAAGCATGCGTCAACGGCAACTTTCTTAGAACCATACCCGAGATCATTCAGCGCAATTGCCTTTTTTACTTTACCGTCTATATCAACAAGTATTTTAACTTTAACGACTCCTTCAATGCTATTTTTCAACATCTCAGGAGTATATTCCGGTTTAACGCGTTTCTTAAACCGCGGCGCAGTAGTCACTGTTGTTGTTGATACCACCTCACCTTTAACATCCTCTTTAGTCGCAGTAACAGTATCAACATCTTTGTTAATGGTATTCCCCAGTTTACCAATAACGGCATCAGCCAGACTCCCTCCTGCACCGAGACCTTTTGAATATACTTTTTTCAGTCCATATACACGCCGAACTTTTTTCTTTTTCGGCTTTGTCTTTTTTAAATCATCATCCTTCTGTTTAAGCTCCGGCTTTTTTGTCAGATCAACGGGCTTTTCCTTTTTTTTCTTAATCTTTTTCTTCTCCGGTTTCTTTTTTACCTCGACAACTTTTTTCTTCTCCTGAATTAAGAACTGTGTTGTTATCTTTGCAATTCTTTCTGATATCTCCTGTTGTACCGGCTCAATAGTGTTGAAATAAAGGCCTAAGCTGATAAACAAAGCCAGTACGATAATAAAAATTACTTTAAACAATCTCTCAACAAATGGCGTGGAGGTCGGAACATATACTTCGTAGGCAATAAGAAATTTTGTTTCCTGATTCAATGGGGCCATGTCTATTCCTCTTCCAGCACCAGAACTGAGAAATCGGAAAAACCAGCTTTGCTGCAAGTGAACATAACCCTTTTAACAACGTTAAATTCGGCATCACGGTCAGACTGGATAAGGATTTCACTTGATCGTTTTTCATTATCAAATTTAGCTTTCTGAATACGCATCCAATCAAATAGGAGCGGTATTAAAAGTGAATCATTATCTTTAAATTGATCTATCTCTGCAATGGATTCACCTTCATACAGCACTGATGTTTTAGTGATCTCTATTGAACACATCGGCTTTGGCGGTTTTTGCGACGAAGAAACAGGCAGCTCCAAATCGGGAGACGGGGTTATAAGATTTCCCTCAACGGAAAAACTCTTTATCAAAAACACCAGCAGGATTGTCATGACATCTATCAATGAAGTAAGTTGGGGACGAAAGGTCCCGTCAACATTTTCTGGTGCATGCGTTTTTATAAATGATATACTCTTCTTCATATTTTACAGTTGCTCTGGATTGTCCGGAGCACTTGAGAGGCCGACTTTCTCAAAACCGGCATCCCGGCATCGATCCATTATTCTAACCACATATTTAAAATGTATTGGGTCCTGCACTGCAACAATTACCTCATTCTTAATCTCAACCTCCTGCCGGCGAACAGAAAGTTTATCGTAAAATGCATCATAATTATAGTCGTGACTAACCAGTGGAATTGAATCGAGCATTTTCTCACCATGGGTAATCGCAAGATAGCCGCCGGTTACTACAACCGTAATCTTTAATTTCGGTTTTCCTTTGGAAGTATCTAATCCGGCACCGACATTGGGCGGCAAAGAGAATTCGATAATTGTCAGTTGGGTAAAAACCGCCATGGATACCAGAAACGGTATAAGTATAACGAACATGTTCATGATCGGAGTCACGTCGATATCAATGACTTCAGATGCAGCTTCAGATGGAGTTTTACTACGTTTTGAAAAGGTCAAATTCATGTAACATCCAATAATAAATATGTAGAATGGGTCATTGCGATCCCACAAAGCGGGACTCTAATCCTCCTCTACTTCCCCGTCTTCCGCCTCTTTTTCATGTAGTTTAAAAGACGTACAATCGCTTCATCAAGATCCTTAGTCAAAGCCTGCTGTTTATTAGAGAGCAAGGTATAAAAGATCATGCAGGGAACCGCAACAATCAGACCGAATGCCGTCGTATTCATAGCCTGTGAAATACCCTGCGCAAGCATGGTTGCTTTTTTTGCAGCTTCCACAGCTACAAGCGAGGAAAACGATACCTGCAAACCAGAAATAGTACCCAAAAGCCCGAGCAGTGTTGCTATATTTGCAAAAAGTGACAGGTAGTTCAAACGCTGGGACATCTTCGGCACTTCTTTAATCGCCGCTTCATCCACGCCTTCCTGAATATCCTCCATACTCATTCCTGTACCATATCGTTCAATTGCAGTACGGATCAGTGTATTTATTGGAGCTTTTTTACAGCAGGCAACCTTTTTTGCTTCATCAACGTTATCATTATTCAGGGCCTTCGCAATATCCGCCACTAACTTCACTCCATTAATATTACATATCATGAAATAGAATATGAACCGCTCCAGGACTATAGCACATGCTGCTGCTAATACGACAAGAATAACCCACATGAACGGACCGCCTTCATTAAACTTTGTGGCAAACAATTCAATCATTTTCCAACTCCTGATAATTTAGGAAATTTCAAAAAAGCAAAAAAAGGTGACTTGTTCAATATACGCCTGAACAATTTCCTTTATTTCACAAAATATATTTAGGGATATTAATAAGAGGTTACCGACTATATGTTTTTATTGTTAAATCACCACTGGTTGTCGAACAGATAATACTATGCTTGGCGCCATCATAATCAATAAAAGCCGAGGAAATACTCTTGCTACCACTTTTAGTGTTATAATCCAGGTCAGCGGTAAAACCATTGGGAACAGTGATGACAACATCTCCACTGGTTGTTTCTACCGAGATATAATACACTACATTTGTAAATGCCAGGACATAGGGATCAAGATTAATCCCAACATCACCACTAACTGTTTCTATAAATAAATCAGTAGTATCGATAAGTGAGTCATACCCAACACTTACATCAATATCACCACTGGTAGTTTTTATGTCACAACCTTTAATAGTTTCTACTATACAATCTCCACTGATTGTTTCAATTTTACATAATCCAACCATATCGGCGATTGTTATATCCCCGCTAACAGACTTCAGATCACAGTTAAGTGTCTTATCCATACTCACTGACATTTCATCAATAGTTATCCGTGACCAGCCGTCACCAGGATAAGCATATCCGATTTCCCCGCCGGATCCGATACTCAGTTGGAGATTATCCAGGTCATCGTCATTATCACTCAACACAAGCATTCGCGCTACAGCAGTAACAATTATTGATTTTTCTTCAATCCCCTGAATATCTATATCATTTTCTTCAAGCAGGTTTTCTTTTATACTTATTTGTGTCAGTCCGGCGGAAGAGCTTGTAAGGGTAATCTCTTTTGACTCTTCTTTAACATTAAAGGTACATCCTGCAAAAAAAGCAATAACTGTAATCGCACATAGTATGTATTTCATGGCTATAACCTTCTTGGATTAGAGGTGAAAGGTGTATGTTACACCAAAATCCATCCACCATGCCTTTTCAGGCAGCACTTTCGCATTATCAGAGGGCAGTACCCGTGTAAAAAAGTTACCTTGCGCTCCGAAATTAATTTTCAGCACCGGACCAAGTGAGAAACGCCTGGCAACCCAGGTTTCATTGAAAAGCTTAATAAAAGGTGCCCCGGCAATATCATAACTCTTGTCCGCACCGACCTGACCTTGAATTGCGCCCCCAATACCTACACCCAGTTCCAATTTTTTTAGAGGGAAAAATGAATAGGAAACGATCGGCGAACCGCAGATTGCTATCCGTGTCCCATGAATTGTCTCATTAAAACGAATCGACAGGTCTTCGATGCCGATACTTAAAAAATTCTTAAAGTAAAAAGAAAAATGAAATCCGCTGATTAATAAAATATGGGCTTTTTTATCATCGTACGGAGGAACCGCGGAAATGCGCAGTTGATGGCCGAGTCTGAACGGGAACCGTATTGCCAGAGGAAGCATATTCTGCGCCTCTTCCAGGCTGTCAGCAGCCTCTTCCAACTCTTCCGATTTGTCCTCAAGCGCTGATGCCTGGTCATCAAATTCATCGGACAAATCCTCTCTTTCATCTCCGGTTTCCTTCATTTCACGTACCTGCACAGCTATCTCTTTTGCTTTCATCAATAACTGATTTGCACTGTTCCGCATCTTAAGCATTAGTACCTTATGGTCCTGCATATCCCCTTCAGATAACACCGTATCATCGGTATCACTTACTGCAATGGAACTATCAACAGGCATGGGTGGCTGAGCTTCATCAGCCATTTTAATACACATCTGCAGCTCGCCTGCCTGCCCAAGGAGTTCTTCAGCTTCCTCCTCAAGTTCATCAGCAAGATCTTCCAGGTCTTCAATTGCTTTGTCAACATTTTCTGCATGATCCCCAAATTCTTCCGCTCTATTATACAGTTTCTCAGCCTGCTCCTGGAGAAGCCTTGCCTCTTCCCGCAACTGATCTACACTGGTGGCACCTCCCTGTACAGCATCCTGATCCGATTTGTCACTTTCCTTTTCAGAGGGTGATTCCCGGCCTTGTGCACCAGGTTCCTTCTGTTGTGCGGTTTCTTCATTATCCGATGCTTCCTTCACCTGACTATTTGACGGCGACGACTCGGGAATTTCAACACTTTTACCGGCATGGTCTATTTTTTCTACCTCCTGCGGTGCGGATACTTCCACTGTAGAGGCCTTCTCTTCAGGAGCTTGCTTTACTGCCGGGTCATTCTCTTCAACGATACCTTCAGTATCATCTTGACTAAAAGGAGCAATACTCAGCAGTAAACAACAAAAAAAAGTCTTCATATAATTCATATCATTTTCCCTGCTAGACTCTACACTATATTACCTGACTTATTTAAGATTAAAATCTAAGGTAAAAAACAGGGTAAATCAATGCCCATTCTGTAAGGTGCACTCTGATTCGGTATAAAACACGGATGGGTGGTTTTTTGTACATTTTAATACAACATGGTTTTTAACCGGAAAAAATCGCGATCGAATCAGAGCGTTACTTTGGTTCAAGATGATTGATTAATTCTTTATAACGAGTCCTGCTTACCGGTAACATTGTGCCATCTTTTAATTCACACTCATATTTTCCCCCTCCATAGATACGGAGATTAGCAATATGATTCAAATCGGTGATATATGATTTATGGATTCTTATAAATGAATCCGGCAAAATTTTCATGAGTGCTTCCAGCGATTTGTTATGCAGAAGTGAACTACCGTCATGTAATCGGATTTCCGCATAATCCCCCGCACCCTGCAGATACTGTATCTGTTCAACCGGCACTATCTGAAGGCGGCTCTGATTGCGTACTACCAGCATTTTTGCCGTATGATCTATTTGAGCATCAGCATGCTCCAGCCGTTCAAATGCTTTCATTAATCTGTTTCTATCAAAGGGTTTTGGAATGAAATCAAGCACACCATATTCATACGCTTCAATTGCGCGATCCGTGTTGGCAGAAACCACAATTGTCTGGAACGGTTCGGATACTGCTCTTTTCAACAACTCAAAACCATCCTGCCCATTGAGGTTTAAATCAAGGAAAAGAACATCAATGGAATGTTTTGAAAGAAATGTCTCGGAATTTTGCAGTGTTTCGATACAATGAATTGCACCAAGTTCTTCAGCAAGTATCTCTTTTACCATCCGTTCAAGCCGTCGGGCAGCAACGCGCTCATCTTCAACAATAAGGATATTCATGATACGACTCCTTTATATTCTATCAGCACTTCCCATCCGCCTTCAACCGGGCCGCTTGACAATTTCCATGATGAAGGGAATGCTTCCTCCAGGCGAGTTTTTATATATCGTGACCCCGTACCATCCTGTATACCATCCGGATTCTGGTCACACGTGCTGTCATTAAAAAGAATTAACCGCACTTTCTTTTTTTCATGGATGCAGGACAATTTAAAAGTGCCGCTGTTTTTTTCTTTATATCCATGTGTTAAACCATTCTCGATGAGTGTATGGATAACGAGCGGCGGCAGCTTCTCAGTACCGGTAATCCCTTCAACAGTCATCGTATACTTTTTATCCTGCCGTAAACTCATGACGTTAAGATGGGCTTTGCACAATTTTATTTCTTCGGATAGAGGTATCAATTTCTCACCCGAGAAAGAAAGGATCATTCGTAATTCGTCTGCAAGCGATGTTACCAAGCGGGAAGCAACCGGAGGGTCCTCTTCAAGCCATGCGATAATTGAATTGAGTGAATTCAGGAGAAAATGGGGTTGAATATGTTTTTTCAGCAGCTCCAGTTCCAGCCGTGCACTCCGTAAATCCGCCTCATGATGCAGACGATTCTGATATGCCATCTGATTGGAAAGTGATATCGTTAGAAAAATATTGAGTACCGCAAATCCAATAGCCCAGCCATTTTCAACATTAGCGCGATTACTGAAATAAACACCTATAAGAAAAATGAGAAGACCGGCCAGAGCACTCAGGCTGCCTCTCATTCGATGGTACAGAGCCCATGAAGCGACAGCGATTGAAACAATAATCGTAAAATACACATTAAGACGGTTAGCACTGTCTAACGTATTAAGCCATGAAACCGGAACTATACCAAAGGTTGCTAACCGGGAAAATACTACGACTGCCAACCCGACAATAAGGATGAGTGAGGCCAGCCTCTTTTTATACGGACTGTTGAATTCAAAAAGGAAAAAAACCGGCAGTAATACAAGCATGAGAAACCAGGGAATATCATTTACCGCTGCAAGTGTGTAATAATGGATTAGATTTATCTGGAAATACCGCAGCAGTCCCCTGATAAAAATATGGACCGCACAGGAAAGGCAGAAAGCACTGAACAGTGCATACGGCCATTTATTGCCATGTCCCAACAGTATGGCAAAATGGAAAAGGGCGGTGAAAAAGAAAACACCGGCAAGAAATAATGATAACGCCAGGACCCGGAAAAGATTTTCATGAATTGCCGCAAAATATCCCATTTGCAGCGGAGCTTCGATCACCCCTGAAAAACTGTGGAAATTAGAAACCCGTAACGCAATAACATGTTTTCCCGGTGTGGTCAGGGATTTTGGCACAGGAAATATCTGGCCTGATAATCCGGTCTGTTCCTGCTCTTTATCTTCCCCCACTATACCACTTCGGGCAATGAGACTGCCATCCCAATAAATCTCATTTGCGCTTACAATCGCTATCTGGTAAAGGGCAAGTGTTGCCAGTGAATCGAGCGGCTCCGGGAAAAAAATTGTTTTTCGATACCACCGTATTCCCGTACCTTTCTTTCCTTCATTAACCCATAATCCAATCCCCGGATGCAGTGCCCAGTGTGCATCATCATAATCAGGAGACCGCCAGGCAGCACTGTCACCATATGCTACCCGCCAGTTAATACACTGGATAACCGGTGTCTCGTCCGGGAAAACATACTCAACCGCCTTATCTATTGGTTGAGCGAGAACACAACCGATACCAATTAGCAATAAAAAGGTACTTTTACCCATATGCAATAAAATATGATTTCTCCTGAATCAAAGCATTCTGTTATGTCAAAAAGATAGTTGTTGTATTTGCCGCAATCAAATTTCAATTAATAGAATATTATACTATATTTAATACGTAAGAGGAAATTCCTTTTACCTAAGTTGAGCGATTCTATGTGGAAAAAGAGTGTGTCAGGCTGATTTTCAGGCACAATGGGTATATCAATGCATACCATGCGAAAAACTATTCTTTACGTGATGAGGCCTATATCATACATAGTTATCATATTCTCCCTTGTCATGATACAGCCGATGTCGATACCGGGGCAGGTTTTCCGTGGGTATTACTCTAATGGCGCAGAGAAATTCAAGTCCAAAAAGGATAAAAAGAGACAGGTAATACGCGGCTATTACCCGAGCGGTGCGCTTGAATTTACCGCCATGTATAAGAAGGATGAACTCGATGGTGTTGTACGCGAGTATTATGAAAACGGTATGCTTAAAGCAGAGATCCCTTATAAAGAGAACCGGCAACATGGTCTTGCGAAGTTTTATTATGAGAATGGTATGCTCATGGGAAAAATTGCCTATAAAAGGGGAAGAGAAACAGGAGAGGCAAAATTTTATGATGAAAATGGCCTGCTATCCAGCAGCATCCCCAGGTTAAAACGCCGATTGCGCAGGGCACGGCGGTTCGAAACTGCAAATAGTATGGCGAAGGACAGCATTAAAACAAAA
>CBDVBE010000149.1:0-13796 GCA_965372145.1 uncultured bacterium | reverse complement strand
TGAAGCAGTTTTTTTCACTTGCGCCTGTTTTTGTTTTGCATTTGAAATACCCTGCTTTGCTTTTGTATTATGTGGATCCATGGCAAGGACTTTTCTGTAGGCCCCTATTGCCCGAGACCATTGCTCTTTTTGGGAAAATGCATTGCCTCGTTTCAGTTGCTGTTTAATCTCCATATCAATTTTATTCTTCATCTTAAGGACCATTTCATTGTTAGGATCCTGTGAAAGTATCTGATTCCATAGTTCCTTAGCCGCGGTGATTTTACCTTTCTGGTAAAGTGATACTGAACGGTTGAATGTTTTCTGGAGTTCCAGTGAATTACGCTGCTTCCGCATATTGTCACGACACACCTCGCGCCTGTCATGAGCTTTCACGTGTAACGAATCGATGGCAATAAGTTCTTGCCATTTCCGCGCAGCCTCCTCCCATTTTCCACTTTGCTCCAGTTGTTCGGCTTCGTTTTGTATTGCGGCAATTTTCCCGGTTTCTGCCAGTGCAGCAATATTTCCCCGGCATTTCTGAAGGTATTCTTTAGCTGCAACGAATGATGGGTCAATAACAATAATATTTTCAAATAATAGCGCAGCTTTTTCATACGAATTTTGTTCAAAGAGGGCGACTGCTTCTGTATACTTATCTTTTACTTCTCGCTGGTATTGCCGGTTGATAACGGCCAGTTCGTTTTTTATTTCTGTATCACCCGGGAAAAACCGGAGGATTTGATCATATTCGTCAATAGCGCGTTTTAGTTTTTTTCCGGAAAGATGCCGTTTTGCCTCGGTGAGATGCATCTTTCTTATTTCACGTAGCTGGGTGTCGGCTTCCTTGATATAATTGCTGATTGTCGAGTTGGCTTCATCAATTTTTAAAGCTTCTTTCCAGATTTGAATTGCCTCGCGATAGGCGCCCTGGCTGTATTGCATGATACCTTTGCGAAATTGGACAGATTGTTGCTTTAGGATATCTTCATTGATTTTTAACAGCAAAGGTAAGGCATCTTTATGATTTGAATCGAAGAAAAGCACACTGTCAAGATAGGTGCGGGCAATGAGGATATTGCCATTAACATAATTGTCTGAGCCGGTCCTGAATAAATTCTCGATTCGTGCACGGGCATCTTTATTTTTTTTAAGGCGGGAAATCTCTTTTTCGACTTTCCGTAAATAGGATTTCAGATGCGGGTGCCGGGGATTAAGATTATATAATCTATTCCATACTCTTTTAGCCTTTTTAAAGTCGTTATTGGTAAAAACTGTTAATCCTTCTTTGAAAAGATCCTGTTGATATTGCAGAGCAGTACGAGCGGTATCTTTGGTAATATCCTGTTCAACTTCAACAATACCCAGTTTTGTCTTGGCCCGGTGGAGCAGAATATAGGATTCTTCATGCAGTGGATCGAGTTTTATTACTTTTTCAAAAATATCATATGCATCTTCATACTCTTTATTCATGTATGCATTTAAACCCTGCTTGAATAGGCCAATACCTTTTTTGTACAGGTCGGATTTAACCCCGAGATTAATGGTATCAATAGTAGAAATGTCAATATTCGTGGAGTCCGCAGAGGTAATAATATCGGTATCGACCTCCGAAACCGCCGGTGGTTCCGCATGTGCAAGATGCAACAATAAGGAAATAAAAAAGAGGCAATTACCGTATTTCATAAGCGTTGATCGGGCAAAGTGACATCAATGTTTGGAATATCGCTGTCGCCGGACGAGCCTTCATCATCCTTTGTTCCCAGTATAATGCCAAGAACAGTACCGCCAACAACAATACCTGAACCAATGCCGATATAGGTCCACTTTTTATGCTTTTTGCTTTTTTGCATAGCAAGGGTCTTATCTTTCGATTCTGTTTTTCCGATCGAGGCGGCTTTATCCGTGGTTTCAGGTGAGCCGGCAATGATCGAAGGACTTTCTTTATTAATGGCTAATGAAAACGTGTTTTCCTTTGTATGTTGCTGAGTAGTAATAGCCTCAGAGGTCTTAATAAATATCTTGGCAAATGGATTCGACGCATTACGGTTACCTTGTACAATCCGTATCTCCTCAATTAAATCCGGATAAGCATGTGGCTGTAAATCTTCCGGAACTTCACAATTATAAAAGAACACGAATATGTTTTTCTTATCAGCGGAAAGAGAGATTGATTTATCGTTTGTTATCGGATCGAAAATAAATGAAACGGTTACCGTGGCATCTTTTCCGGCTTCTGTCATAATATCAAGTAGATACGCCTTAGAAATACCTGCAATTTCAGGTTGCTGCCAGAGTAATTCAATTTCGAATTGGGTATCATTCCAACGGTATTTGTAGGGGACCTCTTTCTCAAGGTAAAAAAGTGTCTGTAAAAATATAGACCCTTTTATTGAGTCGCAATGCGCCTGAATATGGGTAACCGGCCGCTGCATGTTCGAGGATAAATCTTTCTCAGGTACCGCGTTAAAGAACTCAGTTACTAGAATTATATTGTCATTATCAATTAGAGAATAAATAAGGAATTCTTCGGGAACATCAGGGGTAAAGGATATAGTTACAAGAATCCCTGAATCGTTTGGAGAAAAAACAATTTTCTCCATAGTTTGCTTCGCGGCTGCCTGCATACAGAGGAGTATACAGAGAAGTGCAAGACTTCTGAATGATTTCATAAACATAGAGTTTTTTCCTGGTAGAAGAATAATCATACTATTATAGAATATTGATACGATTTCTGTTGTAAAGATTTATCATTAAACAATGATTTCTACAAATTATACCATACCTTAAAAGAATTATTCAATCGGATAATCCAATTGGCGCCTTTTACACTTTGAAACTACAAGACATACTAAGTGCTACTGCAATTTAATAATTTTCTTTACCTTTCTGAATTTTTTACCGGCAACAAAACGGTAGATATAGGTACCCTGTGCTACTCGCATTCCTGATTTGGTACAACCGTTCCAGCGAATGGTGTAGTATCCGGGTTCCATTTTATCATTTAACAAGGTAACGATACACCTTCCTTTCAGGTCATATATTTTCAAACTTACTTTAATATGCGATTTTGCACCATTATCGATGAGGGGGATTGCGTAGCGAATAATAGTGTATCCTCTGAACGGATTGGGGTAATTTTGCTGCAGACTAAAGTACTTCGGTATACCTTTCAGATATTTTGTCTCCTGAGTAATAAAGTCCTCAGACCCAATAAGAAGCCTGAATTCTCGCTCTGATTCCTTGCCATGGAAATAGGTAAAGGTTGAATCCCTCAAATCAAAGGCTGCGCTTTTTTTCATATCAACCAGGTGCGCTTCAATACCCTTTGGCAGTTTCGCAAGTCCCTTGAAATCCATGGTAATGGTATTTCCACCATAAGGACTTTTTACTGTAAATTCCCAGGATTTACCTTCATTGAGCTCTCCTCTGAAGTCGGTCATATATTTACCGCTGAAAACACCCCATCCGGTTTTCAGGAAAAATGCCTGCAGTTTCGTCTCAAAGCTCGGGGGCTGAAGGAAATCATTTTTATCATAATTGTCAGAGGCATTGCGGAAATTAAAACCGGAGATTATTCTCTTCTTCTCCTTTTTCACAGAACCTGTTATATCCATTGATATTTTCACCGCAGAATCGGGCATACGAACTGCAGCATGTTTTCGTGATGAGTACTCATAAGAGGGTATTTTAAGAACTGCATTTGCCTGGGTTAGATTTTTAACCAGGTATCCTTTCCACGTTTCCATCTCTTTAGTTTCAGTCGGATCACTCCATATTTTTTCTATATGATTGTAGGCATAAATACCCATAATGCTATCGGCAACAGTACCGGTTGCCTGTTTTATTTCGTCCCAGTCAACAGGGAAGGGGAATGGAGTGGCTATTGAATTCCATCCGGGAACAAGGGTGATTTCATATGGTTTGGAAATCGGCAGGCTCAATGCTGAATCTATATCAATAACTACGGCACTTTTGGTGCGGAGCCACAGGGCGTGACCGGAGGATACACTCAAAGCTGTTCCTGTGGTGATCTCGATAAAGGAATTTCCAGTAAGCGAGTACATACGCCATTGCTTTTTATCGAATGCCCCTATGTCATCAATGTAGAGGTCTGTACCATCGTTGTTATTATACCCAAGCGGAATCGAGATCATCTGATAATAGCCGTTTGAAAAGGTGTCAGCCATTGCGTATCGTGCGATACTGATGGAGGCATCATGGCCGCTTGTTTGCTTGCTATTTAATGCATCTGATGCGTCAAGGTAGAAAGTAAGCCCCCGTTCTGTTACCAAATCACCCTGGATTGTAACGGTGTCAAGGCTGTCAGTCGTTTCAAATGAAATCTTTGTATATGTTTGCTCACCGCCGACTCTATAGTTCAGTGTTATCAGTGGATTCATAATATTGTCGTGTACTGCAAAGGTGACATCCAGTGGTGTTCGTTCTACGAAATGTCCCCTTGGTGTGAGATCTTCGATTGACGGTGTGATAGTATCAATACCAAGTACAAAAATATAAAGGTCTGTTGCAGGGAAGCTGATTGTGTCACCGTTGGTTGTCGATGTATGAACGACATACCATTCTGTTTCTTTTCCGGGAAAACAGTAGTAGACGCGTACATCCTCAGGATTGTGTCCATCATTTTTGAGTTGTAGCGTATCCATCGTAAGTTTTACAGTAATTGCTGAATCAAAACTGGCAATACCTGTCGTATCAAACTGTATCGGCCTTTCGACTATAATCACGCCTGGTGGAAAATTGGTACCCGTGTAGGGAAATGCTGAGATAGTTCCTCCGGATAGACCGGAAATTTGAGGGATAATAAGAATTATATTGTTACCGAGTTGTATAGTAGTATTTCCGTTGACAGGAATCTGATCAGACCAACCTGTACTGTTAACGAAGGACGTGTCTGCTATTAAGCTGTCATACGTACAGACAACAAAACCTGTTCCCACTCCTGTAGCAGTAAAGACTCCTATTGAGGAAATCTTACCAATGGTATCTCCCACCTCTGTAACGGTCTGCCAGGTTACGGATGAATTTGTGAGTGAAACAGTATTATTATTCTTATCATATCCTTGAATAGTAAACGAGATACTGTCATCGACCTCTAGCTGGACCGAATCAGGGGAGAGTTGGAGTGTTGAAACAGCTCCGGTAATAACAGTTATTGTACCGCTTGTATCTGTAATTAATTCATACGATGCTACAATCTTTCCAGTGCCTGCTGATGCAGGATAAAAGGTACCTGTTGAATCAATAGTACCTATAGGTCCGGCTCTGCCGCTGTCACTTATAACCTGCCATATAACAGTATATACTACGAATTCATTTGAGTCAGTGTCCAGCGCCTGAACGGTGAATCGGGCAGTTGTATCTGCATTGATTGTAATGGTATCTGGGATTATTTCTATAAAGGTTATTGTCGGAGAATAGGTTATACCGGATAGTATGTTTGCACTGCTTTGGTTTCCAGCTAAATCCAGAGCGGTTGAGGAAAGTAAATACACTGCACCGTGGACTAGTTTCTCTCCTGAGAGTAAACCGGAGATACTATGGCTCCCTGCGGTGAGATCGTCTCCAGAAAGAGTTGTTATATGCGGTGAATTTGGATCAACGGTACCACTGCTTCTAGTCCACGTGAACGAACCTGTAATGATTGCTTCTGACAAAGTATATGATAGTGCAGGGATTGGAATAATTGTATCCTGCGTTAAATTTGTGACTAAAATAGTTGGCCTCATTCCATCAATAGCAATTGATTTATAATCGGAGATATTCCCATTTGAAGGAATAGTGAGTAAAGCATTATTACTTTGTCCATCCTGCAATGTACCGCCTGAAAGAGTCAGTGGACTTATACCTTTTAGTAGAGAGGTAGAATCTGCTTCCTGTATGATATACAATCCGGTGATAGAGTCTGAAGGCCCGAACGGTGCGATTGATACTATTCGATTCGTATCACCCGTTTCAAGAGTTACCAGAAGATTACCGCCTGCAAGGGTGACCGGTTCAGAAAATGCAATAACAATCGGGATCGTATCACCAATGCCATATCTTCCATTCGGTTTCGTTGATGAAAGTGAAATAATGACAGGTGCTGTAGTACTGCCGGTAGTTGTATCAATTTTAACCGGACTGGTTTGCAGTGCACCTGAATCATCCTCGGCTACAATGTATATATCATAACCTGTTTCAGGTGCCAGGTTGACAGTAACAAGTGTGTCCTCAGTGTTTGCGGTGAGTGTAACAGTATCTGCAAAACCAGTTGCAACGGTATTATTGGAAGCATCAGTACCGGCTTTTACTTGATTGGAAGAGGGGGCTATCGCTCCATCGGGAAGGGTTACCAGATACGCTGTACCATTTTCATTTATCTGCACCGGAATATCAGCGGTTGTGGCGGTAATTGTACCGGTTTTGGGGTAAGTGGAAGCAAATACCGGCGGGGTAGCAGTCGTTTGTTCTGTTATAAAATTCCAGGTAGTTTTATTACTGATCCCTGCAAAACTGTTTCCTGCAGGATCATCGAAAGCTGTTGCATCAATAAGAACATAATAATCTGTATTTTCAGCAAAGGCTGCTGAAGGAGTGATAGTTATCGCCGCTGTACCGGTTCCGGTAACCTGAACATCAGGCAGGGTAAAGATTTCAAAGTCGCTGTCGTCAGATGTTCTTCTTATGGTAATTGTCCCGGTTTCAACATCGACCGGTTCGGTGAAAGTAATGACAAGACTGTCGGATAAACCAACTCCGGTAGCCCCGTCAGCGGGATAGAATGATGAAACAGTTGGAGCAACACCATCTGCAGTGATAAAATTCCAATCAGTTTTTACACTGTATCCGGGGAAGTAATTGATGTCAAAATCTCTGAACGCCGTGGCTGGGATAAGAACATAATAGCTTTTTCCGATTGCAAGGTCAGAAGCAGGATTGATAGTTATTGTGTTACTTCCTGAACCGATTATGTCAGTAGTGACATCAAAGCTTTGCACCAGGGCATCATCAACACTGGTGTAGAGTCCAATTGAACCGTTATCTGTATAAATAGTTTCGCTGAATAATATAACAAGGTCAGTGGTGACATTTACACCGGTGGCATTGTCTGTTGGTGTAAGGAGTGTCACTGTCGGAAAAGCAGCATTAGATGAAGTAAAGTTCCAGTCAGTGGTTAAGGTAAGTCCGGCAAAATCATTTCCTGCAATATCATCGAATGCTGTGGCCGGAACAATTACATAATATCCTGTTACGTCTTCCAAGTCTGCAGCTGGATCAAAAGTAATCGTGTTTGTTCCGGAGCCGGATATATCAGAAGTAACATCAAAACTTTCTATCAGGGCATCATTGGAAGTCTTGCGCAGTTCAATCGATCCGGTATCGGCATTTACAGCCTCAGAAAAGAGAATGGATAAGTTTGTTGCATTTGCAACACCGGTGGCCTCATCCGGGGGAGTATGGTTGGATACTGTTGGTAGAATACCATCAACAACAATATCTTTTGAGTCAGCGATATTTACTCCGTTGGGAATGGTGAGTATTGCATCATTTCCGGCAGTATCCTTAAGCGAGCTTCCAAGGGGCTTTATTGGGCTGATTGCATTCAAGTCGCCGGATTCATCTCCAGCCTGCACTGTATAGGTTAAACTTGTTGAAATGGCGGGTCCGAATGAAACGATATCCAATTGTTGATCGACACCTCCTGTTTCCAGATATAATTTCATTTTATTCCCACCCCCGGACAAAATCACATTTTCACTGAATGTGATGGTTATATCAATGGCATCACCAATTTTGTAAATACCATCATTTGTTGAGGAGGTAACATTCGTTACTGTTGGTGGTATAGTATCAGCGAAATTTGTAATTGTTTTATAATCAGCCCTAGAAGTATCAACATTAAAATGAATTCTTTCACTGAAGCTGCTGAGAAACAGGAAAGGTAGTAATACAATTAAAATGTGCAGGTATAGTTTCATAATACGATTGAAAATATTAAACTATGGAATTTGTTTAAGATAGGATTCCTGGTTTTAACAACTGATTTATAAAATTTCGATATCCTATATTATAAAGCTGTGTTATTTAAATTGTACCGCAGAAATAGATGGAAGTCAATAGGAATTAAGCGTTTAAATAAGCTGGGTAGGAACGGAGAAAAATAAATGAGTATATTTCATAAATTATACAACGCAATATAAAAATTTGCGGTGATCAAGGTCACATTTTTAATAGTTTATTTAAAATAATTGTACAATTCTATTTGATAGTTAACAGGTTGAAAATAATAGAGTTACGATTATGATTGCTTTTAGTATGTGTGTTATATTCTGATAAAAAGATTAATATATTAGGTAATTGCAAAAGTTTCATAACGCCCCCAAGACAAAGCGTGAGCTTGCGCTCTGTCTCCCCCGAAGGAGGGACTTATATGGACTTTTTACTGTTATAATTCGACTTTTGCAATTACCTCATATTATTGAAATTTATGTAAAATCAGATCTATTTTTTCCTGTTTTTCTTCACTTTAATCATCTTCTCTAATTCATCTTCTGAATAGGCTGTAGGGATTACCATATTCACCCCGGCCATTTCAATCTCCTGTTTTATTTCTCCGCGGGGATTGAAAAGATAAATATTAATATCGGTTCCACGAAGTGAATTGGATAATGAAATCAGGCTTCCCAGCCCCTGGCTGCTGATAAAAGTGATTCGAGACAGATCGATGATAATAATTTTATTGGTTAATTTAACATTATCATGAATGACGCTATGCAACTCCTCATAATCATGGAGGGTGCATACTTTTCCTATAAGTACATAATAGGTTCTTCTATTTTTATCGAATGATTTAATTTCCATGATTACACGTCCTGTTGTAAATGTTTTCTTGCCAATATACGATTGCCTTTATCATTAAAGGATATTTCATCCATATAATTTCTCACCAGGAATAAGCCTCGTCCATATTCTTTTGTGATGTTTTCCGGGAGCAGAGGATTCGGCATATTTGTATAATCAAAACCTTCACCCTCATCAATGACACTCAGAGAAAAACTTTCCAGATTGATCTTGTAAAAAACAATCACCTTTTTTGATTTGTCGTAGTTATTACCATGCCGTACGGCATTTGCCAATATTTCATGAATGCATAAATGAGAATGAAAGAAGTGTTGGGTTGGATAACCATTTTTATCAAGTTCGCGCAGGATTATTGAGCAGATGCCTTCAATTTCCTCGTGTAAAGAGAAGGTCAGGACTCCCGGAGACTCTTCCTTTGCAAAGCCTGATTCTTTCAGCATTTTTTCATTACACCCTATGCGGATACAGACCATGGATAAGTCGTCATCAAGTTCATTTCCATTTCGAAAATCTTTATTATCTTTGATTATTTCCGTGATAAGGTCTTTAGGCTCAAGATGCCCATATTCCTGAATAATTTTTATTAATTGATTTTTACCATACATTTCCAGCTTTGAATTTACTGCTTCAGTGAGCCCGTCAGTATACAGGATAAGTTTATCATGCCAGTCGAAGGTAATCGTGTCATTATCAAATTTCGCAATATCCTGTAAAGCAGGATGACCTAGAATAAGTCCACCGCTTTCCAAAGTCGAAGTTTTACGAGTCTGGCTATGATAGATAATAGGCTCCACATGTCCGGCACGTGAGTATACCATTGTGTTGTTTGAGGGATTTATAAAGCCAAGGAAGGCGGTTAAATAATGTCCGGTTTGAACGAACATGCTGAGTCGCAGGTTAATCTCTGCGAAAATTTCTGCCGGCGACCCGCCTTTTTCGATATAATATAAGAAAAGCATTTTTGCCATGGCAGTAATGAGTGCTGCCGGCACACCATGTCCGGATACATCAAAGATAAGAACGGCAATGTTTCTGTCTTTCGTAAGTAGTATGTCATACAGATCACCACCGACGCGTCCGGTCGGGATATATTCAGTTGCAATATCCATATTAACCAGGTTGGGCAGTTCTTTGGGGAGAAGGCCTTCCTGCACGTTCCGGGCTATCTCAAGCTCCTTATTCAGTTCATGATATGCATTTTTCAATTCATGTGTTTTTTCATCAACAAGTTCATTAAGACGTACATTGAATTCTTCTATTTTTTTCCGTTCTTCAAGCTCCTTTTCATACAGTTTCTTATATTTTTCATGGACATCTTCTTCTGAAGTGAGGTCAGTAAAGACCAGGATTATCGTATTACTGGAATCATCAAGCAGGGATGCAGGAATAATACTGATACCGAGCGATACATATTTACCTTTTGTATCGTGCCCCTTTACTTCGCGTAATTTTACTTTTTCCCGTGAAACTAATGCTTTGTCTATAATATCGGTATTATCATTAAAAATATCTAAATTAAGGCATTTTTGGAGTGAGATACCTTTACGAATATCCCGTGGAGTTATTTGAGACAATTCAAGAAAATCATAATTGGCATACTTGATTACAAGATACTGATCTATAATGCAGGTCGGTGAAAGCAGTCCATCAAGAAATGTTTTGATTTTCTCGGTCATAAGTATATGTTTTTCGAGAATATATTTTTCAGATTATGGTTTCGTATACGTTTTTAAAAAATGAAAATATTTATCCTCCAGATCATCAAATTCACATCGGTTGCTGCATGATGGGCAGGTATATTCCGGTGCGTTGAGATCCGGATATTTCCCCAGATACTCTTCGGTTGAAATGGTTATATCATATTCCTTATTACACGCTTCACAGTAATAGGGGATTTTAAATGATACCACTTTCCCGTTACCGCCGAAATTAGTGATCATATTGAATTGTCGAATCATAGTAACAGAACATTCGGTAAATGAGACATTTTTTGATGAAGAGAGAGTTTCCATAGCATTTACCCATGTTCGTATGCCGCATGAATTGATATGCTTTACTTTGGAAATGTCAATAACAACCGTATCCAATACTTCAGAAAACACATCATCGAGAATGGTATCTTCATCGATGGTACCTGCAATAGTAATATGGGTACCACTGTCCTTATTTTCTTTTGTGTAGGAGAAGGGGTGGTTCATTGACTACTCCTGCAGAAAAATATTGAATGATTGTGTTTCTTTTTTCATAAAGTTTTCACCCGTTGAAATAAAAGCAATGAATTCGGTACTGATACCGGAATGAATATTGATAATAAAATCGTTAACGTTCATGAATGTTTTATAAATACCTAATCCTGCACCGCTTTTATGAGCATCAATCTGATCGGGGCCTTTGCGTTTGCATTTATAGAGATAGTAGAGAACGTTATCTTTTTTAAGGCTGCCGAAGGGATCGCGCATTGAAAGGCCAACACTGTAGTCATCGATCACATACGATAAGGTGGCAGCTTGTTTGTCGGAAAGCAGTACCTGTTCCGCCCTGTTGACATTTGCAAATAAGAAATTACCCTGGTCGTCGGTAGGGGCATTGTAGATGGCATTCGTTATCATTTCGTCAAGTACGTTTGCAGTCATCCCCAAAATACGGGAACGAATATCCTTTGAAAATGTATAATCAACAACTTCATGAATATAGTCCTTTTTCCTTTTAGAGTCGTTTATTGTTATTGAACGGATGGTGTCATAGGTGTCCATATAAAAATTAAAACCAAAAATATCATCAGCAAATAATTTGTTTATTGTGGCGAGGATTTTCGAGTGAATAAAGGGGATGACATGTGAAATAATATTATCCGGATAGGCATAGATGATCCTTTGTTCTACCACATTAATGGGTGAATCGTGAGTAACAAAAATGATTTTTAGTGTTTTATTGGCAGACCGGGCTTTGTTGCAGATGGTAAAAGTGTTTAATTCATTGCTATGCTCAATTACACAGACAGGATAATGAGTCCAGTCAATGGATGAGGTGTTTATTGCATCATAGGAAAAATAATCAGCGGAATACCCCTGTTTTTGCACCGTATCCAGGAGTTCCTGGAAGAGAACCTGATTTTTGCTGATAAAGAGGATGTTTTTTTCCATGCCATAATTCTACTATAATATTTTTGCAACTACAAGAGTTATATCGTCATGTAGCGGTTCATTCCCACCAAAAGCAAGTACATCTTTGATCAGGATATCACGCATTTCTTCAGCAGATAGAGAAGCATTCTTTTTTATTTTCCGTATAAATCGTCTGCTGCCATATTCTTCACCGGAAGGATTCCGGCATTCGGTGATGCCGTCAGTATAGAAAACGATTGTATCTCCAGATTGCACATCAGCAATCTGTTGTTTAAAGGAAACGTCCGGTTTGTCACCGAGTCGCGTTCCGCTCGCTGAAAGTGATTCCGGATGGTTTTCCTGACCTGTTCTGATAAGTATCGGCATTTCATGTCCTGCATTGGCATAATAAACTTTTTTCTTTGCCAAATCGAATGTTGATGCAAAAAAGGTCATGACCAGTTGCCGATCTGTGCTTTTAAAAATGATGTTATTGAGCAAAGAGAGAAGGTACGAGGGATTGGATGGGACGGGGAGTGTTTCTTCGTCGGGTGATGGCATTTTCGAAGCTAATTTCTCATAACGTTCCTGTAAAATCTCAATGGTTTTAATGAAGCTGTTTGCTGTCGCAGTTACCAGTGCAGAAGGGACTCCATGCCCGGTTACATCACCCATGTAGATAGATAATTGCCTGTTTGTATTGTTTTCGATGAATCCATACCAGTCACCGCCGGTCTCGCTGGCGGACTTAAAATAACCAAATACTTCAATGTCATCTCTTTTTACGGGTTCTTTTGGAAACAGCGTTTTCTGGACCGTTTCAGCTGTTTTTAGTTCAGATTCCATACGCGCTTTTTCCGCGGTTTCTTCAAGTAATTCAATGTTAAGGAGTGAAATGGTAGTTGAGGCAGAAATGATTTCTGAGAATTCACGATCAGTTTCACTGAATTGCCCGCCTCTGTTTTTGCCGCACATGATAAATGCGCCTTTTGTTTTATTTTCATAGATCAGTGGTGATATAAGTATCTGCTGAATAGACTCGTTGAATGTCAGATTAAGTTTTTCAAAGGTACTGGCGAGTTGATCAGGAGAATAAACATTTGCTTTACCTTTCGAAAATAGTGGTTCCTCGATATCCGCCGGCAGCGAAAGCGAGCTTTCCGGAAGGTGTACTGAACCTCCGAATCCTGAATATTTTTTAACAGTAAGTGCATCCCCTTTAAATACACAGAGCAGACAGTGCTCTGGTCCGATTATATCGCTGATAGCTTCCAGCGATTTTGAAAGCAGCGTATCTTGCTCCAATGTGGTATTTAAAGCACGTGAAATTTCATTGAGCGATGCGATCTGATTTTTCCGCGTCTGCAGGGAATCACCCATGGTATTAAAGGCTTTGGCTAAATCGCCGATTTCATTCCTGCTTTTTACCGCTATACGATGGAGAAAGTTTCCGCCACCGATAATAAGGGCGCCGTCAGATAATTTCGCAATCGGATTAACGAGAATATGAACAAGAAGAAGTGTTAACATCAGTCCAATCACTAAAGCTGCTATTGATAGCGTGAGTATATCTTTTTTTAATTCACCCATTTTCCGCAGAATTGATTCATTGGACAAGAGGACACGGACGCTGCCGATTCTTTTATCAAGTATAATCATCGGCATTGAGTAATTAAACAGCTTTTCTTCGTTGTAGGTTATTGGAATGATAAGAGTTTGTTCCGAGGATTGGATTGTATCACAGAGTAAATCGTCACATGCTTTACCAACATATTCCGGTTTGTTGTGAGCGATTATTTTCCCCTTACTATTGAGAATAATAACATACCTTGCATCTTCCTCATTTTC
>CBDVBE010000148.1:0-13898 GCA_965372145.1 uncultured bacterium | reverse complement strand
ACAAGGGTTGGATTGTCCAACTTGATTATATTAGCTTTGCTTGGCGCACTCATTTGTTTCTCCTGTTCCGGAAGACTTTCCTTTGGAATCACAGGTTTACAATTTCCCTTTTCGAGTATTACGGTAGTGATATAATCCGCCAGGTCGTTACAATCGGCTTCTTCAATTCGTACTATACCCTGCTGGTATAACCGGTCTTTGATAATAAGGTTGTTTTTGAATTTAAATATGGTTGTGCAACCTGTTTTCAGCGTGGGAGTTCTGTAAGTATTGTATCCGCATAAAGGGCATTCGGGAGTATCTTCGCAGCTGCCTTCCCAGTGACATTTTATGCAGTTGCTGCGAAAGGGGAAGTCGGGTTTTGTATCACGAAAGGTTTGAGAGCGTTTTTCTATCATGGGAGCAGCTTCTTTTATAAGTGAAAAAATTGTTAACCGTTCAAAGGTGCCGGGTTCCCCGTTCAAAGGTTAAATCTCTGTTTTTCATTAAAAAACGTTATTTTAATGCTTGAGTATGTAAACATTCTTTAATTTTAGATTTTGGATTTTTGATTTTGGATTTTTTCAATCCCCAATCCGCATTCCACAATCATACAATTTTGGATTTTGGATTTTTTCAATCCCCAATCCACAATCCGCAATCATACAATTTTGGATTTCAACCCTGAACCCTGAACCTTTAAACCCCAAAACGGTTTCTTCCAACATATTAACATAATACTATAGTGTTCTCATATAATGAGAAAGTTGAAATAAAATGTGCTGCTTCGACTTCGCTCAGTATGACACATTTTAACCAATAATAGAACAAATTTCAAAGGGCAGAAATCGCTTTTTCTTTTTGTTATAAATATCTAAAATCAAAAATCTGAAATCTAAAATCGTTCTTCCTGACTACTACCTGTACCTATTCCCCGTTCTTCTCAGCGTCTCCGTAATTTCCTTCCGCAGTGCTACCGGTTTGATTACTTGTTAAGAAATACTCAAAGCATGATAATGCTTCGAGCTCGTCAGTAGTAAGCCATAATCCGGGTATTTCATATAAACCGGTATGAGATTCATTATAAATATACCCGCGATATTTTCTATCATAGGTGACAGGAGCGTTCAGGTTATATTGCAGGAAATCTTTTATCCGGTAAAACGTGGCTTTGGAGCATTCCAGTTCATTCAATATATCTTCTAACGGTAAAGGATATTTACTTGATTTAATGAGATTATGAAGGTTAATAACTTTTTGCCATTTATCCATAACATATACCAGTATCGCGTAACATGAATTGTTTTTTACTATGCGAAGGAATCTTGAAACCAAAAAACAATACTGTAAGATTGCTCAAACATAATCGGCAAAGAAAGCCCTTTGTCCAAGAATATAAAAAAAAATAGTTTTTTACAATAGGGTAATTGATGAAAATGATCGTTTTACGCTTTTGTTGACGAGATTGGTAAAGATTTATCTCACTATGACGCAAAGGCGCGGAGAAAAAATAAAACAATAATGTATCTCCCCTCTCTCATGAGGGGAACATGGGGCATACGCGCTAACTTAAACTTTCTTTTAAAGAAAATATTGAATATCGAACAAATGAATATCGAATAATGAATGAAAAAAAGATTTAAAAACTTCAAAATTCATTATTCGATATTTCCCTCAGTTTTGGGGCTTTGTAAAACTAAAGTTAGCGCCAATGGGAACATTGGGTGAGATCTAAAATATCCCATAGAAAACCATCTTTAGTGTATATCTTCCATACTCCACCCCTAGCATACTCTCTTAAATCCTCTAAGCACCTAATTTCCATATGTTTACATCAGTAAACAAAAATTTCCCCAAATCCAACGAAAAAGTGCTTCACAGGGTATTTTTGGCTATATTATGCATAGGAGAGGAAATTACTACGTTTACACAGTCGTGTATCGCATCTTTATATACCTGCTGGATATGACGATTTAAACATACAAGGGAGGGATATGTTTTATAACTTCTTTATTATCATTCTATCTGTTTTTTTCCTGTGTGTAACCGGTTTTGCGGAAGTCCCTGTTCTTGATGAGAATGGGAATGAAACCGGATTAATCAATGTCAATCCCGATCCTGAAGGTGAGCCGTGGATCTCAGGCGGCGGGCGTGGATTAACCGCGGAAGAGGAGAAATGTATACCTGAACTGGTATTACCCGAGCGGTACAAGGACCGGGTGAAATATCAACTGCCGGAAAAGGTGGACAATTCACGGACTAAGTATTTTCCGCCCATATTTTCTCAAAAAGGTGCGAGCTGCTGCCAGGCAAGTGGGGTATCCTATGCATTCAACTATGAAATATGCCGGATCAGGGATGTGGATGCTGCAGACCCGGAGAATATTTACCCCTATGGCTTTTCCTATAATTTTATTAATAAGGGAAGTACCAGTACCTATTCCGGGTATTTCGACGGCTGGCGTATGTCGGAAGAACTTGGTTTACCCAACCTTGAAGATTACGATGCTCCTTTACAGGGAACTGCCGGCCAGACAAGCTGGCTTGACGGGTATGATAACTACTACCGGGCAATGCGTAATCGCTATATAACATCCTATAAAATCAATTCTGAATCTACTGATGGTATTGAAAAAATGAGACAGTGGCTGTTCGATCATGCTGACGGTTCGGAATACGGCGGCGTGTTATGCTTTCTTGCATGGTCAGGCCAGACAAAGGGCACCCTGCCATCTAATTCACCTGAAGCGGGACATACCTATGTCGAGAAATTCGGTACCAGCGGCGGCCACTGTATGACAATTGTCGGCTACCATGATGAAATCTTCTTTGATTTAAACCGAAACGGTACTATTGAACCGCAGGAAAATGGTGGATTCCTGATGGTCAATTCCTATGGGACAAGTTACGGTACTGACGGACGGGCC
This sequence comes from uncultured bacterium, assembly GCA_965372145.1. Classification (GTDB taxonomy): domain Bacteria; phylum Fibrobacterota; class Chitinivibrionia; order Chitinivibrionales; family JANQEN01; genus CBDVBE01. The sequence continues at coordinate 10,992 of CBDVBE010000148.1, read as the reverse complement.
TATATCCCCTACACACTGTTTACAGACGGATCAATGAAAAGCAGTAATGTTCATGGTATCACGGTTCAGGAAGAATTCGAACCACTTATAACCTATAAAGTAACAATCACCCACAGTGAAAGAGACGCCATAGAAATAATTCGGGGTTTCTCAACTAATCTCAGTGCTACCACTCCGTCTAAAGAATATACCTATAGAGAATGTTTTTCCAACGGCGGCGCGTTGCCTATGCTGGGTAAAGGGTTAGGTGAAACTATCGAGGTCGGTCTTGACGTTTCCGCATTTGTTGAAGAGCTGGCCGGTGAAAAAGCGAAGTTCTTTCTTCAGATCGATTCGGACGGGGGCGGCAGCGGTAAAGTTAATAGCTTCTCAGTCCTTGATTACACCGGGGCACAGGTTAAAGAATACGAGTGTACACAAACCGATGTGAATATTTCCAGCGGGATGACTACCCTGTCGGTTGTATGTGATGCGACCGGCATGGCTAAAGGCACGTATAAAACGCCTTATAATTCCCGCCCGTTCTATGTATCTCCGCTCACCACCGGCAATGACATTCTTTTTAAATTTGCACCGCAAAATACCAGACAGGCGATATTCAGAATAGTCACCATTCATGGCCGACTGGTATATGAAAAAACATTCACTATAAACAGTGCAAATACCTTCTCATGGGATGTTACGAATAATGCCGGTACACCGGTAGCGAATGGCAAATACATCGCTCAACTGGAGCTGGTTAATAAGAACGGTGGAAATAAGACTTTGTATATCAAGTTTTATGTTATGAAGTAAAAGAAAGATTTCACCGCTGAGCACGCAGAGGACGCAGAGAAAGAATAAAAAATAGCGGGAAAGATTAAAGAAGGATTTATCGCGCAAAGACTCAAATGCGCAGAGAAAGAAATGCAGGAAACGCTGCAAATATTCGTTATTATCGAATTATCCTCCCCCAGTCAGACCAGCCGTGCCCGTTTGCTTTAATAAAATACCCGCCGTGGGCAACCGGTTTTCCATGCATGTTCTTTGCATCCCAGACAACACGGTTACCGGTTATAACCAGCTCTCTGATTCTTTTCCCTTTCAGGTCGTAAATCGACAGGGAAACTTTCTCGTCGCTTTTTGCCCGGGGTAAATGGATAACTGTATGCTCTGATGTTAAGGATTGAATACGCATCCGGTTTGATGTATAGACTTTTTTATGTGTATTTGAATAGTGTGTTATTAAGTTCTTAAGTTTTTCCTCTTCATCTGCCAGGTATTTCTTAACCGTATCATTTTGTGTAATAGTCTCTTCAAAGGGTGAGTTGGTAACATCCCACAATTTATCCGAGCTGTCTAATTTATATTCCTTGTTCCGTATAAACCATTCGCCTTTCAACTGCACATACACCCAGTCCCGCGGATTACCGGTCTGGCCGGTTAGCTGTGGGACAAAGCTCCTGCCGTCGATAAGTATGCCTCCCGGTATGGTTGCTTCCGCCAGGTTAGCTATGGTGGTAAAAAAATCGCAGTAGTCGACCAGATCTTCGCACTTGCTGCTTTGTGTAATCCCGGGCCCACTAACTATTAATGGTACCCAGCTACCGGTATCTTTCAGGCCACCTTTGCCGCCTTTTATCGTCTGCCCCTGAAAGGTTGAGGTGATCTGACGGTCAGTACCATTATCACCTGAAAATATAATAATGGTATTATCCGACATTCCCAGGGCATCAACCTTTGCGACCACTTCCCCGATCAGTTTATCCATATACTGAACCATGTATGGAAAATTATCCACGCCTTCCGGATCGTTTGGATTAAGGGGTGTAGCCAGGAAAGGAAAATGGGGCAAACCAAATGAGTATTGCAGATAAAATGGGGTGGTGCTGTTCTCATGCTTTTCCAGAAAATCTATTGCAAAAGCCTGATGTTTGTCCGGAAGGTAATTATCCGGTGTGCCATATTTGATAGTACCACCGGGAAAGCATTCCTGTTCATCAAAACCGGAGTCAGTGACATTTTGTGTCGTATCATTATTTGGACAGAGGTGCCATTTGCCGGCTACCGCGGTATCATAACCAGCCTCTTTGAGTATCTTTGCAAGGGTGACTTCTTTGGTTGGATCAAGCTTGATGGTGTTAGAGGCAAGATCATCAATACCGGTACGGAAACCGTAACGCCCCGTAATAAATTGAGCCCGTGTAGGGGTACATAAGGGGCTGGAAAAACAGTTGCTGAATTGCACACCCTTTGTCGCAAGCGCATCAATATTTGGCATTGAATATGAGGAGCCTCCATAGGAGGTAATAGTTTCAATACCCAGATCATCAGCCTGTAAAAAGATTATGTTCGGTTGGGAACGTCGAGAGGCTTCAGGTTGCTTCCCGAGAAGTTGGGTAACGCCAAGGCTGCCAATGGCTAATCCGGTTGTTTTAAGAAACTCCCGACGGTCTAACGCTCTGTTTTTTATATCATTATTTGCCACGATTCCCCCTCCATTCCTTTGCCAGTCTATGGAATGCTTCGTCAGCGTGCTCAAAGAACATCTTGTATGCAGTACACAAATAGTTTTCAGATCTATTACCATTTAAAGATAATCTATTTTTAGGACACCCGCCATTACAATGCCGCAGCCACCTGCAGTTTGTACAGTGCTCCCCTATTTCACTTTTGCGTTTACCGAATTTTTCCTGTTCGGGTGAATTTAACAGTGCAATCAATGTTGTATTCTCTATAGTACCAATTTTCTTATCAGTATCTACATAGAAGTCACATGGATATACCTCTCCGTTAAACTCAACAACCTGATATGCTCCACACTCTTTCAGAAGTGTACATTCCGGCGCGGACATACCGAGATATGTTGGAAAAACAGATTCGAAAAAACGAACGGATGTCACTGGTTTCCCATTGCTAAAATCTGCATGCCACATATCAAATAAACTACATAAAAATTCACCATACTGCTGAGAATCAACAGAAAAAGAAGCTGTTTTATCAGAGTTGTTTTTATCAGGTTCAACACAGGGTATAAACTGCATAAAGTTCAAACCAAGATTTTTATGGTAACGGTAAACCTCTTCCGGAAACTGAACCGAATAATCATTCACTACACTTATGGCATTGGTTTCAACTCCCGTATGTAAAAGCAGCTTCGCAGTGTGAGAAACCTGTTTCCATGTGCCCTGGTTACCGTTTCTTTTACGATAATGGTCATGAATATGTTCCGGGCCGTCCAGAGAGAGTCCAACAAGAAAAGTATTCTCTTTCAGAAAATGTGCCCATTCTTCATCAATCAACAATCCATTCGTTTGAATCGTATTTACAACTTTTTTCCCATTATTATATTTCTTCTGCAGGGAAATTGCTTTTTCAAAAAAAGAGAGCCCAATGAGGGTCGGCTCTCCACCCTGCCACCCGAATGTTATCTGATCATCTGATTGAGTCATTGCCTGCTTTGTCATCTCTTCAAGAATATCATCACTCATGCGGCAAACTTTAGTATCAGGAAAGAGGTTTTTCTTATCAATATAATAACAATAGGTGCAGGCCATATTGCAATCGGGCCCGGCCGGTTTCACTAATAAGAAATGAAGTTGTTTCTTGTATATGTGGTGTGCTTTAGTGTTTAGAGCCTGCGCCTTACTTTTTAATTCATCACTGATAGAAAATGTGATATCTGCTTCAGCTTTTAACTCATCCAGCAACTCTTCCTGTTTTTCCTGCTTTATCTCTTCATCAGAAATGTCTATTTTGTTATTAATAGAATATTGCCGAAGAAGAATATTTTCTACAATATTTTCTTTTGCCCAATCAATAAGAGTTGTCCACTGCAACTCAGCCTCCTGATCAGCATACATTTTCGCATATTCAGGCTGCAATCGTTTGACTTCTTCAATGATTAGTGCATCTTCAACAATTTCATTATTAATATATAATGCCATAGGTATTAATTAGTTTCTATAAGAATTGATAAATAACCGTCATTCCCGCATGTTTTTGGCGGGAATCCAGGCCCTAAAACAGTCAAAAAACTGGATTCCGGCCTAAAGGCGTGCCGGAATGACGTTTTCGGACAAGCACTAATTAATTCCGAATAAAAAAGATTGCCCTGTTCTCAGTTTGATTGCCAATAGTAACTATGCACACGTAAATCCCATTTGACTGATTATCAGTCTGCCACTGATACCTATACTTACCCGCTGACTTAAAACTGTTTTCCAAGGTGGTAATATACCGGCCATTTACCGTATAGATGTTTACCGCGACATTACCGGATTGTTTTACACTCAGAGTAAGTGAAAATTTGTTGTGAACATCTGTATTACATAAGATAATGCAATTATTTTCCTGCAGGACATTATTTTCAGCTTTTTCAATTTCTGTGTCGTCTGCATATCTCACACACCGGACATAGTTATAGCAATAGCGCACATCACCCTGCGGTCCTTTATATTGCGGGAAGTCTGCAGCATTACCGCTTTTCGGATCGCTTCGCTGCGCCCCTGCACCATGAACATCCATAAGTGTATTATTCATTTTCCCCTGCGCTTCACCAAAAGCTACGTATGCAGCGGCAGCTCCGGGATTGGATCCATCAAGATGGGTGGAACCTGACCAGTAGTACGGATACTGTCCCGGGTTTCCTTCCGGATCTTCTATCTCTGTGCAGGAAAATATAGGATCTATAGCAGGAGAATTAGTAATAGCAGGTGCTCTGGTATAATCAACAATCCCCTGAAGTTCTTTACTGCTTGGTAGACGCCAGTCATCATGGCCGGCTAATTCCAGACCTTCAGCGTATTCAAGAGCCTCTTCCCAGTCTCGTGATGTTTCATCATCTGCCTGCTGCCACATTAAACCTGTTGCACGATCCGTGATTGTCCCGTCGCTGTTGTCAACAAAGTCATTTATACCGTACGTTGCGACTCCGCGAACCATACGAAAAAACCAGTCCTTATGTTTAGGGTATCCCTTTATACGGCCATCGAGAAAATTCACACCGAAAACAGTGGCATTGCCATTCATTGTGGTGCTGACATATTCTGTTGCAGAGAGGGTTTGTGCATCTATCGGGCGGGGATCACCAATTGGTTGAATGAAAACGGTGGTATCTATAAACTTGTCAATAATAGTTTCCCCCATGGCTCTTCCGGTAAACAGAATCAACGAGTATAGTTCTTTGATAGTTGAAACACGCCAATCGTCATGACCACCTAAAGTAAGGTTTTCAGCTTTGGTTTTAGCCTCATCAAAGGATATCTTATCACCCATATCTGCCTGCCACATCAGGCCGGTGATATTATCTGTTACTGTGCCGTCACCATTATCAGTGTATGATGGTACGTTTTTCTGATAATGTCCATCCTGGCCGTAAAATGCATCACCCACTGATGGTTCACTAATTGTAGTTTTATCATTGTAAAACTTGGTTACCCCTGTCCCGATAATTGGAAAAGTAAGATTCTGAGCATAAACATTCATTAAAACACACATTACAAATGCGAATATTTTTGCTTTAAGTCTCATAAAACACTCCTTTTATTTATTATTAATACCACAAATTAGTATCGAACTAACAATGTTAACATTTTCTCCGTTACCTCTAAGTAAATACATACCAACTGTTTTCCCGTAATCGAATAAATTGATACCTGCGCACTTTTATTCGGATTGTTAAAACTGATTTGCACTTCTATTACATAGAAGTTTATAGAAACCTGCCGGTTGTGAGTGGAATATAAAGTACATCAGTATATTTTCAGATATCTATATTAATAGCTATACTATAGAATATATGCTGATTATATTTAAAAAACCATAAAAACAATACTTGATATTGATATATATGCGAACATTTATACACATAACTGTATGATATATTGATAATTAAGTTTCTTGTATAATGCGAACGTTATTTAATTGCGAACACATCAAATACACTTTTAATAGATTAACTTCCTGAATGCATATCCTGAATTTTATAATCTGTGACCAGGATCTCCCACCGGTGCTGTTTAATAGCCACTTAAAGTTTTGAATTGTTTCAATGGTATGTATATTAGTAACACTAACGAAATTCTTTGCCTGGAGAGTTGTAAAAAAGAAAAAAATGTTTTTATTCGAGGAGGGCTCTTTGCATGAAGTTTAAATTCATTGTATTCAGTTTTTTTGTTGTCTGCTTTTTATCTCGCTTCACCGTTTCGGCAGCGGATGTTTCACTGGTACTCAAAGGCGGGTTAAATCTCGCGAAATGGCGCGGCGGCGGTACACAGAATTATGATAATGTGATATCCGGAATTCCTGAAGAGAGAAAATTCAAACCCGGATTATGTGCCGGATTGGGGCTTGGTATAAAATTCAATAAGTTTCTGGCACTGCAGCCTGAATTTCTCTACACGAGAAAAGGATTCAAACGGGACTATAAAGTAGTGGATCAGGTAAATACGGTATATCTCAAACTTAATTATCTCGAACTTCCTGTTCTGCTCAGGCTGTTAATTCCGGCAGGTACGGTTACGCCCAATGTGTATGCCGGCCCGGCAATAGCAACCCGTGTCAAAATCGAAGGGTATACTGTAATAGATGGTGAAAAAACCGATTTTACCAAACAACAGGATTTTGCATACAACAATAATGTGAGAATATTTGATATAGGCCTCGTAATGGGTGGCGGAATCGATATAAAAATAGGCCCGGGGAGTATTCTTATTGACTTCAGGTACATTATGGGCTTACGGAAAGTCTGGTTCGGCTCCAATGTCAATCAAAATATACCGACTGAAAAAAATAGCGTTATCTCATTTCTTTTAGGGTATGCAATACATTTTTAGTGCCGGCTAGGTTGGAATCTATACAACCGCTACCAAGGAAATCCTATTGAAACACATAATTATTCTCCTCTGTATACTATTTATGAGATACATTTGTTTCAGTGAAATTATAATTGAACGAAAATACAGGCAACATGATTTCAGCAAGGAAAAAGTGTTGTATATACCCATTCAATTGATGTCAATTGAAATAACCGACACAGTGGAAATTCGGGATAGAAGCGATTCTACCGGTTTAAATGTATATGTAAATGTAGCACGTTTATGGGATGCCTATATTAAACTTTATCGCTCAAATAAATTCCCCCGTTTTCTCTCACATAAGTTCCCCCTTTTCTTTGACCTGATTTTTTAAATGAATTTAATAAAGCGAGAAAGATTTTTTGAGTGGGATTAGAAGCAGATATTGCTGACGGCGTATATTTAGTATGCAAAAGGCTTTCATGTAAACAGTATAATAGTCTTTCATGGAAGGGGCATAAGGTATACCGTTTTTATTTCAGAGAGATTTATCGGCTGCGTAGACAACCTTTTTATCGCGGATACTGATGCAGGTATTCATGTTAAAGACGGTGCAGTTTTCAGTAATACGGTCAATCAGTGCATTATAATGATGTATTTTATACAGGGCACTGCGGCGCTATATTTACGCCAACCCGTCAGGCTTCTGCAGATAGGGATTAATCCGTGTCGAATCAAAACTTTCTTAATGAATTACGATAAATTGTATTGGTGAAAAATAATCATTATCTGCTATTTTAAGTAAATATATTCCGTTTGAAAAATTTACGGTAGAAATAGTGTATGTGGTTGTATTTGGGGGTGGAAATATATGTTTTATTAATTGTCCATTAATAGAATATATTGATAATGTTCTATCTAATTTTGAAGGTTGTAAATTGAGACATATTCTTTGAAAATTAAGATTATATTTCATTTTAAATTATTAATGTTTGGGGGAATAAAAAATCTTTACCTGCTTAATTATTGTAAAGAACTTTGATCTATCACTATAATTCCCATAATTTTTTATACGAAGTATAATCTTTTTTCCTATTAAGTTAAGACCACTTTCAGCCGGATTCCAGTAAAACGTGTCCAATTCGGCGGGCAATGCCTTATCACCGGATATAAGTTCCCATGTTTTACCTGAATCCAGGCTGATGTGGATTAAGATAAGACTGAGAGAGTCAGGGTTATAAGTCCATGTAACAGGTATTGTATCATAAAAATTTAAAGTTTCACCGCCGCATGGATATTTAAGAGAAAGAGGAGGTTTAACTTCCAGGTTCCAGTAATCCCATGCGTTGGATTTTATTATTTCTGCAGCAGTGTTTGACCATAGGGCATATCCAGCTTTATTATAATGGTGATCATCAAAATACATTTCTTTTGATACCGGCTCATAAGGTGTTAATGCAGTACGATGTAATGGGTCTGCATCAGGAATTGATTCAATCTGAGTTTTAATGCGGTCTTTATATTTGAAATAGTCAGTTAAATTTGTCGTATCGGAATTTTCCTCATATCGTCCGAAAATGCATGGTAAATTGGAAACGCCAAAATCTTCACGAAATGAAGAAATCATATTGATAACATCTTCACATAATCTTGAAGAAAGAGAATCAGAAATACCTTCAACAAATCCAAACATTGCAAGTACACCACCAAGTGTCGCTTTATTTTTAAGCGAGTCTATAGTTTCAAGTAACAGTTTATATTTTGGTTTACCACGTAAGAAACAATCGCTCATAGGCAGTCCAGCCTGTGTTATTTTAATCCCGCAAAAATGATATTCCGGATAGTATTCAGCCATCTTTTTTAGAAACGGTAAAGGAGGTGAGGGAGATTTATATATAGTTTCTATTGGATCATGAGCATTCCAGAAACCTTTTTCTACACTATACATCCAGACTCTGGGATGGCTAACAGTATCCATTTTCCCGCCATATCCAGTCATATTTGAATGACCGATGAAAAAATAAAAAATTAGCTTTTCTTTAGGAACGTCAATACCATTAAGATCTACAGCCCAAGTTATATGAGCTATTAGAAGAATAAAAAGAGTTACTATACAATAGAAAAAGCAATATATTTTTATGCATGAATATCGGTAATGTTTTTGTATAAGCATTCTTTGAAAGCCATTCATAAATTCTCCTTATACCCATTATATTCCGCAAATATCATAAATACTTCATTGACCTTAAATGTGTCACTTAGCTACTAATTTAAAATGTACTAAAACTGTTAAAAGAAGTCAACTGTTATCATAATTTATTGTTTCCATGTGGAAACAATAAATGTTCCAAAAATAAAATAAATATGGAAAGTTGCTTCTTTTTAGACTATATTTAGCCCACAGAACTTTCTGAACTCTAAATTTTGTTTGCGATAAAAAAGATAGATAATTTAAGATCTTTTTTGATCTGACGGCGAGGGTCGGACATGAAAAAAGATTAGTAATTCAAAAAATTAAAAATAGATAAAGGAGGAGTGCTGTCAGTTGGCTCCTCCATTTATTTTTAATCTAAAAATGCTAATTATCTTGAGAAGGATCATATTCTTCGACTATACCTAAAATTGAATAACCGTCAAACCCGCCGATTCCATATAGTTTTTCATTCAGACAACTTACTGTGAGATTCATTCTGGGGGTTGGCATTGGTGATTTTATACTCCATTTATCTGTTTCCGGATTATATTCTTCAACTTTATTTAAAACATTTTTACCGTCAGAACCACCTATAGCATATATCTTTCCATTGATAGAACAACAAGCTAAAGCCATTCTTGAGGTTGGCATTGGTGATTTTATACTCCACTTATTTGTTTCTGGATCATATTCTTCAACTTTATTTAAAACATTTTTACCGTCAGAACCACCTATAGCATATATCTTTCCATTAACACTACAAACTGCTAACTTAGTTCTAGCTATGTTCAATGAAGATTTTGTGGTCCAAACATCTGTTATAGGATCATAAGCGTTTACTGATTCGCTTATTCCTTCTTCTATACGGTTACCTCCGATAGCATATATCGTATCATTAATGGAACAACTGGCCATGTCTTTGCCTATTACGCAATCATTTGGCTTCTTAATCCATAAATTTTCCAAAGGGTCATATTCATAGTTGGAAACTTGCCAGACAAAATCTTCACCACCAAAGTAATAGATCTTACCGTTTGCAGCATTTGAACTAGCACCTGCTCTTGGCTCTGGTATTGGTGCAAGACCTGTCCAAATGTTTTGTGTTAAATCATATTTGAGTAAGCTTTGGAGAGCTCCAGTCACATCTATACCTCCAACACAGTATAAGATATTCCCGATTGTGCATGAGGAAGGTTCCATTTTTGAAGGAATAGAATTTTTTGGGGTCCACCCCTTACTGTTTCCTTGAACTGACACATTGCATTCGACACTTTTTAGCCCTTCATTTTTATTTGCATCTACAGCGGTAATATAGTAGAAATAAACAGCATCGTAAATTGGTCCTCCATTTAAGGGGTCTATAAATAAACTATCCTTTACAGTCTCAACATTGACCTGTATATAATTGGAATCCATATGCTTCCTATATACATTGTATCCATTTACAAGGTTAGTGTCAGCTTGATTCCATGTCAGAGTTACAATCTGTTTAAGAGTGTCATAGATTAATGATAATCCTGTCGGTATTGGAATTCCTGTAAACGGCAGCTTTATGGTATCGGCAAGTGTACTATCGAGACCAGATATAACAGTAAGATCAATATCCAGTGGATCGTAGTTATTAACTGTTGTAATAATCCTTACATGATATGTTCCTTCTGCCATATCCTCAAGAACAAATGCGCCTGTGGATTCAACAGGTGAAAAGGTAAAGGTACCGAATACAAGAATATATATTGTTTGATAGTCAAGGCCATTATCAAGATTAATATAACCGCGAAGTGAGCCGGGGGCTTTAAGTGTGTCATACAAAGTATCTGTTGTGGTTTCTCCCTGAATAAAAACAGAATCATGATACATAACACTGCAGTATCCTTTCCCTAAGATATTGTAATATCCTTCTTGTAAAGAGTCGATTGAATATTTTCCGTTACTGTCTGTTACTGTGGAATCAATAATAGTAAGAGAATTGCTATGTTTTTGGATCGGGTTATGGTCTATGGGTATGAGTTTAACTGTTGC
>CBDVBE010000147.1:0-13931 GCA_965372145.1 uncultured bacterium | reverse complement strand
TACTGCTGAACAGTTACTACTGCTGAACAGTTACTACTGCTGAACAGTTACTACTGCTGAACAGTTACTACTATAGATTCGTTCCTTATTATAATATTTACAAAAACAGTTTAAAAATCTCCAAAAAAATGGTATCATATAAGAATCCTGGCTTTTCAATCACAACACCATCACTTCCAGGTCTTTATGTAAAGTATGTGAGGGGAATACATTGTTCACCTGGAAAAATCACTATTTAATTTTAGTGACATTTTTACTTGCTTCCGCACAACCGGTACTGGCAGAGGTTCAGTACGATACCCTTGCCGGGCCGTTACCATCTCTAATAAAAACTAAAGACAATGGTTCGATTCAACCGGTATCGGAAAAGGATCAGTATGATACTTCAGCAGAACCGTTACCTTCCCTTACAAAAACAAAAGATAATGATTCGACTCAACCGGTATCGGAAAAGGATCAGTATGATACTTCAGCAGAACCGTTACCTTCCCTTATAAAAATCAAAGACACTGTTTCGATTCAACCGGTATCGGGAAAGTTTAAGTATGACACTTTAGCAGGGCCATTACCTGCTCTTATAAAATCCAGAAACAATCCATATATCGTAATCACCGATATCGAAGTACCGGCAAATAAGGTTGTTACCATCGAGCCCGGAGTTATCATCCTTTTTCAGAATTTTACCGGCCTTCATGTCCGGGGTAAATTAATAGCAAATGGAACCAAGAAAGCTCCCGTAGTATTTACTTCTGAATTTGACAAGACCTATAATCCGTCAACCACTTTCATTGCCAACCCTTTTGACTGGAATGGGATATACATTCATTCCGACGGTTTTGGCACCTATCTGGAGCACTGTATTATTTCATATACGGTGTATGGCCTTATGTCTGAAACAAAATATATCCGTCTGGACCCTGTCACCTTTGAAGAAAACGGTAAAAGCGATTTACAGATAGAAAAAGAGATCAAAAAGGATGTTATCCCAAAGACACCCTATCACTATGTTCTCTCGACAAAGGATGTAACCAAGGAGGGTGTTGACATTAAAATCATTAAGGACCCGCTCGCACCAAAAAGGAATTTCTTCCGGTATTCAGGTGTCGTATTAGGATTAGGTGGTGTTGTAGCAGGTATTGCCCATGCAGTGCAATATGCTGAAACTAAAGATATCTGGGTTGAATTTAACCAGAAACAGCCATCTACTAATACAAAATTCAACCAAAGCTCTGTTGACTATGAAAATGCCCGTGACAATTATATCGAAAAAAAGAGATTCGTTATTACAGATTTTGTGATTGCGGCTATCGGTATCTTTGGATTTACCTGGTCGTTTACTTTTTAGGATGATCTGTGCCCCCAGTCATAACATCTGCCGTTGGCAGATCGACTTTCCAGAGAATCAGGGGAATTTGGAAGCGTTTCTGGGAATAATAACCAAAAGTTGAATGATTCATGAAGCTTAAAAAACTCATATCAGCATTCATACTCCTTGCAATAGTTTATTGCATCAACGAGTACAATCCATATACCGATTCTTCAAATGCCGATATTGAGATTGTTTCACAGACTTTTACCACCGCTGACTCGGTACCTATTTTCAGTACTGAAACCATAGTGGTAAAAGTGGCCTTTGCCGAGCTGGTTAAATCTTTTACCATTTCTGCCCGGAACAACCGGTTGTGGCAGGATACTACTATTCCCAACGCCTCTTTTAAAAACGAGCATGCTTTCACTTTTTCTTTTTTTGACACCGGATCCCATGATATTGTTATCACCACAACCCCCTTTGATGCCCAGCCAAAGGAGAAACTAATCCGCCTCTACTGTTATTCCCCTCTCTATCAGGACACGGTGTATGGTTTCGGTCCCTATGGTGACTCGGTCATAGTACATGCCGCTCCTGTTGAGGATATTGACGTTGAATATTTCTGGCAGTTTGACAAAACGGTGAAATATTCATATCGGGAAATTGATACTTTTGTTATTGAGCAATTCACCGAGCCTGCAAAGAACGGTAAGCTGTGGGTGCAGGATACATCAGGGAACAGCTCGCCGGCTGTCAGTTTCTATTATTCACTACAGGACCTCCGGCCTCCCCGGGTGTATTGTGCAAATGAAGATTTTATTCTTGCTGATACTATCATTGCTGGAACCAATCTCTTTGCGCTAAAAGTTAAAATTGAGGATCAGGTTGTCGACGGCATCGACTCGGTATCGATAAATGGTGAAGAGTTTGACTACCTGACAGGGGATAATATTCATATTAAATTGTATGATTCCATGTCCCTCTATGAGGACCAACCGCTTAAAGCAACAGTATACGCACGCGACAAAAACAGCAATGATACGGTGAAATCATTTTACCTGTTTTATGATACGACCAATATTCAAACAAACAAGGTTACGATTTCTATCTTCACTGTAAACCAGACCGGTTTTACCACCACCACTAAAAAACTTTCGGTTATTGGTGAGTCGATAAGCCTGCTTCCAACGTCGTATACTATGAAATTTTTTCTCAACGGTACCTACCTTACCGGCTGTGACACGTCACTGTACTATCAGGGCATCTGGGGATGCAACCTTATATTGCTGGAAAATAATATCAACGTATTTACTGTTTATGCACTCGGTACCGCTAATGATACGCTGGGAAAACTTTCAGTGGATATCATACATGACAACAGTATAAGTGACACTGTAGGACCCATAATTTCACGAGTATATGTGGACAATAGTGATTATTCTAAAGAGATGATTGTCTCAAATACTACCCCGGGAATAACAGTCTATGCCCATGATCTGGTTTCCGGTATCCAACGGGTACTTATTAATAAAACCCAGGCAATTCCCGATAATAAATATCTCGGATGGCAATCGAAAGTGCAACTTGCTCATGGCAGCAATACCCTGCCCCTGAAACTGTATGATTATGCCGGCAACACAACGCAGGATACCCTCCTGGTAACATTCAACAGGCTGCCTGAATTAGTGAATTCCCCGTCACTCCCCCTGTATTTAAAAGCGGGTAATAGCTACACCGATACATTACAGGCCAGGGATAACGATGGCGACTCACTTGTACTGGTTCAACAGACGCCTGTACCCGACATGACTATAACCGCAGATAAAACCGGAATAACCACCCGCTTCTTTGCAGTATGGGAGCCGAAGACCGCTGATACCGGTTCCGTAGATTTCACTTTCCGCCTCTATGACGGTCTGCAATATTCGAAAACATATTCGTGGTCATACGAAATAGTAAAGGATAGTATAATAATTGATCCCATCTCTTTTCTGACAACTTCTGATGATTTACCTGAAGTATTAATTGCAGACAGCACCTCCTTAATTGATACATTAGAAGTTGTACCGGGAACCGGTGTCCTTCCTCTTATCTATTACGCGCAGGTATTTCCTAAAGGGAATTTTATCCTATACAACTCATATTCTCCATTTGTCTATTGGAATCCGACAATTCAGGATACCGGAACATCTGTTATAGAATTTACCGTCTATGATATCAACGGTGAATTTGACAAATTTACACATACAGTAACAGTAGTATCCATTAATAATTCACCCTGTACTCTTTCTGTCGAAGATGTCAGTGGCAAGAACCTGCTTTCAGGTACTATTCTGACATTACCCGCCCGGTCAGATACCGGGAAATTACTATTTACTATAACTGATTATGACCATCCACTTTTGGAGGAATTTACAATAACCAAATGGATTTCAAACACCTCCACAACATTTAAAACAGATAGTAACTGGTTTTATATAAACGTTATTCCCATCCTAAATGCTGATCCTGATACACTTCGAATTAAGGTACAGGACCAGACACCCGGTTCACCGGGTGACAGCATGGCAATTTCAATCCAGCATCCAAAAACAATTAATCCTGATAGTATTGACAATCTCTATCTCTGGTTGAAAGCGGATGATAAGGATAAATTAGGGATAAATCCACCTGACAACGATGTAATATTCTGGGAATCGTCACATAATCAAAATATGAATATGGTTAACGATGATTATCCACCCAGGTATGACGAATCTCCTCTCCCACATGTGGAATTTGATAGAAATCAACAGGAATTTCTTACCGATCTATTTACTCCTACAAATACATCATATACCATTATTGGGGTTGCTAATTTGTCAAACATAGCAAACCAGAATAAATATACCCTACTCGGTCTTAATGATTACAACACTGGCTTTGTATTCGGTGCTATCGGTGACCTTGTAACCTGTATTTACTTCCTGGGCCCTTTTCAATCGACGGTATATAACGAAGGAACCCTTAGGATTGAGGAAGATAGTTGGCATATTTTCTCCTATACCGTTACAAGAGGCAGTTCTCTTGCCCTGCAGTTAGGGCTTGATGGAAAAAAGGAATACCCTCATTTATTCAATAATATATCCACTGTGCAAAGTATCGATCTCGGTGCACATGATGATTTCGATGATAATAAGATCGGTTGTTGGAATGGTGATATAGCGGAGGTTATAGTTTACAATAGAGCATTATCTATTAAAGAACTGGAAGAAGTTGAAGGATATCTGAGTGAAAAGTTTGGGATTACGTTGCAGAAGTAATCACAAATCTTTCATCGATCCCCGATCAAATCGAGGACAAGCTTTAATCGGAGGAACGGGAATCAGTAAAAAAATATGATGGATTCCCGCCTGCGCGGGAATGACTATATACTAAAAGGATGAATAAAATAACCTACTTACTTATACTAGTAACTCTTATTCTGTACTGCGTGCAGGAATACAATCCCTATGACGACTACACCAATGTCGAAGTGGTCATCTCTGATCAGACCGTTTCATTCGGTGACACGGTTGAAATCTTTTCAACCCAGAGCTTCACCATTGCTGTTGCCTTTTCAGAACTGGTTGACTCAGTCTTGATCACTATAGACAGTAACCGTTTGTGGTCCGATACGACGATCATCCCTGCAATAAACACACAATACACGCTCCCCTTTTCATTTCACGCTGCCGGTGAGATGAATGTCCGGATACTCAGCTACCTGGACAATAACGAAATCGATTCATCATTCAACCATTTTTATGCAATCTCACCCCTTATCCCTGACAGTGTTACCGGGTATCTCGGCTCTGAGGTGATCCTCTCGACAAAGGGTGTAAAAGATATCGATGTCGTGTATAGCTGGGACTTTGGTGACGGCAATCCATTTGAAACACAGAAAACAATCGATACAATAATTTTTATTGAACCGGTATTCGGCCACTCCGGAAACCTTACGGTGAAAGAGAAAAACGGTGTACATTCCTCACCTGCGACACCATTCTTCTTCTCTTTCCAGGATACAACCTTTCCGACAATAATCTGTAAAAACACCTCTGTCAGCAACGATACGGTAGCTTCAGGCAATATCGCATTTACCTTTATGGTTGAGATCAAGGATCAGGGGGGCAGGCGTGTCGACTCCGCTTCAATTCTCAATAATCCGTTTACGTATATTGACAAAGATAGAAAATTATATGCCACACGATTCTTTTCCCTCTCCAGCTACACTATAACCAATCCACTGCCGATTACTGTCCTGGCAATTGATAATATCGGCTCCGAGTATGCGAGTAATAAAACAGAAAAAACCTACTGGCTCTATTATGACTCCACGATAGTCTCTGAAGAGATTATCCTGATAAATATTGCCGGCATTACCGATACCGTATCTACTGCTGATACCCTGTTTTATATCTACGGTGATATCTGGAACTTTACCCTTGATACATTGGCATTAAATCTTTCATTAAACGATAGTATAATACTGCCTGAGGATACGGTCAGCCCGCAAAACTCACAAAACTGGAACAGATTATTCACCCTCACCAAAAAAGGTGAGAATACTATTAAGGCTTACGCGACTAAAAAGGGCAGTAATACCATTATCGCCTCAGAAACCCGAATCATTTATTACGATCCCGATATACCGGATACTGCAGGCCCTATCATCGCAGAAATTATAGTGAATGATTCCCTGTATGTAAAAGATAATTCCCTGGTAGTTGTAGCTGACTCATCGGTCAAGATCTGTGTCAAAGCCTATGACCAGGTCTCGCAGATTACCACGTTACTTATTGATAACGTCCAGGCGACCTCCCACCCGCAGCAACTGCTCTGGATCAGGGATAATGTGATCGTACCCCATGACCCGTCAAATACCATTACTATTTACGCAGAAGATGACTCCAGTCATGAGACTGTTGCCTCATTCCCGATCATGGTTAATAAAAAGCCCGAGCTCGATGTAAAGGATTCGCTCAGCACCTCACTGTTATATGTCGGCAAGACATACCGTGACACCATATTTGCCTATGATCCGGATCACGATCCTGTTTCCGTTACCATGATTCACAACGGTTCCTGGACAGTATCCGGCTCCTTTCTCTCAATAACCCCCACTGCCGCAGATGTCGGTCCTGACAGCATCCGGTTTCTCCTTACCGATCACTATGAGAAATCCGATACTATCACCTGGAAATATTTGGTTGTGCAGGATACGGTTGCCCATATCAATTTTAAGAGTTCAATTTATTCAATCCTGCCCAAGACACTGAGAGCTGAAAAGGACACCATGTCCTTTACGATCACTCCGGAACACGTGGAAAACAGTCCTACTCCGGATATTCGCTACATAGTATCTATTGAATCGCCCATTGACACCCTGTTATTAGATACTACTTCTACCTCAGGCGGTTCAGTTACCTGGCTGCCGCATACCCAAGATATCGGTTATCAAACACTCAGATTAACGGTAGTAGATTTCCTGCAGAATTCCCATACTATCTATCATCCGTTCACCGTATTACCAGACTCTTCCAGCGATCCTTTCCTCCGGGTAACATCCATTCTATTGCCCGATAATGACACAACATCACACACACAGGGTGATACCATCACACTCACCTCGGTTGACACGGCAATCTTACAGTACTTTATTATTGATACGATCTCTCTGGAGTATAATTATAAAATAACGGTACAGCAATCAAACTTTGTGGACGAATTTATAGTAAATGATACGATGTTTACTCACGAGATATACCATGACACAGCCATCAGCTTCGACTCTGTTACGGTCACAGTGACCGATACGCTTCACCGGCAGAGATCGGCCTCATTCACACTCTACATCGAGTATGCAAGCGGTCTTCATCGTCCGGATGAAAGTACTGAAGGAATGTTGTTATTGGGACGGAAGAGGAAGAGATTATTTAAGTAACGGTAGAAAGATGATAAAAAGGCACCCGACTTATGTAGCTCAGGTGCCTGTATTATAAATGAAATAGAATTTAGACGCAAAAAATGCAGCCTCTATTTACTGATCACGACACTGATCGTTTTTGTAAATCCTTTCGCCTCCATTCTGCACAGGTAGAGTCCGGCAGCAATCTGCCGGCCTTTTTCATTGTTTACCGGTAAAGAATGATATCCGGATTCAACATTCCCCTGTACCAGTGTCCTCACCAGTTTCCCCTGTACATTATACAGCTTTATACTTAGCGGCTTTTTATTCACCCGTTCAGGAATCTGGAAATATACGCGGGAGCAATAATATCGTAATGCAAAAACAGACGGCAGGTTCTTTATCTTCTTTCCTATTGGAGACACACCATCTATCGTAAAATCATCAACACAGATGTCACCACACCAGGTTTCGCCGGTAATACCACGTAAACGAAACCTGACACGGTCACCTAAGTAATCAGAAAGTTCCTGTTTTACCTCAAACCAATCATCACCATGGTCATCCTTAAGGTGAATCACTTCATCCTTCCACACACCATCAACACAGATATCGACATACAGATTACCCATGTCATTATCCGCACTGAACATATGTGCCCAGAAAGTCAATCGAGGATCATTTAATTGACTTAAATTAAATTTCGGCGATATCATACCCGCTTCTTTCTGCGGACTGTTCGGGTCTGAGGCTTCAAGATATACATATTTACCACTCATTGTGGTATGGTCAGCATCCGGGCCGGTTTTATCGGGATCGCTTCCGGTTTTTGACGGTGTCGGGCCGGTGTGTACGATCCAGTTGAAATCGTCACCATCTATCTGTTCCCATTTTTCCTCGAGTCCCCTGCCAAGTTCCCATTCATCAAAATTCTGTACATGAGGATATTCAGCGATAATATATTCTTTAATAATGTTGAAATTCTGCGCGCTTTCATTCAGTACGGTATCATTCTCTACACTGGTTATTTTAATCTTATAATCATCGCCAACTGTAAAATCTTGGGTAATCTCAACATCAAATGATCCATTATTGGCAACGGAAGCTGCCAGTTCTTTATTAACAGCACCGCCTTTAAGAAGTTCTATTTTTACGTTCCCACTGACATTACTGCTCCATTTGATTTCATAGGTAGTGCCCTGCTCCCACTCTTCGCCGCCATTGGGATAAGCAACTGAAATATATGGGCCGCTGGCATAGGGCTCCAAACGAAGGGTGCCGACTCCCTGCACGCACATGCCATAGTTCCAGTCATGGTCTTTAATACCTTCAGTACTCGCCCAGTCCATAAAAGCCTCACCAAAGCTTTTACCTTCAGTTAATGGTTTGTTAAAAGCGGCAAATCCCCCGGGTCTCATGCTGCCGGTCTTGGTGCTGCCAAAACCAATAAGGCCGTAACCGCCATATCCATAAAGGCCGCTTAAATTTTTACCGGTATACCTGGCATTACTGCAGGCAAACAGATGATAAAACAGACCATCGGCATCTATACCAACCTGTTTAGTATAACTCCAGCTCGGGGTGGAATGGCTCGTTGCAGATGAGTGTGAATATAAAAATCCGAATTCCATATCACCCGATTCCTGCTCCTTTTGCCAATTTTCAGGAGTACAGGTGCCCCCGGAATAGGTACTTGTTTTATCTGACGGATACACAGAATTCAATGAATTTATATTTTCACTTTCAAGACCGCTCCATTCCGATTTATGTCCGATTATGCAAAGCCGTCTTCCATGATTATCCTGGCCCCGCATCCTTTCATGTACCCGTGCCAGATAATCGTTAACGATTTTCTCTTCCGAGCCAAGATCAGGATGAACACCGGTCGTTATCCTGGAGTGCCATATCTCCATTTCACGGTCGCCGGTATGGGAATTGAAATTATAATTGCTGCCGCCCCACACGCCATCAAGATCCATCCACCACCAGTCACAGGGGTGATATTTATTGTCATCCTCATGATTTACAATAGGCAAATCACCGATAAAAATCACTCCCTCAAGTTCATCGGTATCATAATGATCCTTGATATCACTTTTCAGGTCGTCAGGAGAACTCGTTTCATCGTATGTGCTAGATTCAAGCCAGACATCCTTCTTTTCAATCTGTTTCACATCCTCGATATAGGTATCAAGCGATGTTTTTATCAGCGAATACAGACTCTTGTTAACGATAATGCCGACTTTTCCGGCATATATGACCGAAACGAATAGGAGGATACATACTATGCTGTACAGCTTCAATGTATTATTTCTCATTGCCGCCCTCCTTTACTTGGAGTAATGCTTTTTCAATATCTGTTGCAAGGTTCTTAAGCGTCTGAAATTTAGAATAGAAAATCGGATCTTTATTCTTTGCCTTGCATTCCGCTATCCTCTTTTCCATTTTTAGCGCATAGGCATGTAAAGGAGTAATAAGTGACGGATCATTAAGCTCCGCAATAGCAGCTAATACTTCGTACCCCAGATAAGCTCCGTTGTCATTGTTTAAAAAATTACTGAATAACTGTACCGCCTCAGTACTGCCGGTTTTTCCGAGTGTCTGTATAATTGCTATCTGAACTCTCTCGGAATACCCCATATATTTCTCATCAGCTTTGTGAAAGAGTGTTATCAGATCCTGGTTTAATTTATTAATATGCAAGCTGCTGATCTGATGAGCAGCCGCCTCCACCAGGATTGGACTCCGCTCTCCCAATACCTCCTTCAGAAAATCGACTTTCCATTGCTCAGCCTCACCAACGGTCGGATCAAAGCCTTCAGACAGTGTCTGTAACACCTTTCTTTTCAAAATGGTATTATCAGTCGCCTGATATGACTTTAGTGTGGTCTGTTCCATACTTTTTCCCTTATCTGCAGCCGGAGAGCTCAAAGCTATGCCGTAGACAAGTACAAGTATGCAGGTAACCTTTAGTACCTTGAAAAGAGTGTTTAGATATACCATTTCCCCTCCTCTTGAATAATTAGTATCTGTTAAATATAGCTTGTTTTGAATGTCATTCCGGCATGCTTTTGGCCGGAATCCAGCTTTTTAAGTGTTTAAGGGCATGGATTCCCGCCAAAAGCATGCGGGAATGACTGTCATCTGTCAATATTTAACAGAAACTAATTATGTATTAAATAATTATAGCGAATAATTTCCTGAATTTTTATCCGGTTTTATATGTTATTATGGAGAGGGATTCAGGAGAAACAAACAAAGAGGAAACAAACTCAGGTATGAAAATATATAACCCCGGTATTTTCACTACCTTTAAACCCGACCCCCTCCCTAAGTTTACAGGCAATACAATAATACAATTTTTGATATTAATGTACTACCATATAATATACGCCTTATATTTTTAAAAAGTTAGAAAAAAGTTGATATTAGTGCTTAATATTTTAAGCAGGGAAATTTTAAAAAACTGTTTGATTTTAACTTTCAGATACGTTGCGAAGATATGGTGAGGACAACTCCTTCGGGGATACCCTGCCGTCAACAACCTCAATGAGTGTTTTAAACAGTTCGGGTATCTCCTTTTTCAGTATCAGCAGTGCGCTGTTTACCCCCGCTTTTACCGCATTAGGAATGCCGCCGCCCAACTCTGCCCACTGGCCGCCAATAAAAAGATTCTTAACCGGGGTGGAATAATGGGCAACATTATTACGGATGTTTCTAAAACTTGGCCTGAATCCCATTATCGCGCCATTACGGTTGCCGGTATACCGCAGATAGGTCATCGGCGTTGCTATATCCAGAATTTCAATATAATCCCGCAATCCCGGAATAATTTTCTCTTCAACACGTTTGATTATAATATCCGCACACTCTTTTTTAAATGAATAATAGGCACTTCCCCGTTTAAAATCTCCATTGCTGTCCCGCTCAGTTCTCCAGAAATTGCCATACTCTATAGAACATGGTGTATACAGCGTAAGAATCCCTTTATCATCAGGTGCGAGTGACGGATCACGGGAAGAGGTGGCAATAACACTGATTTCTGTCTTGTCCGGGGCACCGCTGAATTGTTCTTTACGCGGGATATCGTCCCTTCTCAACAAAATATCTTCTTCGTCAAGCCCCAGATCTGATGTCAGGCAATTAAGGCCCAGAGACACGGTAATACATGAATTGTAGAGTTCGGCATTTTGCTGTTTCCTGATTATCTTCTGACTGACAGTTCCTTCCGGAAGCATCTTTCTGTAAAGAGATTCCACATCGCAGGCTGCAATCACATATCCGGCATGAATATCGTACTCTTCCCCATTCCGGACACAGGTTACCCCGGATGCCCTGCCGTTTTCCAGTAAAATTTTATGGACTCTGCTGTTATAGAAAACCGGGGTATTCCAGATTTCCAGAATTTCACAGAGCCATTCCGGGAAAGCCCGGCTGCCTCCCTGCGGGGGAAGTTGATAATCGTTATCATAAGCCCACCCCACCGGCACAAGGCAGGAGAGCAGGCGCTCTTCAGTAATGTAAATTTTTTTCAGGCCGGCACTCTTGAAAAATCTGTCCATTCCCTTTTCAGCAGAAAAGGGAAGATACCGTATTACCGGTAATGCTGCCCGGTTTGCCGCAAAGAACAATTTAGTTTTCTCCATTACTGACATTGTCTCTGAGGATCGGCAGAAGTTTGTCATTTTAGAAAAAAAACCGGCTGTAGCTTTACCTGCATCAAAGAACTTCCGGATTGCCTTTTCCTCATTGGCATAATGAGAGATAATATCATCTCTCATTTCGTCAGGATTGTTGGTAAGCAGATAATCGTAGGAGTCGCTTATAAAACGCCGGATGCGGGTGTTTGCAGTAATTTGGGGAGACCCCGGGGCAAGTAAATCGAACACCCTTCTGACAAAACCCTTCGGGCCGCATTGATTGAGCCAGTGAATCGCCGTTTCAAAGTAAAAGCCGTTACGCTCAAATCCTGCTAAATAACCGCCGGCACGTGATGCCATTTCAACAACGCAGACATCCATTCCGGATTTAGCAAGCATAGCCGCGGCTGTTAATCCGCCGATTCCCGCACCGATTATAATGGCATCATATTGCTTAGAAACCGAAGGGGTGGGTGTTTGGTTTTTATTGTTAGGCATATTTTTTAACATTTAATGATTACCTACGAAAATGCGCCGGCATTTTCGTCAGTGTACACCCTTTAGTTAGCATTATTTTAACCGTCGATAAATTTTTGTCGAGTCTTGTCGACAATCTTAAACCGCATACACGAGTACAATATCATTCTGTATTGTGTAATAGACCGCAAAAGGAAAACGTTTCGCTAACAACCTATATTTACCAAAGTACTTGCTGTGGATACCCACCGAAACTATGAGGGAATCAAAAGGGAGTCTAAAAAGTAGTTACCAAGGCCAGTATTTTGTTGTTCGTAAAATCGATATCCACGCATTAAATCTTTCGTTGCTGACTCTAGAATCCTGATTTTCATCAAAATGACCTACGGATATTATCCTTTGCTTCGTCCCAGTCCAGAATCTGTTCTTTACCCTCTTCGAGACGATGTTCTCTTTCAGAAAGGACATCACCATGCCAAGCTGGTGACAGAAGCTCATCGCTTTTTCGGCACAAGTCGTCCCACAAAGTTTCCATTGTACGAAGTTTATCGGCCGTAGTCATGCTATCTAATGGCAATACGATATTCATGGCATCCTCGCTACTATTTATACATTATATTAAGGAAATACATTCATCTGCTGTATTAAATATACAATGAGTTGTATTTTAATGTTATAAATATTCTTCGGTAAAGCCCAACGACAACGATTACCACCCGCTGCAGCGCTTTATTAAGAATTCATTTTCACAAATGAGTCTATTCCGCTTTCTTTTATCTGTTTTATATTGGTCTGAATTTCATTATCACTATGTATCTTAAACA
Organism: uncultured bacterium; assembly: GCA_965372145.1. Classification (GTDB taxonomy): domain Bacteria; phylum Fibrobacterota; class Chitinivibrionia; order Chitinivibrionales; family JANQEN01; genus CBDVBE01. The sequence continues at coordinate 752 of CBDVBE010000147.1, read as the reverse complement.
ACATTTTAAATTTTTTACATAAATCATCACATTCTGCGCAGGTAAAATAGCCTCTTTTTATTGCGCATTTCCTGATACCACAAAAAGGATTCCCTCCCTTGTTACGGCATCCGGGACATTCTTCATTAAAGAAAGCAATCAGTTTTTTATATCCTCGATATTTGGATTTCATAAAAGGAATTGCTTTAGTAATTTCTTTTATATTAACCTTTTCAAATGCCTCTTCGAGAACACTGACTTTTTGCCTGATATCCGTAAATTTACTTTTACAAAGCTCGCAGTTTAATCCACAGTACGCACTATCTTCTTTTTTCATGAATTTTCTCCAAATGGATTTAATTTCGTAATCCAGACGTTTGAAATAACTGGCGCGGTTACGAGTCAGTTGATTTGTTATACGTAAAGTAATTCTCGCAAAGTAGATATTGTCTTACCTTGTTTTCTATTTCTGCTACAGTCCTCTTTCGTTCCGTTCTCTGAATCATCTTCAAAATCAAGGCAATTTCTATCCGTGTCTCTATCTCGTCTGTTTATTAAAATCGGCATCATTCCTGCAGCATTCGCAGCCTCGATATCCTCGTCTGTATCACCCACATAGGCCACTTCAGCGGGTGTAAGTCCTGTCGTGTCTAGAGTGGGTTCAAAAATGATGGGATTTGGCTTTTTCACTCCAACGTCTCCGCAAGTGCCATGCTTGGAATCTTTTTATTATTAATTAATTCTCTACTAAGGTGGCATGACTCTTCAGAGCA
>CBDVBE010000146.1:0-14067 GCA_965372145.1 uncultured bacterium | reverse complement strand
ATCAGCTAACCATGCGTTGGGGCTGAGGAACTCTGCCGGAAAGAAATAATAGAACAATACAAACTTTATCAGACCGAATTCAAATAAATCTTTAAAACCTCTCTGCCCCAATATAGCTTATAGCATTACAGAATTTCAGAATTTTACTTTAGTATATGGATAGAACCACGTAATGCAGTTTTCCGAATTTTCCCTTTCCAGAAATCTTCTCAGAAGCATAGATGAAGCAGGTTTCATAGAGTGTACCGAAGTACAGGCGGAAACCCTTACGCATACGCTTTTGGGGAAAGACGTTTTTGTCCAGTCCCAGACCGGTACCGGAAAGACCGCTGCCTTTCTGATTTCTTTATTCGAACTCATGGAAAGAAGTGAGGATAGAGAACGGGCACTGATTATAGTCCCGACCCGTGAACTTGCGGTACAGATAGAGGCTGAGGCGAAACTGCTCTCCCTGCATCAAAATTTTTCGGTTATGGCGATCTTTGGCGGTGTCGGTTATTACTTGCAGGAGAAGGCCCTTGCAGAAGGGGTGGATATTCTTATCGGTACGCCCGGCCGTCTCATTGATCTGAGCGATAAGCGCATTCTCAACCTTTATAAATACAGTTACGCAGTCATTGATGAGGCAGACCGCCTGTTTGACATGGGTTTTTTCGGGGACATTAGAAAAATACTGGGAAGGATGCCAAAAAAAAGTATCCGCCAGACCATGCTCTTCAGCGCAACGCTGAGCTTTTCGGTTAAACAGCTTGCCTCAGATTATATGACGAACCCGGAAGAGGTTCATATTGAAACGGAAACGATTACGGTTCATAATATCAACCAGCAGCTCTTTCATGTCGGCTCTGCGGAGAAAATGAACCTTCTGATCGGCGTTTTAAAAAGGTACGACTTTACCCGTGCACTCATTTTCAGCAACACCAAACATATGTGCGAAGAGGTTGCGGGACGGCTTAATTTAAATGGATTTACAGCCGAATACCTTACCGGTGACCTTCCGCAAAGAGACAGACAGAAGAGGATTGACCGGTTCAAACAGGGCCATCTTCCCATTCTGGTGGCTACTGATGTAGCGGCACGAGGCCTGCATATCGACGATCTTGAGCTTATTGTAAACTATGATATACCTCAGTACTGCGAGAACTATGTTCATCGAATAGGACGAACCGCCCGGGCCGGGAAAAGCGGCACCGCTGTAACTCTGGCATGCGAGAGAATGATTGAGCATCTCGCTCCCATAGAAAAATTTATTGACATGAAGATCCCCTCTTCTGTTGCTGATGAAGAGCTCTATGCCGACGACAGGAGTGCGGGAAGGAGTTACCGGCGCAGAAGAACACCACAGCAGAAAAGCAGGCCGCAGCAGGGAAAGAGCAGGTATCAAAAACAGGGACAACGCCAAAAAAAAGATTACCGCAAAGAGGAGGCGCCGCAAAGAGCAGGAAAGCATTACCGCAAAAAGAATATTCAGACAGCTTCCAGGTCCAAAAACGTTGACGCACAACCAAAACCACAAACAAAACCCCCGGAAAAACCGCAAACCCGTAAAAGAAAACAGGGACTCATTTCAAAATTTATATCATTTGTTAAGACTTGAGATAATTTTATAGCACAAAATTCACCTGAAAGTATAGCCGCAAGAGTCCCGTACAATAGACTTACAAATAGTAATACCTATTTTTCAATCAGCCTTTACGTCCTAAAACTCCATTTATAAAAGTCCATCCTCCCGCAACCGATTAACTATTGCCACGGTAGACTTGCTCCGATCCATGGTGTAGATGTGCAATCCCGGCACCCCTGCTTTAAGCAGCTCTGTGCATTGACGTATCGCAAACTCAATCCCGAATGCTGACAAAGCTTCCTTATCACCCTCTTCCAGGGCACTGATTCCTGCGCGGATCTCCTCGGTTATAGTTGCACCGCACAAACCGGCAAGCATCTCCATCATCTTAACGCTGTATATAGGCATTACGCCGGGAACTATGGGAACCTCGATACCAATCTCCCTGCACCGTTTAGTAAAGTCAAAGAAGTATTCGTTATCGTAAAAGTAGTTGGCAATGATGTACTCTGCTCCCCGGTCTACTTTCAACTTGAGATACTCCAGGTCCTTTTCTTTGCCTGGCGCATCAATATGCCCTTCAGGATACCCTGCCGCCCCGAGACAAAAGTCGTATTTCGGTTTGATAAATGCTATCAGGTCAGAGGCATGTGACAAGCTTTCCGGGTGCGGTTCAAATCCTTCGTCCTGCGGCGGATCACCCCGTACTGCGAGGATATTCTCAACCCCTATCCCCTGATAACTGTCCAGAACAGCGGTAAGGTCTTCCGGCCCCAGGCCATAGCAGGCGAAATAGGCAATGACTTCGAGCCCCTTCCGGTTTTTTAAAACGTCAACAAGTTGGCGGGAGCCTTCCCGTGTTGATCCTCCGGCCCCGAATGTTACCGATACAAAATCCGGTTTCAGATCAGCCAGTGCATCAATCGCTCTTTCCAAACCTTCCTGCGCTTTTTCCGACCTGGCGGGAAACAGCTCAAACGATACTGTCGGTTTTTCTTTTGTACTCCATACGTCTGTCACTCTCACAATTTTTCCTCCTTTCCTACTACATACACTAAATGATTAAAGTCCCATCGCATTACAGATTTCTCAACGTGCATACCGTTTCTCTCAGCGACCTTTCGTGATGGGACATTCTCCGGCCTGATTAAAGAAATAAGCCGGTCCATATTCAGATTATTAAATCCATACTCTTTACAACTGATTGCAGCTTCCGTGGCATAGCCGTTATGCCAAAACTCCCGTATTAACGAATACCCAATCTCGATCTCATCAACGCCATCAATATCCTTCTGCAGAATAAATCCGCAATAGCCGATAAACTGACCTGACACTTTTAATTCCACTGCATATAAACCAAAACCGTTATCCTTATAACTTTGCATGTTCCAATCTATCCACTCCTGTGTTTCTTCTCTTGTCTTGGTATCGGGGAAATAGGTCATGGCTACAGGATCAGAAAAAATCTTCAACATGCCTTCAACGTCAGAGGGGATATAGTGTCTGAGGATGAGGCGGTTTGTTTCTATTATTGTGTGATTTTGCATTTTGTCCCTTTAAACATTGCTAATCGAATCCCAATAAATTCCAGTGGGCATGTACATTATTTATAAACCATGAAAAAACCTCACGCGGAAGCCCTTCATAATGCATTGATACATAGTGACATCTCCCTCTGGAATTGTTCTTACAAAAAACATTATTGGTTTTGGTTTCCATTGCATAGTAAAGCAAGTACTGTAACAATCAGTTCAACCAATATAACTGCTGCCCCTATGGATTTTCTAAATCATGCTGAATGATATCGAGGAAGAGCTTGATTTTTTTGAATAGAGTGATGTTATTTTAGAAATTTTCCTTGATCATATATGGTGTTTGGTTATCATCCCAGGATAAATTAGGATTTTTACTCATAAACCCGAAGTAAAACAGTACTAAATACCATTTTTTGTACTATATTAACTATTTGAGGGGCATTACACATATCTCTCGGAGGTCCATATATGCAAAAAAGAATATCATGGAAGAATCCATATATTCTACACTGTATCCTACTGGGGGTGGCTTTATACAATCAGTAAAATACCGTTTTATTTTTTGCTAAAATCATAACAATTCAATGATAATTAGTTTCTGTTAAATATTGACAGATGACAGTCATTCCCGCATGTTTTTGGCGGGAATCCATGCCCTTAAACACTTAAAAAGCTGGATTCCGGCCAAAAGCATGCCGGAATGACATTCAAAACAAGCTATATTTAACAGATACTAATTAACGAAATCTGGAGGAAAAAGTAAATTTTAACAAATCTTCTTGATTTGTTAAGTATCTGACAACTATTTTTTCATTGGGCACCTATGCCACGTTTTATTAACAGAGAAAAAACACTCTTCACAGGAGGGGACAAAATGTCTAAACAAGCACTAATTGTTTTTGTATCACTTATCACTATCTTTTCTTTACAGCTATCTGCACAGATTCCAGCCGAATACGACTTGCGTGACCACGATCTGGTCACACCGGTTAAAAAGCAGATAAGCGGCACGTGCTGGTGCCATGGTACCTACTCCGGCATTGAAGGCAATCTTCTGGTGACCGGTAACTGGGAAGCTGCCGGCGAACAGGATGAGCCCAATATGGGTGAATATCATCTTTCTTGGTACAGTGGATTCTGCCGTTGCTGGAATTATGATCTCTTTCCCGATGTTTCGGACCCGAACGGTGTCCCTGACCACATTGGTGGTGATTATAAAATATTCTGCGCCTATATGTCCAGGCTTGAAGGACCGGTACGTGAAGTTGATGCCCCGGGTGATCTTCCTATAAAAATTCCCACTATGAGTCAAATGCCTTTACATAAAGATTCTTACCATTATTGGTATGTTCCTGATATTGACTGGTTTTTTATTGACGGTGATGGCGCGCAGGGATGCCTGGATAATATTGATACTATTAAAAATGTTGTCATGAGAAACGGGGTCATGCCCACAAATTATCTTGTCAACCCCAATAATATACAGGATTGGAACGGGTATAAAACGCATTATCAGGCCCCGACATCTTCAGGAGACGCAAACCATTCAGTCGCTATTGTCGGATGGAATGATGACTGTGTGACAAAGGCCGGCACCTCTAAAAAAGGGGCATGGCTCTGCAAGAACAGCTGGGGAACCAATCAGTCTTACTTCTATATCTCCTATTATGACAAACATTGCTGCAGAAATGCGGAGATGAGTGTCGTGGCTTTTAAAAATGTAAAACCGAATCCGTATTCTAATGTATACTATCATGATTATCATGGGTGGCGCGATACATTAACTATTGCGAAGGAAGCGTTTAACAAATTTATCGCCGATTGTGATGATCCCGAATATCTTGTCGCAGTGAGTTTTATCACCGCTGTTGACCATGACGAATATGAAGTGAAAGTGTATGATAATCTTGTAAACGGTGAACTGCAGGATGAGCTTGCCTCCGCATCCGGAAGTATCGTTCATGCGGGATACCATACGAGAGACTTGAATCACGCTGTTGCTTTAACCGATGGCGATGATTTTTATATTTACGTGAAATTCAAGGATGGTTTTCAGGCGTATGGCAGGACCTGCTCGCCGCCTGTTCTTACCGAGTATCCAAGAGACAGGGCTGTTATTGTCAGATCAGTAGCTGAGGAAGATCAGAGTTACTACAGAACAAGTGAAACGGAAGACTGGTTGGATTTTATTGAATATGATGACACAACAGACTGGGATGGGACCGGTAATTTCTGTATAAAAGGCTACACCCAAGATCTCACTACTGGTATAGTATCGTATACTAAACCATTAAAAACGAGTCTGCCGTTATACAATTACCCGAATCCGTTCTCATCAAATACCACAATCAGATACATCATTTCAGAAAACAGTATGGTTTCACTGGCAATTTACAATGCAAACGGCCGTAAACTCCGTACGCTTATCAATAAGCAAATAACGGCAGGAACTCACACTGTCTCATGGAATGGAAGGGATGCATTTAGCAGGCAACTGTCAAACGGAGTATATTACTCGGTCCTGACAGTAAAAACAGCTACGAGCACGGTAACAGAGAAAAACAAGCTATTCCTGCTTAGGTAAAATATTTAAAAGCCATTAATTATCCTTATGTAATGTATGCCCTGTGACTAATTGTTACAGGGCATATTATTTCTCTAGCCAGTGTTTTAACCGTACACTCATCCCCACAAACAGTAGCGAGTATTGGGTATCGACAATTTCCTTTTATTCTGAATGTCCCACAATCTATCACAGGATATTATTTATTACATTCAAAATTCTTGAAAAGAGGAGAAGTGTTTTACCAGCAGAAAACACAAGACAATCCCCTACTGAATATTATTTGATTAACAGCAACTATTACCATATTTATTTCGTGTATTCTGACGCATAATCATTTTTATTATTACTAAAATGCATTTTTTCCTGAAATTTAATTAAATTAGTAATAAATTATATAGTAGACCCCATCGTCATTGCATATGATGTCCGGATGATTATTTAAGCGATTAAACGCTTGAGATAATTAAACTCTAGAAAACAGGATTATTATTTACCTGGAATTAACAAAAATCTTCCATTTAAAGGAGGTTCGTATGAAGCGGTACCATTTCCTAACAATCATTGTACTTTTAATGACTGTGTCCAGTCTTCTGGGAAGTGAATTTAAATATAACATCCTCTATCCAACCAGAAAACCGATTGGAGTGTCAGAGAGTGCCATTTCAGAAATGGTTGATAATGCCCTGCAATGGAAAACAAATGGGAAGCAGTACCTGAGGGCAAGAATAAAAGTTTTTGCAGATAAAGAAACCCTGGATTACCTCGTAGTATACATGTTCAGAGCAGATGTATACACAGTTGAATGCCATAAAATAGAGGTCAGGAGAAATAATACTTTTAACGTTGTCAATAACTATACCGAAGAAGCGATACCGGAAGAGGATGAAGTATGTCAAACCTGCCCTGATGAAACCATTCAAATTGTTATAAGTACCAGTGAGACAAGTTCAAGCCACCCTGCAAATAAGGGCGTAAAAGATTGCTTTAAGAGTTTAGATGACGCAGGTGTTAAAGTAAAAGCCCTCTATGGAAGTGAAGAAAGTAATTCCGCTATCAAAAACTGGCTGTCATGCAAGAACATGAAACTCTGGGGAAGAATCGGGCATGGTATGAGTAATGGTACTATTGCTTTAGGGAGCGGTTCACTCAGACCTTCTGAAGTCAGTCAGATGGATCTTCATCATAAATTTATGATAATTAACTCATGTTTTGTACATAACCAGTCTATGATACCAAACATGATAGATGATGCTGATGCATATTTCTTCTGTTCCGGCGACAACGTATCGCTGCCAATGAATACTTCCGAACCGGTATGGCATAACATTATAAAAAAGGGAGTCCTTCAAGGTGTAGAATTCGGAAAGGCGGTAAAGGATGCCGGCAATGAAGGGAATATGACCAAATACGGCTTTACGCGGAATCCGGACGCTAATGGAGAGTGTTTCTGGGCAGACGTAATTGGACTGCATCTGGGACTTACCACGCCAAACGGCGGTGATTCGTATGTTGTTGGCAGTTCTATTGATATAACCTGGTCCACCAACGCAGAGACAAAAATGTCACTGTACCTGCTCAAGGGAACAAACGTTTACAAAACAATAGTTGAAAATACTGAAAATGACGGAGAACATGCATGGGTAATACCTTTAGACACCGATGAAGGTTCTGATTATAAGATACGTATAGAAACAGATACCATGACAGATGAAAGCGATGAGGCCTTTTCCATTAAAAAGAAACCATCCATTGTATGCGCAACCGATCTACTCACAGCGTCGTTGGATACTTCCGGTTCTTCTACGGAAAAGACGCTTAAAATAAAAAATGAAGGAGAAGGTACCCTTGCCTATTCTATCCAGGTCGGCGGTGCCGGAGGCATTATGGTTAATGAGCTCTATATCGGCTCTTCCGAACCTGCCGATGGTTTTGAATTGCGGAACATGGGTCCTGATCAGGATATGACCGGTTGGAAATTAATTTATAATGATGATGCTCAGAGTTCGGGTGAATATGAGTTTGAGAGTGGTTATGTTTTTAAGTCCAATACGCTCATTGTGTGTGATGATGTACAGGGAAGTGATTTCTATTTGGGTGACCTCAAGTGGGCGGAAAGCACCGAACTTTCAGTATCGCTTCTTGATGCAAGCGGCAAGGGTGTTGATTTTGTCAGGACTGCCGGAAATAATGACCAGCCACCCGCTGGAACTGCCTGGGACGGTGACGGCGTTGAAAATGGTGATACCTATGTGTATAGAAATAGTAATGATGACTCAGATAGTAAGGCGGACTGGAGTAAAGGCAGCAGCGGAACAATTGGTGAGCTTAATCCGGGACAGTCATTCAGCTTACGGGCTGACCACTGGCTTTCAGTTGATCCGGAAGAAGGAACCGTCGCACCCAATCAGGAAGCTAGTGTGACATTAACATTTAATTCCGAAGGTCTCGAAATTGGCGAGTATCACGACACACTCCTGGTGATCCATGATGATCCTGATAAAGAATCACCAATTGCTGTTCCCTGCAAACTTACCGTTAGTACCAATACCGGAATTACGGTTACTGTCGGAAAAGAGATAACTACTTACGGTATGAAATATCGCGGTTCCATGATTGCATATCAGATACCGGATAGAGCCGATGGGAAACGGGTAAGTATTAAACTTTACAATCTTAAGGGTGAATTGGTAAGCACATTGTTGAATGGGAATCGCAGATCCGGATATTATTGGATATCACTTAATTCACACAACAAAGGAAAAGCACTGGCAGTGGGAAATTATATATGCAATATGAAAACAGAGGGATTTACAAAGGCAATAATTGTCCTGCTGAAATAACAGTGTATTGATCTTGATTACCAAAGAGGTTCCTATTCATTGATAGGAACCTCTTTTTTTTGCTGACGCGGTGAATGTGGTAGTTTTTTAAAATTAATGATGGCAGGAACTCGGAATCAGCCTGGTAATCCGAGCAAAAAGAATAAAGATTATTACATGATAATATCAACCGATATTTTTTCATTGCTAAAAAAGAAATTACCGTTAAAACGAATACGGTTACCCCTGAGACCGAAACCTTGGACAAAACAATTACTGTACCCGAGTCAGCTCCAGTGTGAAATCGCACTATCAATTTATAGTAACTAAAACGATCCGATAATGTAAAAAACTACCCGATAATAACGCTTTTCTACATTTACAAAGCATACCTTTCACGCTACCTTACTAGTATAAGGGGGGAATGGGCGCTTTTTTCTATCCCTTCCAAAGGTTATACATCGCGATATTTCAGTAAAATATTTCTCGAAGTAAATTTGATTTCGGGGACTTTCAGTAAAAAACTGTTGATTATTAAATAGTCTCTGGTAAGTGGGGAACCGGACTAATGATAAAGCGTTTTCTTTTGCTCATATCGTTACTGTGTTTATATTCATCACTTCTTTCTACACCGGTGATAAACAGTATTAATGTACCGCAAAGCAGCATAACTGTTTATGATGATTCCTGCACGGGCGTCATTGAAATCAGCATTGATGATCCTGATAACGATATACTGCTTATTGGAATACAGTTATCATCTGATGGGGGCAAAAACTGGCACGTACCACTGCTTTCTAATTTCTTTCTATGGAAAGAAAAGGGAGATTTAATAATACCGTTTACCGTTAAGGGCCAACACGGAGACAACTGTAAGGCACGCGCTACCGTATACGACAAACTGGAAACGTCCGGAAATATGCGCAGAATCCCCACCCGCGGTCATTGCTTCATGATGGGGGTCACCCATGGACCGGGGTTTGGTTACTTCGCCCATCCTGTGGCTTTTACCCATGATATATGGATGGACACGACCGAAATACTGGAATCGGAATTCATTAAATGGATGCCGGATTTTGACAGGCAATACCCTGATATGTTCTATGAGGAAAATCCCCCTGTTGAGAGCAGTATGTGGCACTGGGCTGCATTGTATTGTAATTGGATAAGTAAGCAGCAAGGGTTTGACACCTGTTATTACGGTTTTCCTACAGACTCGGTTAATATCAAATACTACAAACCCTTCGTTGATGTAAAATGCGATTTTACGAAAAACGGATACCGTATGCCGACAGAAGCGGAATGGGAGTATGCCTGCAGAGCAGGAACCATGGATAATTTCTTCTGGGGAACAGACACTGCCGATGCAGGATTGTATTGCTGGTACGACGGCAATCTTGGCGATACTATACACTCGGTAGCAAAGAAACTTCCGAATGCGTTTGGATTATACGACATTATCGGCGGCCTGGTTGAATTATGTAACGACTGGTATGATAATGATTATTACAAGGTATCAGAGTTCCTGGATCCGACCGGTCTTGACTCAGCGACTGGTATAAGTACTATTGATCCTTTTCGCGTGATCCGCGGCGGACATTTTCAATCATTCTCTGATGAACTATCTTCCGCAATGCGGATGTGGAACATGTCAAGCTGCAGGCATCCGCAGACATTTCGCTATGTGAGGAGTATCGTACCATGAAAACACTGTTTCCGGACAGACATTAATTAATTGATGTCATATTAATTTTTCAATATGGGGAGTGGAAGATGAAAAGATTCCTGCTATTAAATGTTGTTTTGTATTGTGCTGTTATTTCCTTATCTGCGGCTGTTACTGTTGAACTGCCATACAAAGATGTTTCTGTCTCAAGGAGCGGCCGGACTGCAGTTTTTACCGGCACGGAGCTTTATGGTTCACCGGGTCAACCGCATTTACCGGTATATACCTGCGGTATACTTCTTCCGCCGGATGCAGACTTAAAAACTGTTTCATTCTCCATGAGTGGCTTAAAAGAGGAAATAGTTGGCAAGTTCACTGTAAAACCGGCACTGCCGCCTATGTCAATACATGGTGAGCACTGGCCTGAGAACAGAACTATTGTTGATGGAAAGGATATCGGCGTTTATTCACACAACGCAGTCTATCCTGACAAGCATGTTGATGTGGCCAGTATTGGAAGACTTAACTGCTTTAAGGTCGTTGCCGTGAAAATTAACCTTGCCAGGTATAATCCCGTTACTCAAGAGCTGTTACGGATGAAAGCGGGTAAGCTTGTTCTGGATTGGAAAAGTGAATCGAATTACAGCCGCAGTCATAATCGCTTATTAAAAATTCCTTCTTCAAATAAAAAACGCGTTAAAAAATATGTGGTAAATTATAATGAATTTATAACTGACTATGAAGCTGATTTTACCTTTATCCGGGAATCGAAACTGGCGATAATCACCACCTCTGCTATTCAGTCAGGTTCCGATAAACTGGATGATTTTATTGCCTCAAAAGCAGTGCGGAAAATAGAGACACAGGTAGTGACAGAGTCAGAATGGGGAGGATCAGCAACCAGCTTACGGTCATGGCTTCAGGAAAATTATCAAACATCAGGGATAGAATATATTCTCCTCATAGGTCATTACCAGGATGATGTTCCAATGATGGATTTTCCCGGTTATTCCGGCAGCAGTTCGTGCCCTTCTGATTGGCCCTATGCCCAGTTGGACGGCGACTTTAAAAGTGATAAAACATGTGAGGTCCATTATGGCCGGATTCCGGTTTACAGTAATAATTATGGTGAATTGGACGCTATCCTTGAAAAGACCATTGCATACGAATCAGCAAATTCTCAGGATGCCTTATGGCGTAAAAACACGCTTTTACTTGGTCCCGGTTATAATTCCGGGTCAAATATGGCATGTGTTCCACTGAATGCCGTACATGATGATTTTGTTGAAACAACTCCGGGATGGAGCAGTTATAGAATGTACGGTGACCGTTGGGGAAGTCCCACTGGAGATTTTGATGAAGCGGTTGGTTCCGGCTCATCAGCGATTACTAAGATTGTTGCAAAGTGGGCAGAAGGTCAATTTGGTGTTATTGACTGGGCAACCCACGGTTCAACCAGTTCTGCACAGGATATTATTGCTTCCGGCAACACTTCTACGATAGGTAACCAGTATCCCGGATTTGTTTTCTGTGGGAGCTGTTCGAATGCAAAACCTTCAAGTTCGACTAACCTGTCGTGGTCGTTATTGAAAAATTGCGCTATAGGAGCAATCGGCGGAACGGATCTCACCTATTACGGCGGCGATTATGAAACCAGTGGCTCCGATAATGCCTGGGCATACCATTTCGGCCGTACTATGATTGGTGACTCTATGACCTATGGTGAAGCGCTTACAGCTCTGAGAGAGATGGCTCCCAGCAGCTTTGGATGGTCGAATCGCGCTCCGTATGTACTCTATGGCGATCCTACTATTGGCGTCAATACGTACCGGAAATCTCCCTACATCAGCATTATTGTACCAGGCAGTGGAGAAGAATATATCGCCGGCAGCAGTGTTACTATCACATGGTCCAGTAATATTGAAAAACCGGTATCGCTCTATCTTCTTAAAGGGACGAATGTTGTTGAAACACTTGCAAAGGATGTCGCGAATAATGGAGAACATCCCTGGGATATACCGGAAGATACTGAAGCAGGTTCGGATTATAAGATAAGGATGACTGGAGATACGGTAACTGCGGAGGGTGACGTTTTTACTATTAAAAAGAAACCGTCAATAGTGCTTGGTACGAATACCATTACTGTCAATCTGCAGCAGGCGGATTCAGTTGAAAAGAAATTAAAGGTTTCAAATGAAGGAGAGGGAGAATTGAGATATTCTGTTGCTTGTAGAGGCGGTTCTGCAAGTTTGCTTATCAATGAAGTTTATGTCCCCTATAGTGATTTTGCCGATGGTTTTGAAATATGGAACAGGGGAACTGAATGTGATCTGAAAGGATACAAAATTGAGTGGAAGGATGATGCCAATTCATCCGGTTCCCATACCTTTGAAGACAGCTATATAGTCAAAGAAGGTGAGACATTTGCAGTCGCAGATGAGCAGGTTACCGGGAAATGTATCACCATAGAAAATGTATCCTGGGGTAATACGGGGAACGACATTACCGAACTCTCTATTGTAATTTATGACCCGGATGGAAACTGTGTCGATTATGTAAAGACAGCAGGCAGTAATGACACGCCGCCCCCGGGACAATGGGATGGTGCCGGCCTCCAAACCGGTTCGGAGCGTTTCTACCGAAACAAAAACGAAGATGGGAACAGTGCGTCTGATTGGTCTTTTGCTGACGGCGAGGAGAGTATTAATGAAATTAATCCGGGTCAGACAATGGATGGTGTGGGACAATACCGGCTGAAATACTCTCCTGAAGAGGGTACCGTGGATGCAGTATCTGAGATTAATATCAATGTAACATTTAATTCTAAAGGCCTTGTAAATGGTGATTATTATGACACTCTTGAGATAATCCATGATGATCCGGATAATCAATCTCCTCTTTTGATATACTGCAAATTAATAGTAGGGCCTACATCGATAGGAGATAATGCCCATAATGCGATATCAAAGGTCAATATATCCTGTTCAGGAAATCGGATATACTATCAGATACCTGACAGGTGGAATAATAAAAAAGTAAGTATTAAGCTCTACAATGTTCAGGGAAAACTGGTTCGGACATTACTGAATGGTCCTGCTGCTGCCGGCCGTTATTTTGTGAGGCTGGACAGACAAGGTGGTATGCACAAACCTGCTGCAGGCTTGTATCTGTGCAGAATGGAAACGAAAGGATTTACAAAAACGGTCAATGTATTACTGAGCAGGTAATTGTATGATTAGTGTCTGGCTGGAAACGTCATTCCCGCATGCTTTTAGCGGGAATCCATGCCCTTAAACAGCCAAAACTGCTGGATTCCGGACAAGCCGGAATGACATCAAACTTAAAAAGGAGGAATAGTATGTCATCTCTACAAAGAACCTTTATTGGAACGGCGCTCATCTTTGTCCTGTCTATATGCGGGGCATATTCGGCGGATTACTTCCCGTATGAGGAGGGAAGCTACTGGAAGTTTGACTGGCGGGATCTCTATCAGCACGGGGGAGGTTCCGTCGATATAAAGGGAACCGCAACCTGGACTGTCTCGAAAATTCAGGGTGAAACTGTAACAATTGACCGAAAAATGTTGATAGAGTGGGAAAAAGCCCAGGGGGAGGATGGAAACTATGAGAATGTCTATGACCCGCCAAAAGAGAAGAATGATGAATTGACATTGAACGATGACGGCAATGTAATATCCAACGAAAAAGGGATATGGATGTTTCACGACCCGGACGGCTCTCTTCCGGACCCGTCCAGCTTTAATGAGTTCACGATTATTGATACCACGGTTTTACTCAACGGTAATCAAACGGACGCGAAGAGACTCTGGGCAATGGTGGATAAAAAATGGCGCAATATCAGCGTGTTGGTCCCTGATGTCGGATTTGTGTGGTTGAAAAGGGAGCATGGTTTTACAA
>CBDVBE010000145.1:0-14076 GCA_965372145.1 uncultured bacterium | reverse complement strand
GACAACATAGATACCCTTTGCTGATAACACAGTATTAAAAATGTTAACACTATGTGTTCCCGGTGCAGGCATCTTCACATCATGCCGTGTAATGACTTTCCCCAGGCTGTTATAGATCCACACGGTTATCTTCTGATCAGGGAAAACAGTTGATAAAGTAAGTATCGTGCCTTTAAGGGATGGTCCCTGCTTTAACGGAGAACTGCCTGATTGTTTTATTTCTGTCCCGTTAAAAAGGAAGTAATTGCCATTCGCAGCAGTAGTATCACGCAACCCCTGGCCTTTAAGCAAAACTATAGCATCAGGTATGGGAATGTTGTTCTTATTTGTGACAGAACCGGTAATTATAACTGTTTGCGCATGCATTAAAGATATTGTCATTAACAGAATGATAATAGCATTTTTCATATCGCTTAATCCTTATATCATTTCATGAAAACTGTCCCGGAATTTAAAGTTTACTCAATTCCGGGACAGATAGTAGTAAATCAATACGCAATATGCTGTCTAGTTTTCTTCCTTAACACCAATTAAGGCTTTGAGGGTCGATACTTTCCCTTCAGAATCTGTAAACGTTACAACTGCAAGGTAGGAACCTACAGCAACCTTTCTATCATTCTTATTCCTTACATCCCACGAGCCTATTTTATTTGGGCCCCTGCTGTCACAATACGGCACAGATGTTTCATATACGCAATTTCCGGTCGGATCATAAATAGCAAGCATACCACCGGTTATCTGTTGTAATCCCGGAGTTATCTGGAATTGCACGAATTCACCCGTGGCTTTAATCACCGGATTCGGCGCAGCACTGAATTGAACTTCATTGGATACTGAATCATCAGGAATCTCATTAATCGGATTGGTATAATCGATAGAGAACACGCCATCACTCTCATCAAACGGGTTTCCATCAGCAGCCTCACTGATACGAATCTTACAGTTGACAGAAACTTTTGCCGGTATTGTCCAGGAATGCGTGTTATCATTAGCGGTACTCGCAACGATTTCCGTCCAGGTGCCGCCATTATCCACAGAGTACTCAATCTTTACATTTCCCACAGTACCGGCAGTTGTCCAGGTAATATTCTGCTCAGTACCAATTTCCCATTCCTCGCCCCCGTCAGGCGAGGTCACGGTTATTACCGGAGCGGCTTCAATGGAAAACACCGCATCACTCACATCAACCGGATCACCATCCGCAGCTTCGCTGATCTGAACCAGGCACTGGTTCGAAACTGAACCTGGTACTATCCAGGGATGGGTGCCGTCATTGGCTGTTGATGCTACGACAGTATACCAGTTTCCACCATTATCCGTAGAATAGAGCACCTTGACACCACTCACTGTTCCGGTACTTGTCCAGGTGATATTAACAGTGGATTGAGCAACTAACAGCTCTCCTCCGTTCGGATAGGTAATAGCAATTGATGGTGCAGGCTCTATAGAAAAGATCTCATCACTTACGTCAACAGGAAGGCTGTCCAGAGCTTCAAAAATGCGTATTTTACAGAAAGCAGAGTGCACAGTAGGCACGATCCACACAAAAGAGCCTGTGTTGGGTGCATCGGTTGTCACCGGATTCCAGCTTACCCCGTTATCTGCAGAATATTCGATTCTCACATTGCCGACATTACCAATATACGTCCACGTTATGGTATGTGTTTTCCCGACCAGTAATGTTTCACCACCATTTGGTGATATTATAGTTATGTCCGGCAGCGGTACAATGGCAAATACTGCATCACTTTCATCAACAGGATCCCCATCTGATGCGTCACTGATCTGTATCTTACAGTTGGGGGAAATGGAATCCGGAACAGTCCAGGGATGCGTGCCAAGATTCGGCGTACTCGCGGTAACCGTATACCAGTTGATACCATTATCAGGTGAGAAAAGGATCTTCACATCACCAACACTGCCTGCACTGGTCCAGGTAATATTCGTTGACAGTTTTGCAAACAACGTTTCACCGCCATTCGGGAATGTAACGGTTATCGCCGGTGCCGGTTCAATAGCAAAAACAGCATCACTGACATCAGACGGCACGCCGCCCGCTGCCTTACTGACCCGAACAAGGCACAGGTTTGAATTAACGCTGGGTACTACCCAGTGGAACGTACCATTATTCAGAGTATTGGCGACGATAGTTGTCCATACGGCACCTTGATTAATTGAATATTCAATTTTCACTACGCCGACAATACCTTGTGATGTCCAGGTAATAAGGTGGGTATCACCAGTGTAAAGTTTTTCACCACCATTCGGCGAGGTAACGGTAATTGAGGGTGCCACCTCAATGGTAAATACCCCGTCACTTTCATCAATCGGATCGCCGTCAGCAGCCTCACTGATCCGGATTTTACATTCTGCGGAAGGAACATTGGGGACCACCCACCCATATATACCGTCATTGGCAGTACTGCTGACAACAGTATCCCAGTCAACGCCATTGTTTGTGGAATAGAGGATCTGTACACTCCCCACTATACCGGCAGTAGCCCAGGTAATATTCGCCACAGAATCTATATAGAGTACCTCCCCTCCATTGGGATAGACAACTGCTATCGAAGGTATTATAATTGAGAAGTAATCATTGCTCTCATCAGTAATGGATGGGGTATCCACACAGGTTATTCTTATTTTGTAATCCGCTCCAGGAGTTACTGTATCCGGTATCGCCCAGGAAAATGGACTGGTACTTGGTATCGAACTTGCCGGGGTTGAATGCAGCACTCCGCCTTTCAGTACCTCGATTTTGACATTCGCCTCGATATTGTCAGTCCACTGTATGTTGTATGTACGCTCAGGCTCCCACTCCTCACCACCATTCGGCGATGTCACTCTGATATATGAACCTGCATTCACATCGATCTCCTCCATAACCGGCATTTTATTTCTGGCGGTCACTGTAAGATGCATTGTCGGTTCACTCGGCGGGACATCCACGGCAAGAGTAGCGGATGCACTCCCGGAAAGTATCTGTGACGCCAGAATACCGCTTGCATCACTGTACAAACAAACCCGCCCGTCAATGGCAGTGCTAAAAGAAATCTGAATATCCTGCTGACCGGCACCTACTGATTGCGGATAGGTTACGGTTAACGGCTCGGGGGTATCGGTAAACACCATGAGGGAAGGGTCGCCGAATAGGTGCCAGGTAAGGAATGTATTCTGGTCATTACCGATATCGAGCATTTTACATTCACCGTTGTAAACAATACCACCGACGGAAATATAGGAATCCTCACATAGAAGGCGAACCATCTCTTTCTGCGCATGCTGGGGCGGCACCCATGCCATACTGATGGTAGCGCCCAGAAATACCATTGCACCTTTCCCCGAACCACGTGTCCATGCTTCTGCGAAACATTGCCCGCTAGAACCGAATTCTCCATTAACGCATGCTACCGAAGTGATTACCGGAAGCATATCGCCGTTAGTTAACGCAGTTACGCCACTGTTACCAAAGCCTGTAGTACCCCACCTTGTTTTACTGCCATGGCCCATATAATTAATCCAGCCACGGCCATCGTTGAGTGCTGAAGTCACCTGCGATTTTGAGGCTCCGGGATCATATATTTGATCAACTTCCGTATAATTATAAGCGAGCATCATCACACGGAATTCTTCCACCCACTCCTTATCGGTAGGGGTACCCTCTGCACTTGCAATGCCGGTACCTTTATGATACCACTCGCCACTTGCATCGGGATTCATCTCATAATTCAGAACCTTATTCACCATCACTGTTGCCTCTGCGGAAGACTCGACACTGAATCTGCCGATAAAAGCATCGGGATATAGATCACTTCCGGCAAGGAGAATGTAAGAAGGATCGGAAAGGCCTCCCCCTGCTGAAATAGAAGGAATATCAGCAGCATCTCCCACGAGCAAGACATAGGCAATGTCCTCAGTATCATATTTATTCTGGATAAATGTTTTTAGAGCCGTGGTTCCGCTGCCGCCGGTTTCTGTTGGATATTCATACAAATCTGTTTTAATTCCCTTCTTATTTTTCCAGGTAACCAATGAACTAACAGCACTTTTATATAATGCAGCAGAAATCACTATCATAGCATCCCCATCAGGAACAGGCGTATACCGTGAAGAATACTGCTGGTAGTTCAGGAAATGTTTCTGATACATCTTATTAAATGCCTCGCTGGTTATACCTTTCTTTTTAATAAGCACATTGTGGGTAGAAATACCGTCCGGCTTTACTTTAACTGTCATTGATTCGGCAACCCGCAATATCCCTTTCACTGCATTGTATTGGAACGGCTGAAAATGTATAACAATACCGCGAATATCCCGCAGAATATATGGTTCACTCAATGTTACCGGTTTTGCCGGATACCATACATCCTCGTTATAAACAGCACCAAATTCGTAGGGAACCTTTGCCGGATTCTGATTTCTATAGATAACCCCTTTTGCAGGGAGTATTGTTTCAACTGGTATCTCCTTATACCGAATTGAAACAACATCGATATCCATTGCCGCATTATCAGGTATAATTATACTTTGCGAGAATTTAGGGAGCTGTGGAAAGCCTTTCTCATTAAGGTATGCTGCATCAGGCATGGATATGTAGGAACATGTCTTACTGTTAACCGAAACATTCTTAATTTTAAATTGTGGCAGAGAAAATGTAAGAACGATATCCTGACCGCGATCTTCAACCAGACGTATCTGTTGTTCAGCGAACGTGTTAAAAATAATAAGCACAATAAGCAAGGCAACTCCGATTAAATCCCTTGACTTGATCTCCGGCATATCTCCTCCAGTTCAGATATTTGACAAATCTATTTTTAACAAAAATCGTGCATTATTGAATTTATCCATAATATACAAACATTTATATGCAAAATGTGTACCATATTCGAATTGTCGATTTTGTACTGAAAAAGCCAACTGTACTAATATAACCGTCCCATATCCGGGACTGGAGTCTCAGTTCCGGGACGGTTTGATAACCAGGGTTACAGCAATATTTTTCCGGAAAAATATTTAGATATTAACAGAAGAGCGATTGAGAAGAAACAATTTTCGCAGGCGAAAAGCAGTGTATACAAAGAATTGGCACCTTACAGGCAGGTTGTCACACTACTGATACACAGGTGACACAAAAACATTTTTTTTATTGAACTCAAAGAAAATTAGGGATATAATAAAGGCAGAGAGTTAGTTGATCCATTTACGTGCAGGTGGATCAACGTGCATCACATAATGTGTGCATGTGGTGTGGTGAGGGCAGGGTTAACCGACCTTGTCCTTTCTTTAATTTACTGCTGCGATTTACAAATACTATTCGATCGCGAGCGAAATACTGTAAGAAATTCACCGGCATCTTTTACAGCGCCAGCCTGGTCTTTATATCCGGATAATGTCATCTCAAAATATAATCCGTTAAAATGGGCATATACACATATTCCGCTTAGAACCTCGCTTGCACCTACTTCAGATGAATCAAATCCGTCAATCTTTAGATCTGCACCGGTCTGTTTTTTCTGCTCAAGGTATAGTGATAAAGCTTTATCCGGCGATATAAGATCCATAATCATGGCATCATACATTCTGCCGTCTTTATGTTTCATCCGCTGGTAGATACCATGCTGTAAACCGTGCTTATTATAAATCACGGCACCACCATCAATCAGGTCGTAAAGCCGGGTCGTATCAAATGTGTGGAAGCCATCGTGCATCTCAGTCCACCCCTGCTTTGCCTCCATCCTGAAATAATGCGACAGTGAATCCATTGGGACACTTTGTGCGTTGCCTCCACCTTCAGGAGACAAAGTATCGACTGCAATAATAGGATAACCCCATAGTAACAACGCAACACAAAAAAAATTGATATTTACAGTCATTAACATTAATCCAGTTTTATTTCAACAAGGTTTATTGCATCAAGACTGCTGTTTCCAAGACCATATTTCTCAGCGATCTTAATATGTTTTGCACTCTCTTCCAAGGAAGGCAGGTTTTTCGATTTACGTTTTTCATTCAAAATTTTCAGCATGACCGTATCAACAGCGACCGGATCAGTGCCAACAAGGATTCCGCCGTACGGCCAGATATTGCCCTGTTTCCACCATGGCCCGCCTTCATACAATCCAAGCAATCCATCACAGATTATAAGCCCATGTCTCTTTTTAATCACCGGTATCAAATTCACCTCGACAATACCCGGATTGGTACAGTTGTTCTTATGCATATCTCGTGCATTGTCAATGCTCCCATAGTGACTCTTTAAAGCTCCGGTAACACCCGCGAGACGGTGACTTTTTAGTGCGGGTATATTTATTAAAACGGTGGTTATATCTGTTAAAATCTTTGTCACTTTCGATTTCAAAGTTCCTACTTCATAGGACTTACTACCAAATCCGATACTTTCTTCCGATCTTTTTTCATAGGTACCGAAAACACGAACTTTTCCCGGTTCTTTTTGAATGGTAAAACCACCGTTCATCAGCTCCTCATCACTTTTATCCCATATCAACAGGTTTTTATCCTGAATCCCGGCCTTCTTCAGCCCGGCATGTATTGCAGAGGTTACCGCACGAAAGTGAGAAACATATTCCGTCCCGGCAATACTCATCAGGCCAAGGTTACTAACTTTTAATCCAATCACATCTTCAGGGGTGACAACAGTACGCCAAGCGTCTTCCACACTTTTTTTACCGGTAAACGTGGTTAACGCTTTGGCAACCATATCATCGACTACCGGCTGGTTCACTTTGCCGGCGGTATCGATTGCCTTACTATGTCGAACCAGGACTACAGTGCTTTTTGACAGTACCGGTTTTGCATACACTGACGATGATACTCCGTGTACAACACCTCCAGCCAGCCCCACAGCTGTTTTTTTAATAAATTGACGACGGGAAAAAGAGGAATATACTTTACTCATAAACACCTCTCCATTCTGACTATATAATCGTAGTTATGATCATGAAAATATATTGGTTACGAAAGTAAGGTTATTGTTTCCGTACTGAAAAATATTTTCCGCTACTTATCACCCTGGAATGAAGATGAGAAATGAAACGATAATACTATTTACTCAACTCTTCAGCAATCCTCTGAGAGATTTCTCCAACTGAATAGGGTTTCTGGATAAATCCCTTTACTCCCTTGTCTAACAGATGACGGGTCTCATCACTCAGGCTGTAACCTGAGATAAGAAATGCTTTTATCGCAGGATTAATCTTTTTCATTGCAAGAAACGCCTCTTTACCTCCCATTCTCGGCATGATCATATCGAGAAGAATAAGATCGACCTCCTGCCATGATTTTTTATAGAATTTGACCGCTTCCCTGCCGTTTCTACAGGCATGAACTGAATACCCTAGTCTTTTCAGTACTTTCTTAAGAGTATCACGCACAATATCCTCATCATCAACGATAAGTATCCTGGCCTTGCCGATAATTGGTATAACAGATGTATCTTTCAATGCAATACGGTGTTTCGTAGGATCGTGCAAAGGGAAATAGAGCGTAAACGTAGAACCGTTACCCCTTTTACTATTCACCGTGATCGCCCCTTTATGGGTTTCAACAGCGCCATATACTGCTGCAAGTCCCATGCCGGTACCTTTCCCGGGTTCCTTTGTTGTAAAGAACGGCTCGAATATGTGCTTCTGAGTTTCCTCATCCATACCAACACCATTATCAGAGACCCGAATACGAACATATTGCCCGGGTGGAATGGTAAGAGATTCCCGTTCACATATCTCTTCGGTTAAGGCTTTTACCTTTGTCGAGAAGGTAATCACACCACCGTCGGGCATGGCATCACGGGCATTGATAGCAAGATTGAGCAGGGCATTCTGGTATTGTCCGGGATCGCCCACAACAACAGGCAAATGTGTTTCAAACTGTTTCTTGATCCGGATACTCTTATCTATGCTGTGTTCAAGGAGTGATATGACATCATCAATTACCGTATGAATATTAACCGGAATTGATTGATATTTCCCTTTACGGGCGAATGTTAACATCTGTGCAGTAAGATGGGATGCTCGACGTGCTGCTGTAACGACAGTTTTTGCCAGCTCCTGCAGCTCTTTGTTTTCGCTCAGGCTGGATTTAAGCATCTCAGCGCAGGTGAGAATGCCCGTCAACTGGTTGTTAAAATCGTGGGCAATACCTCCTGCAAGCTGGCCGATTGCCTCCATCTTCTCGGAACGGCGGAGATGCTCCTGGCTTTCCCTGAGTTCTGCAGTCCGTTCATCAACAAGCTGCTCAAGATTTTCGTTGAGCGCGATTATCTCCTGCTCTGTTTTTTTCCTCTGCGTGATATCGGTCGCAATAAGGGTTATTGCAACCACCTTGTTATCACTGATAATCGGTCCCGCATGCACCTCAATCCATAAATCGGCGCCGTCCTGAGTACGATACTGCCATTCAAATTTATCAGTTATCGCCTCGTTAATAACCCGGGAAACAACTTCCCGCATACGTCCGCGATTCTTGTGTTCTGCTAAATCAAATATTGACATGCCGACCAACTGCTCCGCCGGAATACCGGTGAAGGAGTGATTTACAAAACGTATAACGCCATCCGTATCCACACGAAGAATGACATCCGGAACATGCTCTACCAGTGCATGCCACTTCTCCTCCGACTCCTGCACCGCCTCCTTTATCCTCTTGCGGATGGAGATATCCTGAATGATCATAATTGAAGCAATATCTAAATTCGGATAGGTACAGGGAGAAAGGGTAAGTAATAGAATCTTTTCCTTCTCATTAACAGTCACCTGCATTTCATGGGCATCATATTTCTTGTCCGGGTCAAAGCCTGCAATAAACTCACGTATCGGGGTATTCTGCACGATACCTTCAGTTTCAAAAATCGCAGACGCCGCCCTGTTTATCTGGGTAATGCGATTATCACCACTTAGTAGAATTATACCGCGGTCAATATGTTCAAAGAGATAGGAAAAGGTCTGTTCAAGCTGCTGATAATTGCTTAAAAGAAAATTGTGCTTTTTCATCGCAACAAAAATCGCTATGGTGAAAAATACGGTACTTGAAGAAGCAAGGGGAAAGGTGGCATACTTTTGAAAAATATTCGGCATAATAATGTTGGTTATAGAAGAAACAATCACTATTGTCAATATGCCTGTAAATAGAACTTTGGTAATAAAACGGAGTCTATCGTCAGCCGTTTTCCGGATTGAGATAAAAAGTATAACACTGGTATATAAAACCGAAATGAACATTATTATTCCAAAAAGGAAATGAAACACACTTGGAATAGCAGCGCGTCCCCAGGGGCTCCTGAAGTAACCCTGATAAAACATATCCGTGAAAAGGGTTACCGGCACAAAAATAAAGATCAGAAAAAATGAAATGTAAAACATCGCATCCTCTTTTTTACCAAGAATACGATATATAAAAAGTATAAGAAGAAATGGTAATGGAGAAAAAAACAGGATCCCAGCTCTTAAAACCGGTATTACCCATGATTCAGGCATAGGCAACCAGAAAAAGATTGAATCATGAATAATAAATAATATCAAGAAATGAATAAATAAAATGCAGGAGTTATTTACCGGATCCGTCCTCTTCTGCCCAATTACAAAAGTAAGCAGGTGTATATTAGCACATAAGGCAATAGCGGGAAATATCATCCAGAAGGTCATAGTGCATGCCTGTTAAAATTACAGGTGTACCAAAACTGTTATGGTCAAGGCAGTAGTAAAAGAATCTACACTCCTATTATATTATACATTGGTTAAAAGAAACACGCAAAGGATTATACGCTATTCAGCAAATTCCAGAACTTCAGCTATTTTTTGAGATATCTCCGATTTACGGAACGGTTTCTGGATGAATCCTTTTGCACCGGGTGTAAGGAGGTCACGGGCCTCGCCATTTATACTGTATCCGGATGAGACAAGAACTCGTATATCGGGATTAATTTCCTTCATAACGTTAAAAGCTTCTCCTCCGCTCATCTCGGGAATGACAGGCTGAAACCACAACATAAAGTAGGTACTGGAGTTAACTGCATACCTCCATAGATTGACTATCGCAACATCTGCTTCGATATCCACACCGACTTGGGAATAGAGATGGCATTCCCTTCCCAGATCATCTTATTCTCATTTCTCAAGCGAAGTAACAGGCGGGATAATGTTTCCGGGGCAGTACCAATTGCAGTGGCAATATCTTTTTTTGAGATCGCAGGGGTAATTCTTTCCTGTGCACCGTACTGTTCCTCGAGAAACATGAACAGGCGGTCTTCTACATCGTGTGATGACAGGTACTGTATCTTTTTTGCAAGGTAACGCATCTTTTTCATGAGGGTACTGAAAAAATCGCGGGCAAAGTATTCATCATTCAGTAACCGGATAAATTTATCTTTCGGAATCATAAACACGGAACTGTTTTTCAGGGCAACTGCAGTTACCGGGTACTTATCCTGTTGAAACAGTATTACCTCTGCGAATAATTCACTGGGCTTTATCACCCGTATAACTATCTCCTGCCCTTCCGGACCGATCTTGTGCAGTTGTATATTCCCGGTGATAAGGATATACATCGCACTCCCCTTCTCACCTTCCCTGAAAAGAGTCTCCTTTTTCAATAGGTTCTTCTGCACACAGATATCAGCAAGTGCCTCTCTGCTCTTGTCAGTTATTGATTCAAACAGGTTGGTACGGGACAGCAGTTCTACTTTTTCCAACATTATTTAAAAAGTCGCCTTTTCTTGATCCGGATCAAGGATAATAATTTCAAAGTCAATTATACTATACAATAGAGGCTGAAAATGAATATATATCACAGGAGGAAATTATGAAACGTAAGATCATTAAAATTGATGAAGAAAAATGCACCGGATGCGGATTATGCATACCAGATTGCCCTGAAGGCGCTATTCAGATTATTGATGACAAAGCCCGGCTGGTAAGTGATCTCATGTGTGACGGCCTGGGTGCCTGCCTTGGCCACTGTCCTGAAGGCGCTATTGAAATTGAGGAGCGTGATGCTGAAGAATACGATGAGAAAAAGGTAATGGCAAATATTGTTAAGGCCGGAGAAAATACTATTAAAGCACATCTAAACCACCTGCGGGATCATAATCAAAATAAATATTTACAGCAGGCTATTGAATATCTTGAAGAAAACAATATTGATGTACCTGAAGAAAAGGAGGAGCATATGCACGGTCCAATGCATAGCGGATGCCCGGGTTCAAAAATGATGCAGTTTAACAAGCCGGATTCCGCGACTGAAGATATTTCCGGAAAACGTCCCTCTCAATTAACTCACTGGCCGATACAGATGCATCTTATATCACCGAATGCCCCGCATTATCAGGGCGCGGATGTACTACTTGCCGCAGATTGTGTAGCATTTACACTTGGTGACTTCCATAAGGAACACCTGAAAGGGAGATCGCTCGCGATTGCCTGTCCAAAGCTTGATGACGGCAAGGAAATTTACCTTGAAAAGCTGGTTGCACTGATTGACGGTGCTAAAATTAACACGCTTACCGTCATGATAATGCAGGTCCCCTGCTGCGGCGGCCTCCTCACACTCGCTCAGGAAGCAGTAGCTCAAGCGCAGAGAAAAATCCCGATCAAGGGTATCGTAGTGAATTTACAGGGCGAGATTCTCAGTGAGGAGTGGGTTTAAGCTTATCCTATAAGTCAACTATTACCACCTGAGGTGGTGGTGGTTGACTTATAGGTCTTGTTCAAAAATACTATGACGTATTATCGTCCTCGTCCGTCGTCCTCGAAAAAAAAGATCCGAGAACGAGGACGATTGGGAAGAGCAACGGAACAGGGCGATTAAAAACGTCAGCATAATTATGAACACATGTACTAAGGAACCAGTAAAAAGCCGAGTAATCCGCCGTATATCATCGCTGACCAGGGATTTGCGGTGAGCTGTCAACCACCGCCGCCGGTATAACATTTATTAAAATAGCCAATAAGAAACCCAATTGCGGCACCGATAACAATACCCAGTATCTTTTTCCACCCCATTAAATATCTCCTAACTCAATGCATTTAAATAGGTCTGCTCCGGCTGGACACCGACAAACTGTTTATCAACCTGTCCATTTCTGAAAATAATGACCGTCGGTATCCCGGTGATGCCGTATTTACCGGCAGTAATCTGATTTTCATCCACATTTAATTTGTACACTTTTGCATTCCCGTTCACCTTTTCGCTTACATTTTCAATAATGGGGCCGACAATACGACAGGGGCCGCACCAGGGCGCCCAGAAATCGACAAGAACGGGAACTTCGGATTGCAGGACATCATTTGCAAATGTCGAATCTGTTGTGTGAAGAGCCATATTTTCCTCCTTCTTAAAATTGGTGTATCCTCTTTGCTTTTAATTACCGCAATGCGTGTGCCAATAATATAAGTTATTGATTTTTAAAAGATTCAATAAAAAAATGGTGGATAACACAAGACATTTATGTCTTGTGTTTCAAAATAAAACACACATTTGCTTAATACTGATACAGTCTGGAGGTGATTTTAAGGTGCACTTACCTTGAATCACTTTTTGATTTTTTTTACGATTTTAAATTTAAATGTTGAAATGTTACTCAACTTGTAATAGATTTATAAGTAAGTGGGAATATTTAAAAAATCAGCAGGTTTCTTCATGAGTGGGGAAAAATAATACTGAAGATTTGCTATAGTGCAACCCATATTATGAATACCGATTGTGTCCTGAATTAATATACCCCCATGTTAAGTTTTTCGTAGTAAATATATACATTAAATAATAAATAACTCCTTACCGCCTAACCACAGGAGGAATATGTGAAAGTCATCAAACTTTCTTTTGTATGTATCTTGTCTGTTTATCTAATCACTCTTTTTGCTGAAACAGTTACCGTTGAACTCCAGAATGGTTTGGATGAGTATACCGGTTGTGATGATGCATGGCTTCATGATGGATATTATAACAGCAGTAATGATAACCAGAACTTCGGTGATGACGATGAATTAGCCGTATACTATGGAAATGATGGGAGCCGC
The DNA here is from genome assembly GCA_965372145.1 of uncultured bacterium. Classification (GTDB taxonomy): domain Bacteria; phylum Fibrobacterota; class Chitinivibrionia; order Chitinivibrionales; family JANQEN01; genus CBDVBE01. The sequence goes on along the minus strand of CBDVBE010000145.1, from coordinate 1,048 downwards.
TGATGTGAATCCCGGGCCCGGGTGGTCATAAAATTCGATATTCCAACCTCTGTAATTCCTGAAAACTCCACAATTACTGAAGCAGTATTATCATTGTATGCACATGCAAAATATAAATCAAACTGGAATAACGATAAAAAATATTTATATAAACTTACACAGAGTTGGAATGAAAGCAGCGTTACCTACAAGAATAAACCCAGTTATAATAACCAGAGTATAGCGAATAGCTCTAATACTTCAATAGGAGTCTGGGAAACATATGATGTAACCGATGAGATTATAGACATTGTTGAAAATAACGAGGATAACTATGGCTTCCTGCTTAAAATGCAGGAATACTCGTATCGAGGTGTTAAAATCAGATCATCTGAATCAAGTAATTCGGAACAAAGACCCAAACTGACAATTACCTATGAAACACAGGATACCGAGCCTCCTGAAGTAACACTCACCTCACCCGATGGCGGCGAAGTATGGAAAGAGGGAACTGCCAATACAATTACCTGGGATGCTACTGATAACGTTAGTGTTGTATCCTGTGCACTTTACTATTGCACCGATGCCCGTGCTACCTGGAAACTGATTAAAAATATCAATGGCAATCCCGGTACGCTTTCCTGCACAGTGCCGAATGCTGTTTCAAAAACCTGTAAAATTAAGGTTGAAGCAGCTGATGCTGCCGGCAATAAAGGGAGTGATGAATCAGATCAAAGTTTTACTATTGATCCGATGACCGGTATTAATCAGAATATCCTCAAAGTAACGCCTTATCAGAAACATACTGTCACAGTAACAAATATTCAGGGAAGAGCGATTAACACCTTTAAAACTGATAATTTGAAAAATCTTGATAGGGTATTACCTTCAGGAGTACATATTATTCATATCACAACTCCTGATAAGAGACTTATCAGAAAATATTCAATTATCAAATAATGTATTTACTTTAAAAAGTCTGTTTACTATGTTTCAGGGCAGTAGGGGCACAAAATTTTGGGCCCCTACTGCCTTTTTTAATGTCATTATTCCTCGTTGTAAAGTAGGG
>CBDVBE010000144.1:0-14089 GCA_965372145.1 uncultured bacterium | reverse complement strand
GGTAAGGAATGCATTTTTACCATTTTTACCATCAATTGAAAATCTCACACTCTCAAGATCTTTACCGTCTTTAATAACCAGACCGAATTTTTCAGAATTCCATACCGCACAGAACTTTCCAGACCCGAGTGATACAAAATCATTATCTTTAAGCGCTGAACCAAGAGCATCTGCAGAGAGTGTGCCGGAAACCTGTTTACAGGATAATGCTCCTTTTTCAGGATCGTCTTCGGCAATTTTTACAATACCAAAAGGCTCAATTTTTCCTTTTTTATCAGTATTTGCTACTTCCCATGCAATAGTGAGAAAATCTTTACCGCCAAAAATATCTATATCCAGTGTTGCAAGTTCATATTCCTGTGAATAATCAATGGTTTTAAACTTTTTAGATGCAATACGAGTTTTCTTTCCATTGACAACTTTAGAGAGAGTAAGTTTGACAGCGTTTTTCTGCACCTCTGATGTATCGACCAGAGTTTTAGCAATAATCTTGCTGTCACGAAGCGTTATCCATGGCACCGGGCTATGAAAAGTAACTGCCTGACTAAACACAAAACTGGTACAGAATAGTATCAATACTGCAACTCTCCGTTTAACCTGCATTATAAAACTCCTTTCAACAGTAAATACGTTATATTCGATTATGGTTACGCTGCCCGCTTTTTTCCCACTCGTTTGGGTTTCGTCTTATTATTACGAAGACCGCGAAAAAATAGTATTATAAAATAATCTTTTCCCGTCCAAAGAAAACACATTCATGTTTTTTTCAGGCATACCATTTAAGGTTATGCCCCATTTAATTCAAAAACTAACGGTATATCTTATGCTTTTGCGGCACTGCCAAGCACATTATTATTCTTATCGATAATAAGCTGTTTCAATTCTTCCCGTGCCGGTCCAAGATATTTACGTGGATCAAACTCTGCCGGACTATCTACAAATGCCTTACGAATCATTGCAGTCATAACAAGACGTCCATCAGAATCAATATTAATCTTACATACGGCTGATTTAGCAGCTTTACGTAACTGTTCTTCGGGAATGCCGACAGCAGCTTTCAGCATACCACCGTGAGAATTGATCATTTCAACATATTTAGGCAGCACAGAACTTGACCCGTGTAGTACAATCGAAAATCCCGGAATACGTTTTTCAATTTCATCAAGAATATCGAACCGTAAGGGCGGTGGCACAAGGACACCGTTTTCATCTTTGGTACACTGTTCAGGCTTGAATTTAAACGCGCCATGTGACGTCCCTATTGAAATTGCAAGTGAATCAACACCGGTCTTATTAACAAAATCCTCAACATCATCAGGTTGTGTATAAATTGACTGTGCCGCAACAACATCATCTTCGATACCCGCAAGGACTCCAAGCTCACCTTCAACGGTAACGTCATGTGCATGTGCATACTCAACAACCTGTTTGGTCAATTCAACATTATCTTCATACGTATGAGAAGAACCATCGATCATTATATTTGAAAAACCACTGTCGATACAAGCTTTACATAAGTCAAATGTATCGCCATGGTCAAGATTTAATGCGATCGGATTGGTATAGCCCTTTTCACGTGCCATCCGGACTGCGCCTTCAGCCATATACCGTAGCATTGTCTGGTTGGCATATTTTCTTGCGCCACTGGACACCTGAAGAATTACGGGTGAATTTGACTCACCGCACCCGTCAATGATAGCCTGCAGCTGTTCCATGTTGTTAAAGTTATACGCAGGGATAGCATAACCACCTTCCATTGCCTTCTTAAACATCTCTTTTGTATTAACTAATCCCAAGTCTAAATAGTTAACTGCCATAATGTAACCTTTCTTATAAAAACAAAACTGTAATAAATATTTTATACCAAAATAAAAGCTCACAGGGAAAAATAGTGAGCTTTATTATATAATCTTTATGACTATTGCCGATTAAAAGGTATTACTCTTTTTCAGGTTTCTTCTTTTTTAATTCAGAAGCTTTTTTTTCTTTGGCCTCTTTAGGCTTTGCTTCTTTCGAACCAGCTTCTTTTTTAGCTTTGGTTTCCTTCTTCTTTTCCGCTTTTACTTCGGTTTTTTTCTTCTTTGCCCCTGCAGGCATTTTCTTTGGCGCAGCGTCTTTCGCACCCTTCTTCTTTGGAGCTTCCTTTTTCTCCTTCACCGTGTCCTGTCTCACTTCATCTGTAACCTTTGGTGCTTCTTCTGATGCTATTTTCACGGCAGTCTTTGCTTTTTGGGCCGGCGCTTTTTTCTTTTTCTTCCGCTTACGCTGCACATCGCCATGGCGTCCAACAAGCTCAATGATAGCCATTCCAGCATTATCACCCTTACGATTTTTTAATTTGACTACCCGTGTATACCCGCCTTCACGATCTTTGTAACCCGGTGCAATGTCCTCAAATAATTTTTTTAAAACATTTTTATTATTAATCTTCCTGGCTGCCAGCCGAATGGCATGCAGGGTACCTTTTTTACCATAGGTGATCAAACGTTCAACAACGCTACGTACCTCTTTCGCTTTTGCAACAGTTGTAGTAACACGTTCTTTATCCAGCAATGATACTGCGAGATTTGAAAGCATTGCTTTACGGTGACTTGCAGTTCTATTTAACTTTCTTCCTGATTTCAAATGCCGCATGTGTTAGGTACCTTCTTCCTCAAATCCTTAAAATTAACTTTCCACATAATCTCCCTCTCCTATTAGTACCTTAGAAATTATTTTCGTGTGTTTTTTTGCAGAAAATAATTTCGTGAAGGTACTTATCCAGTTCATCTGGGTCATGAGAGAGTTGTGATTAACACTCCCTCTTTACGCTTCCTGCTCCTCCCCTAAGATTTTATCTACATCCATACCAAAAGAAAATCCAAGATTGGCGAGTACCTGATTCAATTCAATAAGTGATTTTCTTCCGAAGTTCTTGTATTTCAGCATATCAGATTCCTGATTTCTGACCAGTTCTGCAACCGTATGAATATTTGCAGCGCGTAGGCAGTTATTTGAACGAACAGAGAGTTCCAGCTCATCAACACGCATCTTCAGAAGAGTACGCATCTTATCAGTCTTCTCGTCAGGGACTTCCTCTTCGATCGGCTCGAGATCACCTTCGATATTAATGAAGATATTCAGATGATCAAAAAGCATCTTGGAAGCATAGCCGATCGCATCTTCTACGGTAAGGCTGCCGTCTGTCCACACATCTATGATCAGCTTGTCAAGATCAGTTCGTTGACCGACACGGGTATTCTCAACAACGTAGTTTACTTTCCGGACCGGTGAAAACATTGCATCGATAGGTATAACCCCGATTTCCGCATCTTCACGCTTATTTTGTTCAGCAGAAACATATCCCCGTCCATCAGAAACGTGCATTTCAATTTTCAATTTTGCAGCTTCATTAATGGTCGCAATATGCTGATCGGGATTCAGAATTTCCACATCAGGATTCTTCTCAATATCAGCTGCCTTCACTTCACCATCTCCGCTCACATCCAGTTTAAGGACTGAGTCTTCATCCGAGATGAGCTTCAAGCGAAATTTCTTTAAGTTAAGGATTATATCCGTAATATCTTCAACAACGCCCTCAATAGTCGAATATTCATGCAATACGCCATCTATTTTCACTGATGTAATCGCTGCGCCCTGCAATGATGAAAGTAAAATACGGCGTAATGCATTACCGACAGTTAATCCCCATCCTCTTTCGAGAGGTTCAACAATAACGCGGCCATAATTGGGTAAATCATCAGGATTTTCAATTTTAATGCCTTTTGGCATCAATAAGCTTTTCCATTTCATAGGTGTACTATATCTCCCTTATAAATGTGGAGTTTACTGTTACAACCAACTGTGTGTCTATTATTAACAGTTTTATACTCGTCTTCGTTTCGGTGGACGGCAACCATTGTGCGGTATAGCAGTAAAATCTTTAATTGACGTCACTTTAATGCCGGCTGCGGCAATAGCCCGAACCGCACCTTCTCTACCATTACCAGCGCCACGGATATGCACTTCAACCTTGCGGACACCAGCATCATATGCTGTTTTGCCTACCACTTCAGCAGCTATCTGCGCCGCAAAAGGAGTACTTTTTCGTGAACCCTTAAATCCGGACTTCCCCGGTGAATTCCAGCAGATAACATTGCCTTCTTTATCCGATATATTAATAATAGTGTTATTGAACGTTGCTCGAATATGAGCAATACCTTCTGCTGAAGCCTTTTTCTTAATCTTGCGTGAACCAGATGATTTATTCATGAATATTAACCTCTCTTACCGTTACCTATTTTGTCGCTTTCTTCTTACCGGCGATTGTTTTTCTCGGCCCTTTACGGGTACGGGCATTGGTTTTTGTCCGCTGGCCATTTACCGGAAGTCCTCGACGGTGCCTCAGTCCACGGTAAGAGCCGATATCCATAAGGCGCTTGATGTTCATACGGATCGTCGCGCGCAGATTACCCTCAATAGTGTATTCACTGTCAACAATTTTACGTATTTTGTCAAGTTCCTGCTCGGGAATATCTTTTACTTTGGTATCCCACGCCACACCAACTTTCTTTAATATTTCCTGTGCACTCGACCGTCCAATACCGAAAATGTAAGTAAGTCCGATCTCTGCTCTTTTATTATTTGGAATATCTACTCCGGCAACACGTGCCACTGCAACTCCCTTCTATAAATAAAAATCGTTATCCCCGTGGGCAAGTTTGAAAGCCCCTTGACAAGGTGCCCTTCAGGGTATAAACAAACAGTAGGAAATTTACACAGTGCCCTTCAGGGTATTTCCACTGTTTGTTATACTCGCAGTGTATAACATTATGTAGAAGCAGAATGGTCATTCCCATGCCCCTCTGCTTAACATACTGTTATCCCTGACGTTGTTTATGTTTCGGATTTTTCTTACAGATAATCCGCACAATGCCTTTCCGTTTTATTACTTTACACCCATTACATATCTTTTTTACCGAAGCACGCACTTTCACAACACGTTTCTCCTTTATTTATACCGATATACTATTCGACCTCTTTGTAAATCATACGGTGAGAGTTCAAGCAGAACCTTATCACCGGGTAAAATGCGTATATAATTCATCCTCATTTTACCGGAAATATGTGCAAGTATTTCATGGCCGTTCTCAAGTTTAACTTTGAATGCAGCGTTAGGCAGAGTCTCCAAAACAGTACCTTCCACCTGAATTGATTCCTGTTTAGCCATGAACGACGGTATACCTTTCTTTGTTTGCTAACGTCTGCCGCGTAAACTACCCCGTTTCATAAATCCATCATAATTTCTCATCTGAAGATGAGATTCCAATTGCTGCAACGTATCGAGGGCAACGCCGACAACAATAAGCACACTCGTTCCTCCAAAGAAGAACGATATATTCATTGCATTTATCAAGAGAAACGGTGCAATCGCGATAAAGGCAAGAAATATTGAACCCGGAAGTGTTATCCGTGTTAATACATTATCAAGATATTCAGCTGTTTTCTTTCCAGGACGAATACCCGGGATAAACCCGCCGGACCGTTTCAGGTTATCAGCAATATCAATCGGATTAAAAATAATTGCCGTATAAAAGTAGGTGAAGAAAATAATCACCAGGCCGAAAAGTATTGAATACACGGCATTTCCCGGTCTAAAAAAGTTACCCACATCCTCCATAAACTGAGAATTGGGAAAAAATTGAACAACCATATTCGGCATCATCATTAATGATGATGCAAAAATAATCGGAATAACCCCGGCCATATTAATACGCAGCGGCAGCACAGTACTCTGTCCGGCATACATCTTGGTACCGACAACCTTTTTGGGTGTCTGAATAGGTATTCGTCGCGTTGCCTGATACATGAGTACAATAAAGGCGGTCATGCCAATTATGATACCAACGACAATTACTTCGATAAAAATATGACGGGTACCTGCCTGCATCTGCTGGAATTCAGCAATAACGGCATTTGGAAGCCGTGCAACAATACCAATAAATATTATTAAAGAAATACCATTGCCAATACCACGATTTGTTATCTGCTCACCAAGCCACATGATAAAAATGGTACCGGTTACCAAACTAATAACCGTGACAATCATAAATTTTGGACCGTGTAACAGGGGCATCACCGCAGGTATACCGGTTCGGGGAGAAACAATACTCTGCAGAAACACACTGACCCCCGCAGCCTGCACCAACGCCAGGATAACGGTTCCATATCTGGTCAGCTGGGTTATCTTTTTTCTTCCCTCAGCTCCTTCTCTCTGTAATTTATGGAAATAAGGAAATACCGTACCAAAAAGCTGTATGATAATCGATGCACTGATATACGGCATAATTCCCAGGGCAAAAATGGTTGCTTTTTTAAAAGCACCACCAACGAACATATCAAACATTCCCAACAGGTTATTCTGCGATTCCAGATAAAATTCACCGAGCACCTTGGGATCTATACCGGGAGTCGGAATATGGCCGCCAATTCTATAGATAAATATCATAAAAAGGGTAAACCCAATTTTTTTCCGTAACTCCGGAATTTTAAACATATTAACAAATGTATCAAGCACTGGTAACTACCTCGGCCTTTCCTTTTGCTTTTTCTATTTTTTCTCGTGCCGTTTTAGAGAAAGCATGTGCTTTAACAGCGAGTCCTTTTGAAAAATCACCGTTTCCTAATATTTTTATCGGTACATCCTTTGAATGAACAAGGCCATTATCATAGAGCCATTGCGCATCAACCTCTTTTGCATCTGATTTAATGTTCTGGATATCACCAACATTTACAATCTGATAATTACTTTTAAAGATATTGGTGAATCCTCTTTTGGGAAGTCTCCGTGTGATAGGTGTCTGACCGCCTTCATAGTAGAGCTTGATGCTTGCCCCTCTTCGGGCTTTTGCACCATTATTACCGCGCCCGCTGGTGGTACCCCAGCCACTGGCATTACCCCGGCCTATACGCTTTGCCTTTTTTCTTGACCCCTTTGCCGGCTTAAGTTCATTCAATGTCAGCATACTTTTCTCCTAAACCTCTTCTACCTGAACGAGATGCTTCACCGTGTTAATCATGCCCCGAATTGCAGGTGTATCGTTATGTTCAACGGTATGTCCCAACCTTCGAAGCCCTAATGCTCTCACCGTCCGTTTCTGATTCTCTAAACGGCCGATTGCACTACGGATCTGTTTCACCTTAAGTTTCTTGGCCATTATGTACAACCTCTATTACAGGCACCTTATGAAGATACTTGTCGTAATTGATTAATCTGTTCCCTGTTTTTTAATTTCTTAAGCCCTTCTACCGTCGCTTTCGCAACATTATGCGAGTTTGTCGTACCAAGGCATTTTGTCAGAATGTTACGAACTCCTGCAACCTCAAGAACCGCCCTGGCCGGTCCACCTGCAATAACACCCGTACCGGGTGCTGCCGGTTTAAGCATAATTCTTCCCGCGCCATACCGACCAATAATAGCATGGGGTATCGTCCCCTTCACCAGGGTTACCCCTAAAATATTCTTCTTTGCGTTTTCAACACCTTTTCGAATTGCTTCAGAGACATCGTTCGCTTTTCCCATACCAAGGCCGACCTGGCCATTGCCATCGCCAACGACAACGAGTGCATTAAAACCAAATCGACGACCACCTTTTACTACTTTTGCAACACGATTAACCGATATTAACCTATCGGTGATCAGGTTCTCCTCTTCAGAAACTAAGATTTTTTCATTCGCCAAATTTACTGCCCCTTTCGTGGCAACCGTTAAAACTCTAATCCTTTACTGCGAGCCCCTTCAGCTAATGCTTTTACGCGTCCATGATAGGGATATCCTTTACGATCAAACACCACTTTTTTAATACCTTTTCCTGTTGCTTTTTCGGCAATAAGCTCGCCAATCTTTTTTGAAACGTCCTTTTTCGATCCCTTTTTCGTTTCACTAACCCCTTTACACGCACTGGTAACCTGTACCAGAGACTGACCGGAGCTGTCATCAACAATCTGGGCAGAGATATGCCGGAGACTGCGACGTATACACAGACGCGGACATTCCGCTGTTCCAACTATCTTTTTCCGTATTCCAAAGGCACGTTTTTTTCTGTTTATAATTCTTTGTTTAGCTTGATCCATGATTCTGCATTCTCCACATAAAACTACATATTATTTAACGCCTGTTTTTCCAGCCTTACGAATAATGTGTTCACCCTGATAGCGAATACCTTTCCCTTTGTAAGGCTCCGGTGGACGTATCTTTCTGATTTCAGCTGCGACCTGTCCTACGATTTGCTTATTTATCCCGCTAACCACAATTTTTGCAGGCCCATCGGTTCCCAATGTGACCCCTTCACGGGACATATAAAGAATCGGATGAGAATAACCGGCTGAGATAAGAATATTAGTACCTTTCATCTCTGCTTTGTAACCGATACCTTCTATTTCAAGCACTTTCTGAAAACCGGTTGAAACACCGGTGACCATATTATTAATAAGTACCCTATAGAGTCCCCACTGTGCCCATGACTTCTTACCTTCAGAAACAGGTGTAACGGTGAGTACTTTCTCCTGATCATTTACTGAGACCTTCACTTCACCGGTCAGTTCCTGTGATAATGAACCTTTCGGCCCTTTTACGGTAATCATAGTATCACGTAACTGTATTTCAACACCATCTGGAAGCTTAACCGGTTCTTTACCTATACGAGACAAAATGTAAACTCCTCTATTCTTAAATAATTTCTACCAAACTTTACCAATTATTTCGCCACCCACATTCAATTGCCGACATTCACTATCAGTCATTACACCCTTGGAAGTAGAAATGATACTAATCCCCATACCATTCAACACCTTCGGCATTTCCTTCACATTGGTGTACCGTCTTCTCCCCGGGGTGCTGACTTTTTCAATACCCTGTATCGCATTTATCAATTCATCATTATATTTCAACAATATTTTAATCTCTCCCTGTAAACCATCATCAATAAAGGCATATTTAGTAATAAACTTATTCTCAAACAGAATCCGGGTAACTTCTTTCTTCAGGTTGGATGCAGGTATTGTTACCGTTTTCTTCTTCGCATGTATAGCGTTGCGTATTCGTGTTAACATGTCAGCAACTTGATCAGTCAGCATTCTGCGTTCTCCTTACTCGTAAATACTATCGAAACTCTACCAGCTTGATTTGACGACACCGGGGATAACTCCTTGGAGCGCCATCTCTCTAAAACAGATTCTGCAAATCCCAAAACGTCTGAGATATCCGCGTGGCCTTCCGCATCGTCTGCAACGGTTGTAAACCCGTGTTTTAAATTTAGGCTTTTTCCGTGACTTCTCTATTAATGATTTTTTAGCCAAATGATTATCTCCTCGTCAACTATTTCTTAAACGGCATACCGATTTCTTCCAGTAAACCACGTGCGCATTCATCATTTTCCGATGTGGTACAAATACAAATGTCTAATCCTATGATACGTGATATATTATCACGGTCAACTTCCATAAATACGATATTTTCAGTAATTCCCATTGAATAATTACCATGGCCATCAAACGATTTTCGTGAAAGCCCTCTGAAATCGCGAATACGTGGAATTGTTATAGAAACAAGTCTGTCCATGAACTCATACATTCGATTGTGCCGTAACGTAACTTTACAGCCGATTGGCATATCCGCACGCAGTTTAAAATTTGAAATCGCCTTCTTTGCCTTGGTTATAACCGGCTGCTGTCCGGAAATATTCTTCAGGCACATGACCGCTTCATCAAGCAATTTAGCTTCCTGTATCGCTCTACCGACACCCATATTAAGTACGACTTTTTCCAATCGAGGAATCTGCATTGTATTCTTGAAAACAAATCTCTTCTGCAATGCAGGTACGATCTCCTTTTTATAACGTTCACGTAGTCTCGGTATACTCGTTATTTCTTTACTCAATCTACCAACTCCTTAGACTTTTTTGAATATCTCGCTTTTCTTCCACCGTCAAGTTTTTTAATACCAAATCGTGTTGGTTTCTCTGTTTTTTCACATACCAGCATAAGATTTGAAAGATGAATGGTTGCCTCTTTTTCAAGGATACCACCCTGCTGAGTCTTTTGATTTGGTTTCGTATGACGTTTAACAACATTTCTACCTTCAACAAGGGCACGTCCCTTATCAGGATATACTCTCAGGATCTTTCCAGACTGTCCCTTGTGTTCACCTGAAACAATCTGTACCATATCACCTTTTTTCAAACGCAAAGCCATACTCTACCTCTCCTGCTTATAATACCTCTGGTGCCAGCGATACGATTCGCATAAATTTTTTATCACGAAGTTCACGAGCAACAGGCCCGAAAATACGGGTACCAATCGGCTCAAATGATTCATTAATTACCACCGCTGCATTATCACTAAAACGGATCAAGGTACCGTCTTTTCGACTATATTCCTTTTTCGTTCTCACAACAACCGCTTTGACAACTGATCCCTTCTTCACATTTGAATTCGGGATAGCATCTTTTACAGCAACCACAATGACATCACCAACACGTGCATATCGTCTTCGCGTACCACCGAGCACCCGTATACATTGAACTTTTTTCGCGCCTGAATTATCAGCAATATTTAATGTGGTTTCTGTCTGTATCATGTTTTCCTCTGCCGCTATATAAATAATTGCACGTCTTATTTTGCTTTCTCAATTACTTCTGTTAAACGCCACCGCTTACTTTTTGATAACGGTCGTGTTTCCATTATTTTTACTCTATCACCAATTGTACACTCATTTTTTTCATCATGTGCAAGATATTTCTTATTATACCTGACAATTTTACCATACTTTGCATGCGCAACCTGACGTTGCACTTTCACTGCGATTGTTTTATCCGCTTTATCACTGACAACAACACCCATTCTTGATTTCCGGCTATTTCTTTCAGACATCCTCAATCCTTTACCTTAATTATGCCCTGGTTATCCCTGAAACTGTAATTGACACCTCCTGGATAACATTGAGTAAAAGCGGACAGTCGTCTTTGTCACCTGCCGCTTAACTCATTGTTACTTTCTCACGTGCATGCTCATTGATAATGGTCTTTGCACGAGCTATATCACGTTTAACAATTCTCATTCGAAGCGGGTTACTCAATTGGCCCATTTTTGCCTGAAACCGGAGGTTAAACAGTTCCTCTTCCATCTCAGACTGTTTTTCCTTTACTTCATCTATTGATAATTCCCTCAATTCACTTGCTTTCATAAGATACACTTCCTGTTCTCTAGGCTTGGACAAACTTTGTTGGTATCGGAAGCTTCTGAGCTGCCAGCCGCATAGCTTCTTTCGCTACATCAGGGTTTACTCCCGACATTTCAAACATCACCGTGCCTGGCCGCACCACGGCAACCCATCCTTCCGGTGCACCTTTTCCTTTACCCATACGTGACTCTGCAGGATGCTTGGTATAGGGTTTATTCGGAAAAATCCTGATCCACACCTTGCCACCGCGTTTAATAAATCGCGTCATAGCTACACGCGCAGCCTCAATCTGCCTGCTGTCAAGCCATGCTGCCCGTACGGCCTGTATACCATATTCACCGAACGAGAGGGTATTGCATCGTGTTGCCAGCCCTCTTCTTCTGCCACGTTGTGTTTTACGCCATTTTACCCTTTTGGGTGCAAGCATCGTCTAATCCCCTTTATCCTAAACCTCTTTACTTCTCGCAGCTGCATTTTCTTTTGTACTGATTACTTCACCTTTACAAATCCAGACCTTCACGCCAACACACCCATAGGTAGTATGAGAAGTTGCCGTTGCATAATCAATATCGGCACGTAAGGTATGTAATGGAATTCTTCCTTCCTTATATGTCTCCGCACGCGCTATTTCAGCACCATTAAGACGGCCACCGATACTGATTTTAATTCCTTCAGCACCCATACGGGTTGCTGTGGATATAGCTTTTTTAATCGCTTTTTTATATGAAACCCTTTTCTGGACCTGCCGGGCAATGTTATCAGCAACTAATTGTGAGTCCATCTCCGGTTTTTTAACTTCCTTTATATTGATATGAATCTCTTTCTGCGTTAAATGCTGGAGCTCAGCTTTTAATTTCTCAACTTCTTCACCCTTTTTGCCAATCACAATTCCCGGACGGGAGGTATTTATCGTAACGGTAATCTTTCGTGCGGTGCGGTCGATATTCAACGTTGATATACCACCATGTTCCAGACGTTTTTTCAGATAGTTCCGTATTAAATGATCTTCATAGAGATAATCTGAAAAATTCTCTCTTGCAAACCAGTTTGAAATCCAGGTTTTTGTTATTCCTAAACGCAATCCTATCGGATTAACTTTCTGTCCCAAACCTATCCTCCTCTAATTGGACACCGTAACAGAAACATGACACATCCGCTTTAATATTCTTCCCGCTCTTCCCTGGGCTCGTGCCCGAAACCTCTTTAACATAGGACCTGCATTGACAAAGATTTCCTTTACCCGCAGTTCGTCAACATCAACAGTTATATCTGTGTTCTTACTCTGCATATTGGCAACCGCAGATTTTATCAATTTTGAAATATCATCCGCAACACTCTTGCTGATACTAAACTCAAGAAGGCTCAGTGCATCACCGACCATCTTGCCCCGTATTTCATCTGCCACCAGGCGTGCTTTACGCGGGGTTGCTTTTACATATTTAGCTGTTGCTTGTGCATCCACGTACAATTCCTCCTACATTATTTATCGCTTTGCCGTCTTATCAGTTTTTCCACCACTGTGTCCACGAAATGTTCTCGTCGGTGCGAATTCACCCAGTTTGTGTCCAACCATATTTTCGGAAACGTATACGGGGATAAATCTATTCCCGCTATGGACAGAAAACGTCAACCCAACAAACTCGGGAAGTACTGTCGAACGTCGTGACCATGTTTTAATAACCTTTTTCTGTCCGGACTTGCTCATGCCAGTAACTTTTTTCAACAGATGATCATCAATAAAAGGACCTTTTTTTATAGAACGAGCCATGTTCTTTCCTTTATATTACAAGTTGTTATTTCTTCCCTCTACGCTTGACGATATATTTATTTGACGCTTTATTTTTCCTTCTGGTTTTCAATCCCTTTGCTTTTTGCCCCCACGGAGAGACCGGATGGCCACCACCGGATGTTTTACCTTCTCCACCACCCATAGGATGATCAACCGGATTCATCGCAACACCACGGACATGGGGTCGCCTTCCCAGCCAGCGTTTTCTTCCTGCGGATCCGATAACAACGCCCATATGCTCAGAGTTACTAACCTGGCCGATCGTTGCGTAACAGGTTTCACGAAAATTCCTTACTTCGCCTGAGGGAAGTTTTACCTGTACCATCTTTCCCTCTTTTGCAACAACCTCTGCATATGATCCTGCGGTTCTGGCAAGCTGTCCACCTTTACCTTCACGCATTTCAATGTTATGCACCATGGTTCCGAGAGGAACATTTTTTAGAAGAATGCAATTTCCTTCAACCGGCTCACAATCCTCGCCGGATAAAATTGTCATACCGACTTTCATATTCTCTGTTGAAAGAACATACCGGCGTTCACCATCTGCATATTTAATTAATGCGATAGTACAGGTTCTATTAGGATCATACTCAATAGTCTCAACGGTGCCGGTTATGCCATGCTTTTTCCGTTTAAAATCGATAATCCGATAATGCCGTTTATGACCGCCGCCGCGATGCCGAACCATTATCTTACCGGTATTGTTGCGGCCGCTGCCGCGTTTCTTTGATACTAACAACGGTTTGTACGGTGTATCAGTTGTCACCTGTTCAAAGGTATTTGTTGTTTTATACCGTAAGGTTGGTGTTGTCGGTACATATGATTTTATTGCCATAATACTATCTCTTTGTTTTCCTTACCCACATGATATACGTACTACACTTCTCCGAATTTATCTATCGATTGTCCCTCTGCCAAGGCAACAATAGCTTTTTTCCAGTTTGGACGATAACCGCTGAACCGTCCCATTCTCTTCTTCTTTCCCTTTACTACCATAGTATTGACCTTTTCAACGGTAACGTTGAAAAGGTTTTCAACTGCCCTTTTAATCTCAGTCTTATTTGATTTTACCGCCACTTCAA
>CBDVBE010000143.1:0-14100 GCA_965372145.1 uncultured bacterium | reverse complement strand
ATTGAACTGAGAAGGACACCCATTATGAATATTGCTGCTGCACAAAAGATTCTAAATGCAAAACAGCCCCCGGAATCATTAAGTGAATTCTATACACTCATGCAGGCCACCCGTGAAATCAGAGTCCGGCTGGTAACCCGATATCTTGATTCGCAAACTTCTGACAGTAGTGATATTGACCTGCTTAAAAACGGCCTCGAAGTACTTCAGGCAATACCAGAGACACTTGATGGACGATCACTTGCAATTGACGACAGCCGGAACATTGCTGTTGATCTCAGTTATGAAGAAAATGAACTGCATAAGGATATCATTTTTCTTACTGAAGGTGAAGATGCCTTCTACGATTATCTTCGTACTATACATCCAACCCTGGAGAAGCAGAGTACCGATATCCTGCCGAAACTAAAACCAATTACTTTCAGGAATCTTATCTCTGACCGTGACGGCACGGTGAATAACTACTGCGGCCGTTATCTCTCTTCAATTCAGTCGGTGTATAATGCGGTATTTCTCACCCGTTTTGCCCGAAAGTGTGTTGTAAATGCAGTACTGCTTACTTCAGCCCCCCTGGAAAATGGCGGCATGGTTGATATCTGCACAATGCCGGATGCAACACTCATTCTTGCCGGCTCAAAAGGGCGGGAGTACCGTGATAAACAATGGAACCGGGAGACCTACCCTATTGATCCCGAACAGCAGAAAATTCTCGACACCCTTTCTGAACAGGTTGAAGAACTCTTGCTTCAATCGGCATTCGAGAAATTTTCATTCATAGGCTCGGGTTTTCAACAGAAATTCGGCCAGTTGACTATTGCACGCCAGGACATCAGTAAGTCAATCCCTCCTCAGGAATCGAATGATTTTCTACAGATAATCACCAACCTTGTCTCAGACCTGGATCGTGACAAAAAATTCTTTCGGATTGAAGACACCGGATTGGATGTTGAGATTATCCTTACTGTCGGCGATCCTGATACAAGTGAAAATCTTAGAGATTTTGATAAGGGAGACGGTGTTGCTTTCCTTGATGAGCAGTTGCACATGGGTATGAACGAGGGACCCAACCTGGTGTGCGGCGATACCGGTTCCGATATCGCAATGCTTAAAACTTCACGGCAGCTTACGGAAAAAACCCATGGTATATTTGTCACCACAGACATCTCATTACAGGATAACGTTGAGGATGTACATCCTGAAACTATTTTCGTGAATGAGCCGGATACCCTTGTGGTTATACTCAATGAATTAGCAAAGTGAGTTATTTTGTAAGCGTTCACAGAACGCTGAAATTGCGAAGTCCTGAGCTTGTCGAAGGGGAAACTGGAAATTTTGGATTTTGGATTTTGGATTTTTTCAATCCCCAATCAAAATTCCACAATCCGCAATCAAACAATTTTGGATTTCAACCCTGAACCCGTGAACGGCTACGTTTCATGTTTTTTCCAAATTTCCAATTTCCAATTTCAAGCAGCATTTCCAATTTCAAGCCGCGCTTTATTCATACTTGATAACTTCTTCTTTCCCCTTCTGAATAGAATACTCGTTATCAAATACTTTCACCGCGACTGAATCCTCATTGGTGTTATTTGTGGCGATTTTAACAGTATCGTGCGAAATCTCAACATTATAATCCACCTGCCTGAAGGTAACGTTAAAACGGACTTTTTTCCATTCGGCAGGCAATGTAGGTTTAAATACCAGGGTATCTCCATAAAAATCCAGTCCGGCAAACGCAGAATAAAACAGAACAATGGTACCACCCATTAATCCCGCATGTATTCCCTCTTTAACCGTTCCACCCTGAATATCTTCAATGTCGGCAGTCAGTGCTTTTTTATACCATTCGACCGATTTGTCAAGATCATTGAACAGCGAAGCGACATGGGTATGTACTACGAGGCTCAGGGTTGAGCCATGCGACGTTCTTGCGAGATAATACTCATAATTTTTCCGAATCATGTCGTCATTAAACTCATACCCGCACCCATTCAGAATCGAACTGATCTCTTCCGGCGGAAGTACATAAAAAAGCATAAGTAAATCCGCCTGTTTACTCAACTGATAATCATCCGGTGACAATCCTTCCGCTTTAAGCAGCCTGTCCAGCCGTTGAATATTGTCATACTTTTTACGATAAGCATCCCAGTCGAGTTCCTTGAGATCAAGGAATCCATCATATTGGCTGATAATCCCGTCTTTAATAACCAGGTTTATCTTTTGCGATACTGCTCGCCACTTCTCCTTTTCCTCTTCGGTAATATTAATCTTTGATTCAACTTCATTCAATTCGTCGGATGTTAAGATGTTTTGACATGCGAGACATCTTTTCATGAGCCAGGCAACTAAAACATTCGTATATGCATTATCTTTCAATCCGCCTTCATCAGCGCCAGGGGTCATTTCGTGGTATTCATTGGGACCCATGACTTTGAAAATCTCATACCTGCCGGTCTCTTCATTCACTATCGCTTTACTTGCCCAGAAACGGGCTATATCGAAAAGTATCTCAGCGCCATACTTATATAAAAATTCTTTATCATCAGTAACATGATAATACATCCAGACATTATAGGCTATAGCAAGCGACACATGGCGTTGAAGAGAACTGTTGTCAGGTCCCCATTCACCGGTTAAAGGATTCAGGTGAATGATCTGTGTTTCCTCACGGCCGCTGCTGCCGGATTGCCACGGATACATGGCGCCTTTATAATTATACTCCGCAGCATATTTCCTAGCTGCATCAAGCCTGTTGTATCGATACATCAGGAGCGCACGGGAAATCTCAGGAAAATGGAGATTGAAAAAAGGAAAAACATAAAGCTCATCCCAGAAGATATGTCCACGGTATGCTTCGCCATGAAGCCCGCGTGCCGGAATGTCCGCATCAAGGGTTTTATTATGTCTGGAGGCGATTACCAGTAAATGAAAACCATGAAAACGCAATATTTTCTGTACTTCTTCCCCACCCTCAATCTCAATATCCGCTTTTTTCCAGTAAGATTCCCATTCGTTTATATGGAGCTGCAATATCCCATCAAAATTTCCGCCGTGCGACAGCTCTTCCTTTGCAGCAGACATGGGATCAGCTACCCCCTGATCACGGGATGTATACATTGCTACGACCTTGTCAAGACGCAGAGTGTCACCCTGATTCATCTCTAAAGTGACCGTTTCTGCAATGTAGCGATCCCTGACTTCATGCTCGCTGCTCTTCTCTTTTTCAACTTCATTTACATATAGAAAATTAGCCGCAGCCTGAGTGATTGTTATATTGCTCTGGTTTGTTTTAACCGCAAGATATATACCATCAGCAGTATAGTGTTCTTCGACTTTAGCCAGATGCAATTGGTTCAGCTGTCGATACCGCTCCACGCCATCATTAATTATATCCCCATCAAGCGCGGAACGTACTGTAACGACACCACTGTAATTTTCAGGGGTTATGCAGTATCGCACACCGGCAAGATGCATTGTATGCATACTGACAAAGCGCTGGCTTTCCAGGGTAGTTATTCGTTCCTGGGCATCTTTAAATCGTATTTTTCGAGAAAGAATTCCCTGTTTAAAGTTTAACTGCTTTCTATATTCTACTATCTCTCCCCTGGAAACATCAAACCACTCTTCGTCATCTATTTTAAAAGTAACAGCCGTCCAATTCGGGCAATTAACAAAATCCTCATTTTCTATTACACGCCCCCCGACCTCAGATTCAAGAATATTATACACGCCGGCCATATAGGAACCGGGATAATGGACATCAGAACCGGCGGATTCTTCAAACGCGCCCCGGGTACTCATGTATCCATTCCCAATTGTACAGAGTGCCTCACTGTTTTTCTCATTTATAGGAACAAACGAAGTAAAATCTAAGGTCCAGTTTTTATCTTCTATGAACACAATCCACCTTGCATTTGTAAAATTACTATTGACATGGAAAACGTATATTTATTTAAGTATATTATTATGAGGATGTATCTTCTTCGATCGCTTCATGTAATACTCTATTAAGGTCCTCAACCATATATGGTTTACTGACCACACCGCAGAATCCATAATCCTCATAGTTTGCCATAACGGGGTCGGTAGAATAACCACTCGATACTATGCCCTTAACATTCGGATCAATTTCCTTCAATTTAACAATAGTCTCTTTCCCGCCCATACCGCCAGGTATGGTTAAATCCATTATAAGTGCATTAAAAGGTTTGCCTTGGTCAAGAGCCTGTTTATATATCTCAATAGCTTCGGCACCGTCAGATGCAAAGGCGACTTCATAACCGATAACTTTCAGAACATGCCCTGCTGCAATGCGAACAACCTCTTCATCATCCATTACCAGTACTCTGCCGGAGCCGGACATCGGCACATCTTTCTGTGCCTTTAGTTCAGCTACCTTTTTCTCAGTAGCGGGCAGATAGATATGAAAAGTAGTGGAGGAACCTTCCTGTGATTTTACAAATATCAATCCGTTATGTTTTTTAAGAATTGAATAGCATATGGTTAGACCGAGTCCGGTACCATTCTCTTTTGTTGTAAAGTAAGGGTCATAAATCTTATCTATATGTTCAGGTGGGATACCGACCCCCTCATCCTTTACTGAAATACGGACATATTTTCCCGGATCAAGCGGTAAATAAGCATTCGTTCCTTCAGAAACAAATTCATCAATAGTCACATTTTCAGCTTTAACCGCAATTGTACCACCCTCAGGCATTGCCTGGTCAGCATTGATAATAAGATTGTTGATTACCTGGTCAATCTGGCCCCGGTCGATCTCCAGCGGCCATACATCATCTGCTATCTCAAGTTTACAATCAACATTAGATCCGCTGAGAGAAAAACCGACCGCTTCTTCAATGATCTCACCGATCGACTGGCTTTCCTTAATGGGTTCCCCGCCTTTTGCAAAAGTCAGCAGCTGGTTTGTCAGTTTACTTGCCCGGAAAGCCGCCTTCTCAGCTTCAATGATCGAATTGTATGACTCACTCTCTTTACCTAGACTCATCTTAGACATAAAGAGATTACTGGTGATTCCGGTGAGGATATTATTAAAGTCATGGGCAATACCGCCCGCGAGTATGCCGATTGATTCAAGTTTCTTTGATTTGAACAGCTCCTTCTCCATTTTCTGTTTTTCGGTGACGTCACGAATGATAAGTACCACACCGATAATTTTATTGTCTTTATCAGTAATCGGTGCGCAGCTCTGAGTAATCATCCGCTCAGACCCATCTTTTGCAATTAATGTGCTGTCCGCTAGCATATCATAAACATCACCGGTCTCAACGACTTTATAGACCAGATCGTCACAGGCTATTTTTTTATTATTACTGATAACCTGTAACACATCTGATAAGAGTGCTCCTACAGCATCACTCTGTTTCCATCCGGTCAACTGCTCTGCAACGGCGTTAAGAAAAATAATACGCCCTGTGACATCAACGGTTATCACCGCTTCCGCAATGGACTGGAGCGTTACAGTGAGCCGCTCCTTTTCCTCAGCCAGTGCCCGTTCTATTGTCTTTCGTTCTGTAATGTCGCGCGCGATAGCAAGTATTGCCTTTGGCTTATCCATACTGTCTTTAATTAATGAAACATTAACTTCAATAGAATATGAAAAACCCGTTTTGCGCATAATCGTATATTCAACATGATTGAGATGGCCGGTCCGCATTATCTCTTTAATATCTTTTGATGCTTTCTTTTTATCCTCCGGTGAAATAAAATCAAATGCATTTTTACCTATTATTTGCTCGACGGGTACATTACCAATTAATTCTTGCGTGGCAGGATTTGCCATTATAACATTCCCCTGTAGATCAAGCATGGTAATAGAATCAGGAGAGGTATCGATAAGCATTCGGTATTGTACTTCTTTCTCCTCCAGCGCTTCCTCAACCCGCTTGCGCACACTGATGTCCCGCACAACACCGATCAGTGCCCTGGGATTGCCATCCGAATCTTTTATCAGTGAAGCACTCAACTCGGCCCAGAATGAAGTGCCGTCTTTTTTAATCAGAGTATATTCTACATTCCTAATACCACCGGTCTCAAATGTTTTCTTTGTATTCTCAAGAGCACGTTCTTTATCCTGGGGAGCTATTACATCAAAAGCATTCTTTTCATATAATTCCTCTTTCGTATCACAGCCGTGCAATTCAACGGCACGTTGATTAACCATAATAAAATTGCCCTCAAGATCGGTCACCGTTACCGAATCCGGTGAGGTATCAAGGAGGGTACGATAGAGTTCTTCACTCTCTTTGAGAGCATTTTCTGTCTGTGCGTGTCTCTCTTCCACCTCTTCAAGGTTGGCGATCTTTTCACGCAATTGCTGGATTTCTTCCCTTAATCCTTCAATAATCTCTTGTTCTTTACTCATAGGTTGTCCGCAACGTCGTTAGGCGTGTGTTGTTTGTGGTTATTATCCTAAAGTATATATTTATGGTATCGCAGGATGCACGATAAATATTATATGGTGATGCTTCTCGGCAGTGCACATGAATGCACTTTAACATGTAATAATTAAATTATGCGGAACGTCAATTCAACCTGTTTTTACTTTTTTTTTAATTATATGCCATAAAGTAAACAATCGGTATCTTTTTATCAGGTAGTTTTCTGTGACCATTTGATCAGTTTTGTATTAGTTTATAACTATACCCTGAGTTGAGCGATTCTATGCGGCAAATAGCATATCATCCTTACCAGTATTGGGATGTATATCATTGTGGTATATAACGGAAGGGTTGCATTTGGGAAACACACGCTGTGTGTTCCGTAGAACATACATTCTTTTACACGAAGTGATAAACCGTCTATTAGACCAGACGGTCTAGCAAGCCCCTCTCGCTGCAAGAACCGCCAGGGGGGTTTTAAAAAGAAGTTTTATATCAAGCCATAAAGACCAACTCTTCATATATTGTAAATCCATGCGGACCATATCATTGAATGTTGTAGTGCTTCGGCCTTCGACCTGCCAGAATCCCGTTATGCCCGGCCTAAAATCAAGAACCCTTTTAGTGTGCCATTGATCATATTCTTCCACTTCGTACGGGATAGGCGGCCGCGGGCCGACAAGTGACATATCCCCGCGAATCACATTGTAAAACTGCGGTAATTCATCAAGACTTGTTTTACGTATAAATTTTCCTATCTTTGTCACGCGTGGATCGTCCTTCATTTTATAGGCATTTTTTTCTTTACCGTCCTCTGCTTCTATTTCACCATTTATAAGTTTGCTGATAAATTCTTTGTGTATTGCAGTATTATTATTTACCTGCATGGAACGGAACTTTAAAAAGGTGAATGTCTTACCACTTTCTCCAACTCTCTCCTGCTTAAAAAGAACCGGCCCCTTAGATGTTAATTTTATTAAAAAGGAAATGCAAACGAAAAAGGGTGAGAAAAGAATGACAGCAAAAAGACTTCCCATAATATCGATTACTCTTTTAGAAACCAGTGCACATTTCCGTGATAATGTATGATTTGGCACACTGGGTGCGGGAACGTCCTCTGTCAGTTCCTTTAAAGAGATTACTCTTGTTTTATCACTATCCGAATCTTCAAATGGAAAAATTTTCCAGCGAATCTCAATATCTTCATAAAAACGTTTATCTATTGCCTGAGTAAGGTTTCTGCGGATTTTATCAACAATTACATGACAATTATTTTTATTTATCTCGGTACAAAGTACACTGATGATCCGATCCTTTCGCATCCATCCTTTAATATCAACTTCCCGTGTAGAAGCGAAGATCGTTTTGATAACCAGATCGACAACACGCAACCGGGTGATGTCATCAAAAGACTCCTGTTTACTTTCATTCTCGACAAGCTTTGAAACATCAACATATACTAACTGGAAGGACCTCCCTGAACGATAGGTTCTTTGAGCCTCTAATGCAATCAGCTCATTAAAGTATGTCTCATTATAAAAATTTTCAATTTTCTCATCTCTGGTTATATTTTTCTCGGGATCAGCAGTACTGTAGATATTAGAATGTGCCTTTTGATCTCTGGCAGTATAGAAACTTTTATGGTAGTAAGGTTTTCTTTTACTCGGCATATCGATTACTGATTGGACGTTTCCAGCCATAAAATCTGCCCCCCTTGACATTAATTTATTGCAGGAATAATACTCGTTATTGCAGTTTCATTGATAATAATATAAGCTACAAAGATACAGAATTCCAGGTACATTTTAGGTACATTATTTTTGCTAATTCAATGGATAATAAAGTATGATTAACTTTTTGAAAAACAAATAGTTAAGTAAAAGGCGGGTATATGTCAACTCATTTAGTGCAGATTAACATATATCATACCAAAACTGCCTGGTGATGCGGGTTTAGAAAGATTAGAATCGTAAAAATTATTTTTCTTTATAGGAGATTTTACAATTTACATTGAATTGAATCTTTCCCCGGCCTGCCCGAGAAATTTTGATTGCAGGATAATTCTCCTGTAGTACTTTTATAAGTCTTTTTAGCCTGATATTTAAATTTGGATTAAGCGGGTCAAAGATTATACTTTCATCCCTTTTAAATTCTCTCAATTCAAATAACGTTTGTCCGGTGTTGCAGTACGCATCAAACATGTTACGTAATATTTTTGCCTGGGTAAACTTGGTGATATGTTTGCCATTAATGGAAATGCTCTCTTCATCTTTGAAATAAATCACATCAGCTTTAGATGAAGTTTTTTCAAGCAGCGCCTCATGAGCCTTTTGTGCAACAGCCCAATTATCAGAAGTATCACCTGTTGCTTCATCAATAATGTTCGCCATAAAATCTTCGGGCTTTACAGCCCCTTTCCGATACCTGAAATTATAGAGATATACCGATGTATTATATGCACAATTCGCATGGAGAACTATCCGTTTACGCTTTGTGCAATAATAATCCCGTGTTACAAATATGACTTTCCCGGATGGAATTTTGTATTTATGCAGTTTGTAATTTCTCTCTTCACAAAAACTTGAAAAAGAAATAACACTGCCGTAGGGTTCGTCGTTTATATATAATTTATCCTTTGTTATCGCTATATTTTTATCAGTAACTATTTGTTCAATAGTGCGGCAATCACATACCATATGTAATTCTTCGAACTGTGGCATATTCATACAATAGGGTGTCGATTGTACCAGCATACCAGTCCAGAGTTCGCAGTCATAGGAAGGAAATTCTTTTACAAATATTTTTTTATACAATCGTAATTGCTCAACGACTTGCGAATACATAACCAGAATTGTTGCAGAGTGCCACACACCATCAGATTCCAGCTTCAGAAGATTATGCACGACACCGGGGGCAAGCAGGTCAGTGAAATATTCGATGATATTGAGAATAAGCGGACGTGGATCTTTCTCAATATAAAAATATGATAAAAAGGGTTTTCCCCATCGTAATATCGATTTTGCGGATATAAGCATCCCTTTATTTATTCTTTGAAATGTCTTCTTTATAAACTTTATGGTATCAATGTCATGCGATACCAGAAACGGCTCAACATCATTAAACACACTTATGAGATAATCAATAGGAAAGTACTTCTTTTCCTGCCAGATTGTATTAAACAGGAGGTTTTCATCTTTTACATCAGGTGAATCAGGTAACGGGTGACGTGCCCAGAACTCCCGTACCTGGGATAGCGGCATCTCAAGCAACATACCGGCGTAGAGTAACTTTAGAATATCATTGCGTACCAAAATTGGGGAGTGTGTGGAAACATTCGTTCGCATACAATTTGAAGTTGCTGTTACCATATCAAGAATTGGTATTAAGTATTGCTGTTAATAAGTGCTATGGATGTGGTTATTTTAATATCTCTTTTTTGATTGGTACTTTAACCACTGTAGAAAAAACTTCTTCACCTAAAAATATACTCTATGACAATTCTTTGTGAATAAAAAAATATACTAATATTATATATAATGTGTATATTCACATTATATGTGGAATTAACCGGATGGTAGAACGTTATTTCAGCTCTCCCATTCTGGTAAAAGGCCGGCTATGCGATCTGATAATTATAAAAGTGCTTTTTTAAAGGACAATTGTAAACTTTAGAACTGATTGCTTTCCGTTATGTACCAATTTTGCAATATATATATCATTACTTATTCTATATCTTGTATTATTGTAATTCCAATCTACCCTTAAAAGCTTGCCGTTTCTCCGGCTTGCACTGTGTACCCAGAGTTGCCGGCCTTTAATATTATACACAGATAAAGTGTAATTACCCGATGTATTG
This sequence comes from uncultured bacterium, assembly GCA_965372145.1. GTDB lineage: Bacteria > Fibrobacterota > Chitinivibrionia > Chitinivibrionales > JANQEN01 > CBDVBE01. The sequence continues at coordinate 3,843 of CBDVBE010000143.1, read as the reverse complement.
AGTTGTGCTATAAAAGTTACAGTGCCGCTTGATGGAATACAGGAAAGCAATTTCGAAGACATATTGGCAGACAAAGCTGGTACAGATATATCTGTACCGCCAACAGTAACATATTTCCAGCGGCTATTCCGTGATCCGTCATTGTCCTCCACACGGCACATTACCAAGAATGTTCCATCTGTGGTATAGGTGTGGCTAGGATTTTCTTCATTACTCGTTTCATCATCACCGAATTCCCAGTAGACAGAATTGATCGACCCATCAGGATCACTCGCATTATGGGAAAAGGCAGCAGTAGTAGTTTGAACATCCGCAGTAACCTCTGATATAAGCGGTGTTTCATTTAAATCCCTGGGGGTTGTCTGTGCCTGGTCGGCCAATGTCTTAACTGTCCAGTACGCTGTCTCAACTGCTTCATCGCATATTCTTTTTGCTTCCGGATAAACAAAACCATTCTCAAACCAGCGTTCACGTGCTTCAGATACTGCCTGAATAAAATTTGCTTCCATTGGCTCAAACCGGGGATTTAGATACTGATCATAATCATCAGGATCTTTTTTATTGTATATACGGTGAGCCTGATAGCAAAGCCGCTCTGTATCGTCTCCCTCTTCGATACGCATTGGGATCTCACCTTGTATACCCAGCTCTACCCAAAGTGGTACAAAGGCGATATAATCAGCTTTATATATTGCAATCCACATTACAGCAATTTTTGGATCTTCATTTTCATTTATTCCATGCACTATCATAGAACTAAGGGATGAGCTATTGCAATTACCTGCGGTAGTGGTGGTCCAATCACCTTCATAACCCGGATTGCCCCAACGTAACGTCTGTATCACCTCAGCAATTGTAACGCCGGCGCTGTCAGCCGGGTCAGTATCATAAATGCCGTTTTTAGTTACCGCATTATGAAGGTGATCGCGCGCTTCATAGTAACGCCTTCCTCCTGTGGTTTCATCATCAGAGCCGTCACTGTTTTTATGCCCGTTATTTGTACGAACAGTGATTGCGTACTTTCGTACCTTATTCGGGCCGTAATCAAGCGGATCATATTCATAATAATTTTTCCCCTTCTCAATATGAAACGCCTTACCATTTTCACCGATAAGGGGAAATGAGGATGTAGGTGTTGCACCAGGATATAGCTCATTTTCAATAATGTCCCGGCATTCATCAACGGTGCAGCAGTTTTTTAACAGATAATCCATTAAATCAACATCACCGCTGCCGCCGTCGAGATCGTACATAAGCGAGTTGCCAACCGCAACTCCTTTTTCATTAAGACCCATTAAAATATAAGAACCACCGCTATTACCTACACCGAAGTATCTGTATGTGCCACTTGACTCATACAGTATTCCCTGGTAATCAAAATTGAAATCACGGTTTTTAAAAACTACCGGTCGGCCATCTGCGCTCGCTTCACCTGCTACTGTACCGACTGTACACTGCGCAATAGTACTATGAAATGAAAGGGTTACAATTAATACACAAATACCGAATAAAACTGTTTTGTTCAATTTTTTTTCCTCTGTAATGTAACGATTAAATTTAAATATACGATATATCTACTTCTACTTTTGTTAAACCTTCGAACAATATTAGAAACAATAACTAATCCCACCGGTAATCCTGACCACCCTGACATCCCTGTTTGCTGTATAACGAAATTCAACCATTGGTACCCATTTATCGTTTATAGGAAAATCAGTTCCAATGAATATATTAAATCCGGCACTCGAATCATCGCCTTTACCTCTACTACTACTTGAAACAGTACCATTAGGTGCATACGTAGTCCAACTCCATTGATAGAAATTTATGCAAATAGTTAATCCAAGTCCTAAATAGGGACTTATCGGTAATCGTATCGGCAATGGAGGTATATATTTCAGGTCAAACAAGTTTAATGCAAGTTGTGCATCATGATCAAAACCTTCTGTAGTCCAGAGGTTTGCCGTTGTACTGGATTTATCATTGGTAAACCAGTAAGCGACTGTGGGCATATATTGAATAGCACCAATTTTATCAAAGCGGAATTCGATATGACCACCAAGCGCAAATCCAAAGCCAAGGTCAAGGGGACGCTCGGGAAAACAGAGGCTGATATTCATTCCTAATCCCCAATGGTCGAATCCTGAACCTCCACTACTGGAACGTGACGTGGAGTAACTACTTCCCTCTTCTTCCGCATAAGTATCTTCTTGAACCGTTTCTTCCTCAACGGTCTCATCCTCCAGTAACCATTGTGGGGTTGTTTCCTCTGCGTACATACTACTTAATAAAAATACTACGATGAAAAGAGCTGTTCTTTTCATAAGTCCACCTCCAGCAGTAAATGTATATTACATTATTAATCAACGTGTTACGAATGCCACTTCGAGTTCATCATTAAGAGCATTTCAGGCACTAATTAGTGTCTGTCCGGAAACTACCTGTTTTGCTGTCATTGTCACTTCCGTTCTGAAGCTTAAGGAGGTTCAGACTGCGTCTGTTTCTATTATGTCATTTGTGCTTTCCGGTACGCTTTTAGGCCGGAATCTAGCTTTTATTGCACAAATTAAGGCATGGATTATTCACTCCGTTCACCAAGTTCCGCTATAAGCATGCGGGAATGACGTTTTCGGATAGACACTAATTACCAAGGGATTAGTATCGTAATACCTTATAAAGAAATATAATACAGGTATGTTTTGAAATGTAGATAAATTAACTAATAATTATTGCTGCAATTAACAATATTTAAAAAGCCTGCGAAAAGAAATTCTAGGATTGTCAATCTATCCTGCAGCGGGTTCCATAGGGAAGTGTGCAGAGTATTAAAGTTCCCACTTCTTGTTCTGCTCATGCATAATCTGGTCTGGTACATCTGAAGACATTAGAAGCATAAACCGACCTATCTCCCCCATTTCCTGTTTCGCCTTTCGAATGTAGAGGTTAATAAAGCCACGGCTATTACCTTCCTGCGTCTTAATAATCAACTGTAATTTTTCATATTCGAGTTCCAGCATTGTATACATTCTTTCACAGCAGGACAGTACCTCGGAAGTGTCTTTGAAATGATTTTTTAAAAGGAACTTCATATAAGCTTTTTTATCCTTACATGTAAAATCCTTCATTTTCACATATCGTTCGTCAGATTCATAGATTAACTGTGTAAGGCTGTCGATTTTATTCTGTATGCTGTCAATCGCCCCGGCATATTCATTATCGTCTTCAATGACAATCTCCCTCGGTTCAAAAAAACCCACATCCGACTCATATGATTCCAGGGCAGCCTGCTCTTTCATCAAAGCAACTGACTCCTCTATTTTCTTTTCATAAATTTCTACTTCCGTGATTTTTTTATCACTCTCCGCATACCGCGCTAATACCAGAGAATCATGTGTCTTGATTGAGTCAACCACCCTGAGCGAGTCTGCCACACGCAATGAATCCACATTCAATTCTTCTCTTCGTTGGAAGCTGTTAAGTTTTACATTTGTGCAGCCAAAAGAAATCAGCAGGATAAATACAGCAGAAACCTCTAAATATTTCATGGTATCCCCTCGTTTTCCAAATTTTGTGACAATGACCCAATTATAACTACTAAAAAGAGTGTTAACTTCCTGCAATATTAATGCCATTATAGAAAGTCTGTTTATTGCATTTTTTTAAGGTTTATTACTGTTTAACCGTCCCGGAATTGGGACACCAGTCCCAAATATGAGACGGTTTACACTTATTATAGTATTAGAGTTGGTAATTTTTTACAATTTTCTCTATGGCAGAGTATTTGCACAACAATATAAACCTCTTAATTAAAAGAAATAAAATGGATGTGAAAATAGTATATTA
>CBDVBE010000142.1:0-14158 GCA_965372145.1 uncultured bacterium | reverse complement strand
ATGTTTTCAGTCGAGGGATATACCACATTTTTCAGAAGTTTATGAATTAATCGGGATAAATATGTATTTCATGAATAGTCCACAAAGGCAAGACATTAAACCCCCGATGATTTGTATGTCATTCATTACGTGATTTATCTTCAGCCTTTTCTGGATTTATTTTCTTAGATATCATGTAAAATAATTCACTTTAAAACCATATCATCATTTCACTCAATCGAGGTAGACCATGAAAAAAATAATCCGTACAGTACTTATGCTCGTTGTTGTTAGTTATTCTGTCAACGCACAACAGGAGACAGAACAGGTCGCAAAACAAGCTGCGGAACAAAATGCCGAAAAGGTCGCTGTGCAAAGTGCTGAAGAAGTTGCAGGGCAGAAAGAGGTAGAAGAAGCTGCACAGAATGTAGCAATTGCTGCTGGAAAGATTATAATAGCAACTTGGAATATTAATGATATGCTGACTGCCAGTGAGGTAACCAAACGTAAAGATTCCTTGAAAGCGTTTGCTGAAAAAATCAAACCTGATATACTATGTATACAGGAGATTGTTTCGTATGAGATACTCAAAGACATAGCCAGTACTATGGGTTTCGGTGAGTATCACATTGCATGTTCAGACTTTTTCCAAAGCGACGGTGCGCATAGGGGAGCATTCGAGGTCGGTATTATCAGTAAATATGCTTTTGGCCAGGTCATTGAGTATGATCCTTCGCCGGATAATAAGAAAGGTGATCCGGTTGAATCAATTATAGCACCGATGCTTAAACTTGGTGTTAAAAAGGTCCAGTGCAAAAGAGGGTACTTATGGGCGTCTATACCGGAGATAAAACTGACTATCGCAGTGGTACTTCTAAAATCTTCATTCGGACGAATAGAACATGCTGACAGTGTCAATGCAGCCAAACGAGAGTATATTACCGGCAACGTAGCACTGGGCGTTATTGAAGATGTGCATTTCTTCCCTGGTTATTCATATATCGTAGCGGGAGATTTTAATGTTGGGCATTCAGATGCTTCAAAAAACGGAAAAGACCTGAAAAGTGATTGTTATAAAGACTGCGGCGGTTCTGATTTATATGATGAAACACATGCCCTTTTACATGCGGGTATAGCCGGTGGATTATCAATGACAAATCTGGCAGGCCATATTAAGGAATCAACATGCCTTACGTATACAGGCAGTCCTGTCGATAATATCTATGTGTATGGTGGTTATGAAGAGAATTTTACGAAAGCCAACAAAATAAACAAGACCTATGGCTCTGATCATTTACCTCTATGGACGGTTTACAGAATACCTTAAAAAATGAAGGAGCGTTATAAGGTTAAAGGCTCATAATGACAAATTGTAATAGCATGAATGGTTGCTATTTGACTATTTTGCCACCGTCGCTTGAATGAAAAAAAACAATAATTTTACAACCTTAGTATCTTCATGCTTAGTGGCAAAATCTTGTAATTATTTCCACCACCAGCTTCATTATAAAAACTCCAGCCATTACCGGAATAATTCCAAACAACGGGATTAGAAGCGTAGATGAAAGGGCCATACCGAAAACACCACCGATAAGATCTGCGGTATTAAGGATACCGAGGGCAGTGTCTTTGCGGGTAACAAATTGTCCGGCACTGAGAAAACCTATTCCAAAATGGCAGATGAAAAAAAGAAAAACCGGCGGTTGGGAAATCGTGCTGAGTACTAAAAACGAGCTTATGCAGTATACGCCGATAAGAGAATCGGAAAAGGGGAATTGCTGCATTTTACTGCCTGCAACAAAGCCAAGCGATAACGCTATAAGCAGGAGTGCAATTTCCGCATAAAGGCTCCCGTAGGTTGCCTGATACAGAAGCATTATTCCTATGGAATAGAGACCCGTGGAAAATCCGCTGGTCCCAACAGAAAGAATGGAGGAGGTGCGCGGCAGTAATATAATTGACAGGATTAATACACCAATTCCAATACCCCAGAGAACTGTTGCTGAAAAGCCGAAGGTTTTCATCCAGTTTTTAAGGCTGAAATACAGGACTATTGGTCGCGTGTTTTTATTGAGTGTTTTGTTGCCGCAGAAAGTATTCGCTTTTTCAATTCTATCCTCAAAGAGTGCCGGTAGGACGAATGACGAAAGATAATCAGTAGGGACCGCAATAGTATCTGGAATATGTAGTGGATCATCGGAAGCCATGAAAGTTGCATACCCGCCACCCGGGAATATAAGGACATTGGTGAAAACTGAGGTAAGGGTATTGTGTAAAATGGCATAGAGCCGGCGTTCGTCCGAAGGCATGTAATTCTCATTGAACGGTAACGTGAATGAAAATACTGATTGAGGAGCCATAAGGGAATGCATACGTTTAAAGAATGATACGGTATAAAAGCGGCTTGATCCGGTGTTGTGTGGCAGCGGACTGCCAAGCAGGATAAGATTATAGGTTGTGTCGGCATGGTATTTTTCAGGAGAGGTAATGATACTACGAGAGGAAGCGACTTCCGGAAGCGTTTCGATAATATCGACGTGGCACTGCGGATATTTCGCAAGCTCGGTATAATACCCCTTGTCAAATATAACCAGTGCGTTTTGTACCTTTTTTAGCTGTGCTGCCGGAATATGCACTGCCTGTTCTGCAACCTGTTTGTTCAGAGTCGATTTATAGATAGTGTTGTTTAACAGTATGGTAGTATCCCTATCATGAATCATGGAGGCAATTTCACCTTCTCTTGTCTGCCGTATATTTGAGACCCTGCCGGCATATTTCCATGCAGTAGTCACTGTATCTGTTTTAAGAATAATAAATACGGAACAGATCAGTAATCCGGTAAGCAGGATAAAGACAGAGGTTTTTTTCAGAGGATCAAATGTAGTATCAATAAGCAGGATTAAGGGCAGTGGAACGATTGCCAGAATAAGGATAATTGAATTTGTTGCATGCATCATCGTAGCAGAAAGGACTACCAGTGCCCCGAGCAGAGAGCCGGCATTTTCCAGGAGATAAATGCGCAGTCCTTTCCGTGAGAGCATGGAAAGTGAGCCGAAAATGTACCCGGTACAGAATGCAACGGGCGCTTCAGCCAGGATAAAGAGGAGTGCAATAGCGACAGTGGGGATAACCGAGCCGGGAGCAAATAGTGCCGGAAAGAATCGAATGAGGTAGGTACTTGATAAGGCGAATCCGGTCAGGAGAGAGATAATGATTGTACTATGCCACCTGCTTTTTTTATTACCCCAAAAACTTCCGATGCCACTGAATAGGAGCCAAACGGCAAAAAGGATACCCAGGACAAGCTCATTCCCGAAGAAAACAGAGAGAAATTCACGAACAAGGAGGCATTGTACAATGACAGCGAAATACCCGGAGAAAAAAGCCGGCCCTACTGAATACTCACTTTTCTTCAAAATGGATTGCCTGGTATTTTTTATACTGTGCGTCTTTCCAGTCATCTCTTCCCATACCGGCCTTCATGGCAAGGTGCTCCAGGAAGGTCACTTTATCCGGGAGTTGATCCCATACCTGCGGGAGGAATGTTGATTGGCGCATACCTTTTTTGAGGATAATGCCGTCAACATGCGGTTCTATTTTATTGAGCAAGTCATCAGGGTCAGTATATTCGAACGGCTCGGGAGGAGTCAGAACAGATACCTCAACCTTGATATTTTTCAGCTCATCAGGTGTGACATTGGGGAATCGTGGGTCACCGAGTGCGGCATTTTTTGCATTGTCAATGATTGCCTGATACAACGGTTTTATCCCCTCGATATATCCGATACATCCACGGAGATTGCCATGCTTGGTAAGCGTGACAAAGCAGCCGCAATTTTGCTGCGTGACAGCGGGGATATCCTTTGGTACAGGTGGTTTTTCACCTTTTACAGCCCGGTTAAGCGCGTCGCGGGCGAGTGTAAGCATGAAACTTTTATCATCATCGGAGAGTTCATTTTGTGATTGAGTATTGTTGTCGGATGTAGTACCTTCCTCAGGTACTTCTTTCGCTGATGGTCCATTCTTGTCAGGTAAATACACTATTGAAGCATAGCCGACAACCCGGTCACCTGCACCATGTTGCGGTGCTGTTTCATATGAATTTCGTGCGTCAAGTAGCTTTGGCTTCAGGTGCATCTTCAATGCAAGTTGCATGGCGATGCGGATCGGCGTCTCACCGCACGCGTCAATAAAACCCGCAGGATTGCCACTCAGGATAGTTTCTATTGAACGTTTATCAATGTTCTTTGCATCCTTGTGTGAATGGTAGTGGGAAAAGTCACTGGAAATAACAACAAGCGTTTTTTTGTCAATAAGCGGATGAATAAGGTCGGTGATGTCAGTCGGTTTTTTTACGTTACCGACGATGATTGGGATGATGGTGAAATCAGAAAGGATGACCTGCAGAAATGGCAGTTGCACTTCAAGGCAATGCTCCTGAGAGTGCGCATCTTCATGGGCATGTACCAGAGGGTTTGAACGGAGTTTCTTTATGTCCTTTTTATCCAGAGGAATATTGCCAAAAGGTGTTTCATACGCATCAACATCAGGAATTGAGATGTCGGAGAAGTATTTCTGGTGTGAAGGGCCGATGAGGATAACCTTTTTGACGTTTTTATCGATTGTTGCGAAACCGATTCCTGCAACCGGACCGGAGAATACATACCCGGCATGCGGGCTTATTATAATTTGCGGGTGTTCTTTCAACGCTGTTCCGGCAGACAGATAACGGGTGATCTCTTTTCTAAGCTCGGATGGATTACCGGTATAAAATCTATTTGCTACTGCTGGACGACGCACTGACGGCTCATCTGCTGCATTGCAGTTAAAGAGCGACATAATAAGGACTCCCTGACAGAGGATAGATAACATATTCATGTTCATAGGTACTGCCTTTTTTAATGGTATGAGACAGTAGAATTATACAGTGGTATTATTAGATAATATAATACAATAAATTAGTACCTTAGAAATAATTTTCTGCGTTTTTTTGGCAAAAAATTATTTCGTGAAGGTACTTATCCCCCATAAATGGGACTATAGCAGTTTATCTGGGTTAGGGGTAAATAGTTTATTAAGGGAGAAAAACCAAATAGACAGGGGGATAGAAGAGATCATTTTGTCCTTTGTACTGCACGCATTATGATAAATCCAAGAGAGCACCCGATAATGTAGTAGGGAAAATCTGACCAGACAAATGAGGTGCCGATAAGTGTTTTGCCGATGAATGATTTCCGTATAGCCTGAAGAAACGGCGGATGCCAGAGTTGGAGCGTTTCTAATACACAGGTAATTATAAAAACTCCGGAGGCTATTTTCAACGGCCTGGTTCCTGGTAAGAAAAAGAGAACTGCCAGACACCAGAATATTTCATATAACATCCCGCCAAGAGAATTGTTTACCCAATAATAGAAAGGGCCGGTATAAAATTTGGTGTAGAAGCCCAGTGGAGTAAGTATAGCGAGAATAATTACTATCGTTAATCGCATGACTATTTATGTATCCCAGATACCTTTAATTTCATAACCACAAAAGCTGCACTTGCCATTAGTAATTTTATTACTTCTGACCAGGTAGCCATACCGCTTGATAAGAGGTTTTTTGCATTGTGGACAATAGGTGTTTGAGTCGGAACCCGCGATATTGCCGACATAGACATAGTGTAATCCTTCTTTTTTGGCAATTTCCTTTGCGGAGGTTAAAATCTTGGTCGGGGTTGGGTAGAGATGGGCAAGTTTGTACATCGGGTGGAACCGCGAGAAATGAAGCGGCACCTCTTTCCCAACCGACTGCACAATCCATTTACACATCTCCCGAATCATTTTCGGGTCATCTGTCCATTCAGGGACAATGAGATTGGTGATTTCAACCCAGATACCGAGACTCCGTGAGAGTGTTATCGCGTCAAGAACAGGTTGCAGTTTACCGGCATTTAATTTTTTGTAAATATCCTCACTGAAACTTTTCAGATCGATATTAACGGCATCCATAAAGGGTGCTAATTCTTTCAATGGTGCGGGATTGATATAGCCACAGGTAATCATAAGATTCTTTAATCCGGCCTTGTGCGCGAGCTTTGCAGTGTCGTACATATATTCATACCACACGATAGGTTCGGAATAGGTGTAGGCAATGGTTGTACAACCGGTTCTTTTAGCCTCTTCAACAACCTTCTGCGGCGGCAGGTTCATATTTGGTGTTTCAAGGGGGCTTGCCTGGCTGATAGTATAATTCTGGCAGTTTTTGCACCTCAGGTTGCATCCGGCAATAGCAACTGAGTATGCCTTGGTACCGGGAAGAACATGGTAGAGGGGTTTTTTCTCAATGGGATCAACATGGACAGCGCAGGGGTTTGCATACCCTATTGTTATGAGCGTTCCGTTACTGTTTTTACGGGTACGGCATGGACTCGTTGCACCCGGTCGAATAGTACAGGAGCGTGGACACAGTTTACAGGAGACACTATCACCTCTGGCCTCCCAGAATCGTGCTTTTCTGGAAGGAGTGTTACATGCTGTATAGCAGGGGCTTAGAGCAATCATCCCCATTGCGGACAGACCGAGTTTTAATGCGTCCCTACGTTTTGCCATAATATTAAATATACACTAAAAATTGACGATACTTTAATTAGTTTCTGTTAAATATTGACAGATGACAGTCATTCCCGCATGTTTTTGGCGGGAATCCATGCCCTTAAACACTTAAAAAGCTGGATTCCGGCCAAAAGCATGCCGGAATGACATTCAAAACAAGCTACATTTAACAGATACTAATTAGATTACGCAAAAATGATTATGATTATTTTTAGGAAGTAAGGTATAATATATGCCATTTGTTAATTTTCAAATTCTTCTATTTCACTAACCATACTTTTCAACGAAAAATAGCTCTTCAGGACTTTATTATAGTACCGAATAGAAAGCGGACGTTTGTTTTTCAGGTCATTTAGAATTGTTCCCGGGCCCTGGTTATAGGCCAGGATACCAAGCTTGAGATTCTTAAAGTATGAGATTTGTTGCGTTAAATAGGCAACACCGAGAGGGATGTTTATTTCGGGTTTGAAAAGGTCCTTTTTCCCTTTATAGGGAATGCCAAGAGCATCAGCAACATCCCGTGCAGTTCCCGGCTTTAATTGCATGAGGCCGAAGGCCCCGCTGAACCGCCCATCCCTGTATTGTCCCTTTGCTGAAGGATCGAACAAGCTCTCAACATGGATAACCGCGAGTACGAGGAAAGGATCGTACCCGAATGTGCGGCTGTTCTGATACACGAGTTCTACCAGTGTCCAGAGGGTCGAATCAGATAGCCTGCCAAATGCGAATGAATCAAGTACTGCTGCGATCGTGTGTTTTTCAGTAAGTTCTTCAATGGCATGCGCTAACCTGTTCCAATCACTTTTTGCATAGGTAATAGTACGGTGATTTTTCCGGAGAGTGAGATCCTTGGTAATCACAATTGTACCAAGGGTGATAAGGCTTATTACAATAATTGCAACAATAAAGATTCCTAAAATTTCAGAAATCCATATATGGTTTTTCCGTAATATTATACGAAAAGGTATGAGAGATCGATTTGAACTCATAAGGCTATTCTGATAGCGAATCAGGGAGAAGGCCAAGCTGCATCATAGGTTTGATGCGGCTCTCTAAATCAATAATTTCTCTTTCGGCTTTTTCTTTAAATTGCTTATAGTAACGAATTTTTGTTTCTTGAAATGCCAGTTGCGTCTTCTGCATATTAATTATAACACCGAGGGAAATAAACCATCCCATAAGAATAAAAAGGAGAAAAAGCGCAATGGGTACCGATAATCGGAGACCGGTTTTTCTTGTAAGGAATAGCCCTCTCCTGCGCATTGAGTGAAGAAAAGTGCCTCCTTTTATACTCTTTACATCAGGGTATATTGTGAAAATATTTTTATATGGTGAGAACACGCCGGAGACAATATCATTCTTAAAAATGAGTTTTAAGTCACCGCTCTTCCCCTTCATAATATTTAAAAGAGATAGAAACATTCGAACAACAGAGTCATGGATGCTGGTAATTGCTTCAAGGTTAACAACTATTTCACGATGACCATCACGGATAAATCCTTCGATTTTTGTTTTTATCTGAGGAACCTGTTCTTTATTAAACGGTCCTGAAAGGATTAACCAGATTGCCTCACCACGGCTTTCGATGGTAATATCAAGCGCTTCAGATAACATCAGTACTATCTCCTTTAAACGGGATTTTTTTACAGGAGAGTTTTCCTATCAGTGACCAGGCGGAGTTTTCTTCCAGTGAAACAGGGGTTGAAATCACAATCGTCGTTCCCTGATACGGGGAAGACTGCACAACAGGATAGCACCAGACCGTAACCGGTTTCTGCGTAATACATTGAACTGCGACACCAATTTTCTTATCGGTGAGGGTCCATTGGGTAACATTCTTGAGGGTAATCCTATCCCAGGCAAGTCGGTTATGAGTAATTTTATCACAGGTTAATTCAGCCTGATGCGATTGAACGCCGGGAAGGCAAAAGGTCAGTTCTATTGCGAATGTAAACGCATAGGTGGCCAATGAATGGTGTGACAGCTGGTAGACAAACGAAAGCTCCGGGTTATCTTTTTTGAGGCCGAACACTTTCTCTATGATGAGCGGATACTGCTTGTCATGGATAGTTATATATCCCTGTCGGGACAGGATGGTTTTTACACTGGAAGAGCTTTTCTTGACTTTATAATCAAATTGGCCGGTGACAAAGTCTCCATAGTGTTTTGCCGTATTATTCATGAAATCGGTTCGTCTGCATTTTTCATTAAGAAAATGGTCAATGAATGAGGTCTTGGATTTTCCCGCAACAAGTATGCGTGGTGGGGAGTGACGCTTTGGGTTATATCCTGAGAAAAGATTCGCTGACCGTTCCCGATAGTCCAATTCAAAAACCTGCCCGCCGTTTTTATGATCAATACATACTTTAAGGTTTTTATTGGACATGACAATGCTTTTCGTTCCGTTTTTTAATAAATCGGCAATGCGGACCTGGCCGCCGGAAATTTTATTTTTTTTCAGGATTTCACGTTCTATATCAATCATCCGGCTGAATGCCCGGAAACGGTCCTTGATATGGGGGAAGCCGCTTGCTGTATTTGGGAGATACCTGTTTATATCCTGTACAAAAAAGAGCTGTTTTTTAAGAGGGAGCACTTCTTTCTGATTAAATGAAATGATATCTTCGGCAATAGCCATCATTTTGCGCTGTAAAATTCCCACAGAGTCAAATGTGTGTAGATAATTTGAGCAGGAGGAAACATGTGCACCATTGTCCCCTTTGAAATCAAGGCTTGAAGGGATATATTGCAGGCCAAGTGACGGTGCCCGGGTGGGTAATTCATGAAGCAGGTTTAATTCGTATTTTATCAGCATTGTATCCAGTGAAGCTGCAAAGAGAGTTAACCATTTATACGGATCTGCATTCTTCGGTGGATCAAGGGGTATGCGGTAATCAAGGGTAATGAGTTTTGCCGACGCTTCTGTGTCAGGGGTTTTTTCTATTGTACCGTCAAGCCAGTCGAGGATGTTTGTTGGGGCGCTGTCGTAATGTAAAGCCTGTGTGGGAATTATAACCATGGAATGGCCGGTGTGCTCGGTTATCCAGTAACCGGAATAGTTCTGTGCCGTCTCAGGTAATATGGTTTGAGAAAGAACGGTATAATGGATGCCGTTTTCAAGAAGCATGTTTATTGCTGAGGGCTCCCAGTTCGAGAAAGCGGGAGCATAACCGCTTGGTTTTATACCAACAAGTTCGTAAAAGGTCTCTATCCCATAGTGTAAGTTGTCACGTGAAAGCCAGATTGGTGAAAAACTGACAAATGGTTCTGTATATCCTGGTGTCAACCACTCCAGACAGTCGGATTTATTAATTTCATTCAGTTGGGAAAGGAGGAGCGGATCAAGGGATTGGAGCATGTATCCGGGAAGCGAAAGATTGAGGCGGAAGTTTGGATGTGCTGAGGCAATGGTTAGAATTTTTTCGGCAAAGCTGTTAAGCAGGTCTCGTACGTTGTCCTTTTTCATGAGGACATTTTTATAAGGGTGAACAAGAAGTGCCAAGCCATGCCGTTTCATAATCTCTATTATATATTCTTTGTTCGAAGGAATTCAATACCGTTAAAGAGTTTATTGCTTTTTATGCAATTCTTTCTACCAATTTTAATAAAAATATGGTATCTTTAGCGTTTTCCGTATATAATTAATTTCTATATATCGGCGACTTGGGTTATCACGCTTGAGTATGCGGTTTGTATTTTTAGTAGGCCTCGTCGGGATCCACTCATTAAAAAAGAGTACTAGCTGAAAAAAAATAAATATCTTTTCTGACTGAGAAAATTTAAATCACATTACCTTTATATAATTAACGTAATTGGAGGAAGTAATGCCTAAATATGTCTATTCTTTCGGTGGGGGGAAGGCGGATGGTAACGCAACGATGAAAGGGGTGATCGGTGGAAAAGGTGCCAACCTTGCTGAGATGTCGAATCTCGGCATACCGGTTCCACCCGGATTTACTATTACAACTGAAGTGTGTGCATACTATCATGTTCATGGTAAAAAGAAGCCTGCCGGTCTTGACAAAGAGATTGATGCCAATATCGCAAAGCTTGAAAAAACAATTGGCGCCAAACTTGGCGACAAGAAAAATCCGCTTTTAATATCAGTACGAAGCGGTGCCGCAGTCTCAATGCCCGGTATGATGGATACTGTTTTGAATCTCGGGCTTAATGATGATGTTGTGGAAGGCCTTATTGCAAAGACAAAGAATGAGCGTATGGCCTGGGATTCATACCGCCGTTTTATTAATATGTTCGGTGATGTGGTTATGGGCGTGGACCATGAGTACTATGAAAATGAGTTGTCCCGCATTAAGAAAAAATACAAACGAAAACTCGATACGGATCTTACCGCTGCAGAACTGAAAGAGGTAGTTGAGGCCTATAAAGCGGTATACCGTAAACATGTTAAAAAGGATTTCCCAACCGATGCACGGGTTCAGCTTGATCATGCGATTGATGCGGTGATAGGCTCGTGGAATATCCCTCGTGCAATAGCCTACCGGAAAATTAATAAACTTTTTGGCCTGAAAGGTACAGCGGTTAATGTACAGGCGATGGTATTCGGCAATATGGGAAAAGGATCCGGAACCGGTGTCGCTTTTACCCGTAATCCCGCAGATGGGACAAATGTATTCTTCGGAGAATATCTTATAGATGCACAAGGCGAGGATGTTGTTGCAGGTATCAGGACGCCGGAACCGATTGCAACACTGAAGAAAAAAATGCCCAAAATGTATAAACAACTTGATAGTATTCGTCTTCGTCTTGAAAAGCATTATAAGGATATACAGGATGTTGAATTTACCATACAGGAAGGGACGTTATACATGCTGCAGACGAGAACCGGGAAGCGGACCGGCCTTGCTGCAGTGAAGATAGCTGTTGACATGGTTAAAGAAAAGCTGATCACTGAGAAAGAGGCATTAAAAAGGTTAGAGGGCGATCATCTTGTTCAGCTTATGTTCCCTATTTTCGATCCAAAAGCAAAAGCGGCAGCCGTAGTCAAAAAGAGGGTCGTTGCGAAAGGCTTGCCGGCAGGGCCGGGGGCTGCTAATGGTATTATTGTTTTTAATGCAAGTGATGCAGAGGCGTGGGCCAAGAAGGACAAGAAGGTTATTCTGGTGAGAAAAGAAACTTCACCTGAGGATGTCAGCGGTATGTGGGCGGCAGAGGCGGTTGTTACCTCGACCGGCGGTATGACCTCCCATGCAGCCGTTGTTGCGCGTGGCTGGGGAAAATGCTGTGTTGTCGGATGCGGCGCACTGAATATCGATATGTCTAAAAAAACGATTTCAGTAAATAATCAAAAACTTAAACAGGGTGATGAGATATCCGTTGACGGCTCAACCGGAGAGATTATTCTCGGTCATGTTGAGACATCCTCTTCACCGGTTATTAAAGGTATTGTCCATGGTGATAAGAAAGCCCTGAAACATCCCATTTGTAAAATGTTCCTGGATGTAATGCAATGGGCTGATAAGGCTCGTAAGATTAATGTTCGTACCAATGCCGATTCGCCGAAAGATTCTGCAGTCGCACGGGCGCTCGGTGCGGAAGGAATTGGTCTCTGCAGGACCGAACATATGTTCTTTGAGGGAGAAAGGATATGGGCTGTTCGTGAAATGATTCTTGCTGATGATGTAAAAGGCCGTGAGAAGGCATTACGGAAATTACTGCCGTTGCAGCGTAGAGATTTTGAAGGCATTTTTAAAGCAATGGACGGTTTACCGGTAACGATTCGATTGCTGGATCCGCCATTGCATGAATTTCTGCCACATGACAGTAAGGGGCAGGCTGAGATGGCGAAACGCATTGGTGTCAAGGCGGAGGTTGTTAAAGCAAAAGTAGACAGCCTGCATGAAATGAATCCAATGCTGGGCCATCGTGGATGCCGATTGTCAATTACCTATCCGGAGATATGCCGCATGCAGGCAACCGCAATTATTGAAGCTGCCTGCAATATGACCAAGAAAGGTGTCTCCGTACATCCGGAAATTATGATTCCGCTTATTGGCACGAAAGCTGAATATGACATTCTTGAAGAGCTGATTCGTACAACGGCAAAAGAGGTTATTAAAAAGAAAGGTATTAAGATAAAATATCTTGTTGGTACCATGATGGAGATTCCACGTGCGACACTGGTAGCAGATAAGGTCGCAGA
Source organism: uncultured bacterium (assembly GCA_965372145.1). Lineage (GTDB taxonomy): Bacteria > Fibrobacterota > Chitinivibrionia > Chitinivibrionales > JANQEN01 > CBDVBE01. The sequence continues at coordinate 1,423 of CBDVBE010000142.1, read as the reverse complement.
GAAAGCAGAGTTTTTCTCATTCGGTACCAATGACCTGACGCAGATGACCTTTGGATTTAGCCGTGATGATGTCGGTACGTTTTTACCCGACTATATAGATCAGAAGATCCTCAGGGAAGATCCGTTTGCATCAATAGATCAGGATGGTGTTGGCCGGCTTGTTCAATATGGTGTAGAGCGGGGACGTTCCACACGAAAGAATCTGAAATGTGGCGTGTGCGGCGAGCATGGCGGTGATCCTGCATCAGTGAAATTCTTTGTCGGTGTCGGCTTGAACTATGTTAGCTGTTCTCCGTTTCGGGTACCCGTTGCACGGTTGGCTGCTGCACAGGCTGCTATTGAACAGGCGGAAGCAAAGAAGAAAAAGTAACTCACAAATCTTTTATTAATAATAAAGGAGCAAGATCCTTCTTTTTGGATCTTGCTCCTTTATGTATACTCGCTGGGAGATTGAAAAAACGTAACTATTCATGTATAGTTTTTAATGATGTCATTGCGAGCGAAGCGAAGCAATCTCCTACGTCTGAGAAATGAGATTGCTTCGCTTCGCTCGCAATGACACTGAGAAAGTCACATAACCTGAATAGGTACGAAAAAACATTGAAAAGAGGATGTGTACATGTTAGAGGTTGATTTCCATTCGCATACATTTTTCAGTAAGTGCGGTATCCATACCCATATAGAACTGCTTACCAGGGCTAAGGAACTTGGGATGAAAGGGCTTGCTATTACAGATCATGGGCCGGCACTCGATTCGCGTATAACCTGGCCTTTATTTGATAGGTTGCATGCACCGGTTGGAGGCATCCGTTTTATTAAAGGAATAGAGTGTAATTTTATTGATACAGAAGGAACTATTGATATAATCCGGATCCCGCAACGATTTCGAAAGTATCTTGAATTAATCCTCGTTGGATTTCATCCAAATATGGAAAAAGGTCTTGATGCTGAAGTGTATACCGATATGATCATTTCGGCAATTACACGGTATCCCTGTATTGACATAATCGCACACCCGAACGAGCTGGATTACCCGCTTGATTTTGAACGTCTTGCGCAGGCAGCTATGGAGTGCGGTGTCGCATTGGAGTTAAATAATTCAAAATCCCTGTATAACCGTACCACTCCTGAATGTACCCGCAGGTTGATACAAGCATGTAAAAAGATCGGCTGTAAAATGGCTATGGGCAGTGATACTCATGCTATCGAAGAACTCGGGCTTGATGATTCTATTCAGCCATACTTGCAGGAGGAAGCCTTTCCTGAATCACTATTAGTAAACAGTACTGCGGAAAAGGCGTTTGCTTTTATTGAAGAGCGGAAGAAAAATAAACAATAAATGGTAACCGTTCACGGGTTCAAAGGTTCAAGGTTCAGGGTTCAGGGTTGAAATCCAAAATTGTATGGTTGCGGATTGTGGAAT
>CBDVBE010000141.1:0-14176 GCA_965372145.1 uncultured bacterium | reverse complement strand
TACATGAAAATAAAATGGTTGAAATCAGCACTTATTCAATGCAAGGGAAAATTATTTCTACTATTCGTAAAAAATTAATGGCAGGAACGAATTCAATAAAGCTTGAGTGTACTGGATCTGGTGTATATTTACACAGGGTAAAAACAGGTACCTTTGAGGTTGTTTTCAAGCATAATTCTTTGGGCATATTGCCTGAAGCAAAAGTCGTTTCAATCAAAGGTAATTTAATTGAAAAAAAATATAGAAATAATGTGACAATAAATGATGTAATTAAAGTTACGAAAGCTGGATATCTGAATAAACGAATTACAGTAACAAGTTCGGATACAAGTGGAATTGAACTTAAAATGACATTTCAGGACACTGGCTCAATAACAGATATAGATGGTAATATTTATCACACATTACTCATAGGAAATCAATTATGGATGGTGGAGAATTTCAGGGTTACGAAATTAAATGACGGTACACCCATACCTCATGTTACAGATCAATGGGAATGGATCGAGCTTACTACACCAGGATATTGTTTTTATGACAATGTAACTAATACTGATAGCATTAAGAAATTTGGTGCGTTATATAATTGGTACGCTGTAAATACTGGGAAACTTGCCCCCTTGGGGTGGCATGTTCCAACAATCGAAGACTGGAATGTTTTGCAGAATTATCTGGTAGCTAACGGGTATAATTGGGATGGAACTACAACAGAAGCGAAGATTGGAAAATCTCTCGCGACTCAGACTGATTGGTATCCGAGCAATAATGAGGAAGGTGCAATAGGTAACAACCTTTCCCTCAACAACCAGTCTGGATTCTCCGCCTTACCAGGAGGTGTCAGAGGACAAGTTGGTTATTACAGTAACATTGGTAATGATTGTCAGTGGTGGTGTGCAACTGAGGCAGTTGTTTTATTTGCATTCCATCGTCGCCTCTGGTACCAAAGTGCCTATTTTTCTGAGGATACAGAGCGAGAGAATTGTGGTTTGTCTGTCAGATTAGTAAAAGATTGATTGCCGAAATGACCTGTTTTAAACCAAACCTTATTTTAAAAGTTGTTTATCATAGAGTTTCTATTGGGGCTATATAACAGTTACGCCTTCATTGCATGTTGAGGTAAGCAAACGAATACAAGAAGAATATGAAAATGGCCGGGATTATTATGCTCTGCATGGGAAGCAGTTTGCGGTTGTGCCGACAAGGGAAGAAGAGATGCCGTTAAGCGAATATATTGAGTATCATAATGAGAGGGTTTTTGCGGCGTGATATAAAAAGTCAATAGCAATCAATGTTTATTAAAAAGTTTTATGTTTCAGTGCAGCAGAGCTGAGAGGTGCCCCCTAACAGGCTTTCTCAATACGCCCAACGCTTACTGCAAAGGGGGACCGCGGACCCTGTAGATATTTTTCCCTATCAAGTGATACAAATGGCAACTACTGTAGTATATTAATAATGGCCACGAATTTAATATTAAAATCGCAAAGTAGAGCAGTAGTGAGGAGATGATATGAAAAAAACAGTTGGTTTTATACTCTATCTGATTTTGTTTGTATCATGTACTCATGTTTCTGATTCAGGAATAGATAATGACGATATATACTTTGATGTGGGTATTATTGAAGGGGGCAATTTCGTTTCAAAGGGTATTAATATAATCCCGAATTTAGAAACTGAGCTTGATATTAAATATGCGGCTGAAAATGATTATTATGCCCGAGTATTGCTATTAAAAACACCGGATAAGAAATTTTTCGATAAAGATACGGTGTATGGAGATTTTAAAAGAGTTGGTGAAGCGGATAGTGTATGTATTTATTTATTTAACATAAACGTGAGTGACACTGATGTGACCTTTCTTTCCATGACAAGCGACGGAAAAGGAAAATCCACTATATTTTCCAATAATATGCAATTCCAGGGTGATTATCAATATGCGTATGCTATTTACTGTTTACCCCACGATCAATTTACCATTACCTTCCCCGATGAACAATTTGAATCGGAGAGGTCAAAATAAACAACCTAATAAATAAGGACTGAGGTAAGAGAGTAGGTTTATAACCTCATGGGTGGTGTTACTTATATCTTTTGCACGGAATTGCTTTTACTGCTTTAACATTTAATTTATTCCTTTCTCGCCAATTTTATCAAACCTATATAATACGAAATGTTTTAACAACCTAATTGACATAATGTATATTAGAAATGTGTGTCATACAAAGCTTTAGTTAAAGAGACAAAAATACTGAAATGATTAAAATCAACGTATTTCTAATAGTTATTTGTAATATACTGATCCTTTTCTCCTGCTCCAACCATTCGCCTGAGGAGAAGTGGGTAAATCCATTTGATGAAGAAGGTCAGAACTGGTTTCCTCCTACGGTAATTGCAATGGATGATACGACTGTGTTTATGAATGATAAGGTAACTCTTCATGCATCGTACAAAGATGAGAATGGCTATGTAGATACCTATTTCTGGGCTATTGACGGTATTAATTTTGCAGACACTTCTGACTCATTGTTTGAGACCGTTTTCACCTCTTTGGGTGTTAAAAAGATTTTAGTAAAGTGTGTTGATAATCATCTAATTCTATCGCACCCGGACAGTGTTTTTGTTACGGTAGTGGATAAAGCGTCGTATTTGCATGAATTGTTAAAAAAGATACTTCTTATAATTGATTAGTTTGTAAACCTGCTAAAAGCATTTATTTCCCTACAATTGATTGGTATTTAAAGCTTTTAATAACCCCTTAACAGCGCAGAGTCCAGTGCGTGGAAAAGAGGGTGGAACTGTTTCATGTCTGCCATCGTGGCAGCCACTCTTCGGGCAGGCCAAGCCTGTGCTCTACGACCGTCCTTGGTCTCCGAGTGAGCCCCGATTTGGGGCGAGTTTGTCATTCCATTCCACTATGAGAAGCATTTAACCCTTTCGGGTTCTTTCTATTATATGAACTGCATAGTTTCACACGCACACTCGAAGGACTCGAACAGCGCTGTTTGGGGCGTATTTCTTTTACTGGTTGTTAAAACTTTAGTTTGTACAACCAGTTATACCTTTGCATGCCTTTGATGCAAATGGTGTGGTTCCTTTCTTTATACGTTAAAGAAAGGAACTCGGCTGCCGGGACGATCCCCGGCTAATAAAAAATCATTTTCATACATTAATTGTTTCCCGCGATAGTGTCCCCAGAATAGCGACCTATCCTCCTTGACATATTTAGTATATTTAATCTATAATTGATTAAAGCCCGTTCACCAATTTTAAGTTGTTCTTACTTTATGGAGTTAAACATGCGGATAGTCTGTATTAACTCTTTTCTTTTTTGTATGCTTTTGTATTCATATGCATTGCCGCAGGATATGAAAATTAATGTCGCTGTTAATGACCTGAATGCAAAGGGGATTGACAGGGAATCAGCGGATATAATTTCAGATAGACTTCGTGCTGAACTGTTTAAAACAGGTGCTTTTAATGTCGTCGAACGGGACCAGATGGAAGAAGTCCTAAAAGAGCAAGGCTTTCAGCAGAGTGGCTGCACTTCAGATGCCTGTGTTGTTGAGATTGGTCAACTCCTTGGTGTATCAAACATGATTGCAGGGACTATAGGGAAAATTGGCTCGACATTTACTATTAGTATTCGCCTTATTGATGTTGCAACAGGAAAAATATTGCATACTGCAAATATCGATCACCGGGGAATAATTGATGATGTCTTGTCGAAATCTACAGTCGCTATTGCAAAAATGCTTGCAAAGAGTGTAGATACACCAGTCTCCGTTCAAGCAGTGGAAAAAGAAGAAAAAGAAGAAAAAGAGGAAGAACCTGTTATAAAGCAGGGGAAACTCGATGTGAGCAGTGATCCGGTCGGTGCAATAGTTTTTCTTAATAATGATAAAATGGGTACTACTCCATATACAGACACCAGTATCGATGCTGGAACCTATGCGTTAATGATTGAGATGGTCAATTATACACCTGTAAAAGAAAGCATAAAAATTATTGCTGAAAAAACGCTTTCAAAACATTACACTCTTAAACACACGAAATCTTATCGGGATTCAATAAAAGCTTCAGAAAGAAAAGAAAAAAAATCTAAACCTGCAGTTTCCCAAAAAAAGAAAAAGTTTTGGCCGAAAGTGGTTTTTGGATTAATTTCATTGGGTAGCGGGGCTGTTGGCCTGATAATGAATGAGCAAGCTCGACAAAATATTGATGAGTATAAAGCTATAGAAAATGAATACACGAATAGTGAAAGTAACACAAATTATGATAATTATAAGCAAGAATATTCTACTAAATATAAAGAGGCAGAGAAAAATATTAAAATACGAAATGTTTTTTATATTGTAGCTGGTGTAGGTATGGTTTGTTTTGCTGTTTCATTTGCATTCTAAAAACCTCCTTTGAAAGGTAGGTGTGTCTTAGTATATGCGCTCCCTTCGTAAATTTAAATGGTTGATATCTAAAATATTACTTCTTGCATTTTTTAATATGTTTTTCTGTGTTAATCAAGATGGTGATGACCATATTCTGGGCTGGATTGATTTCGATGCTATGCTTCCTTTAATTTCATTGCTCGGCCCGAATCCATATCCATTAAATGTTGGTGATTCTTATATAGAAGCTGGTGCCACGGCATTTGACAGTATAGACGGTGACCTTTCATCCGATATTATAATCGATAACAGTTCAATTAATACCTCTTCAGAAGGTGATTACAATGTTACATACACGGTAACTGATTCAGACGGAAAAACAACCGAGGCCACACGTGTAGTAAGCGTAAAGAACAGTATAGGGACTGATAATGAAAAACCCGTTTTGGTAATCATTGGAAATAACCCGTTTTGCCTAGTAATCGGTAATACTTATACAGATCCTGGGGCGACAGCTACAGATAATGTAGACGGTAATATTACTTATAAAATAAAGAAGTATGATACTTTGTTTAATATTACCAATCCTGACACCCACATAGTGTATTATGTTGTTATGGATGCTGCGGGAAATGTCGCTTTAGCGACCAGAATGGTAATCGTTTCTGTTGAAGATAAAGAGGCGCCTGTAATTACCCTTAATGGACCCAATCCAACGAATGTTAATGTTGGGAATACCTATTCTGAACTTGGAGCATCCGCGGTAGATAATGTCGATGGTGACCTTTCCAGTGATATCGTTATTGATAATAGTGAGGTAAATACAAATCAGGCAGGGGTATACAAGGTATACTATACAGTATCGGATAAAGCTGGTAATATGGCTCAGGAGATTCGTAATGTAAATGTTAGCGTAATGCATGCAACAGGGACGGACTAAACTTATCAACTTAACCCAACACCAGTTCTTCAGGTTGCAACCGTGTAATGTGTCCTTCTTTTTTAAATCAGTTGACACAAAGAGCAGTAGTTAGTGGTTATTCGTTTGTAGTGATTTGGAAAACAAGAAAAAATTAACAATTAAAACCATCATATATCTGCAAAAGATTGGGATAAGTGGAGATAGTTGTTTAAAAATACCTTTATTATAATATATCACCCCAAGGTAAATTAATAAATTAAGAAAAAAAAATATCATAAAATCGCTCAGCAAATCAGTCAAAATCTCTCTTTAAAGCACCATTTTACCTTTAAAGCTGTGTTTGTAAGGATCTTTTTACAGGTCAGCCTGGCTTTGGTTTCACTATCCTGAGTATCCTATAGCTTATAAACAACTCTATATTTTCCACTTCCCCCAAATGGAGAAGGGGGAAATGTTGAATAAATATTATAGGGCAACATTTACTTACACACTGGTCTAATTCCATAAAGAAAACAAGGAAAATCAAAAAAAAGTAATCTTTTGTTTACATTTTATTATATTTATAGTATAATCAATAGTAATATGTAACTTAAAATTTACAATTTGTACGTGGTACTTGGAATTTTAAAATAAAAGCGAGGGCAAATCTATATGAGCTGGAATGGCTCAAAAATTAAGGATCGGGCAAAAGAGTTGGGATTAACATTGATAAAGGTAGCAGAAAAATTAGAGGTCTCACGGCAGACTGTGAATAAATGGATTGGGGGACAGATTCCCCGTGGCGAACATCTGGTTGGTCTGTGCAGAATTCTCGATACAAAGCCTGATTATTTCTTTTCCTCAGTGACTGAGAGTCTCATTTCAGTTCCTCAGCATAGGAGTATCAGGAAAAGGAAAGATACTCAAGAAATGAAAAGTGCCTCTTATGAGATAGCGGAACAATATCTCAACCTTTTTAGACAAGCCCCATCACCAGTAATTATTCCCGTTATTAGAATTAAACAGAGAGAGCTTGAAAATGCCAAAAGAGTGGCGGAACAATTGAGGTTACTTGCTGGAATTCCAAAGGATAAGCCATTTACTTTGTCCTATGCATTTAATCTGCTTAATAAACTGGGTGTTTATATTATTTGTCGTCCTTTTCCAGAAATCATTTCTAAAAAGATTTATGCATTTTATTCAAAGATATGCGATCAAAGAGTTGTTTTTATCAATACTAACATGAACATTATTGACATGATTTTCCAGCTTCTTCATGAGGCAATTCATGCTGTTAGAGATGAGGCCTCCTCATTAGCGTATGATAAGGAAGAAGAAGATTTTTGTGATAAGGCTGCTAATTTCACGCAATTTCCTGAGGAATATGTTAGTCAGATTGCTTATTGTATTGAAGGGTGTGAACCTCCGACAATAATTACTAAGCTTAAAAAGGCATCTGCTGATAATAATCACTCAATGTTCGGTATTGTCGAAAGACTGAAAATGATCAATAAATTTCCTGATTTAAATATCGGTGGTGCTGCTACTAATCTGAAGAAAGAATCTAAAACGGTTGAAGAGATTCTTTTTAAGGATAAGAATCCTCGACGTTATATTAGTATGCTTAGGGAACTGTCTCCTTTATTTATAGATCTTATCTCAAAACAAATCCCAGATTGCTCGATTAGAAAATTCGCCGAATGGCTGGGTCTTAGCACAAGCATAAACGCAAAAGCTGTTATGGAAGAATTGGAGCGCGAAAAGGAATGAGCTTATGCGGCTTATGCGAAAGGATACATTGTGTATGTCTTGTGCGATACATCAAGCGTATTAATGTTGCTGCGAATTGCTCCGGACATTTTTGTTGATGAACGATTTGAGTGTGTTACTGTTAAAGTGGTACATGATGAAATAGTCGGAACAACAAGGTTCAAGAGTAAGTATCCCTGGACTGAAGGTGGTAATGTGCCCAGTGCAAAGATTGCATTTATCAACGAGGCTGCCTTTTATTTGAGTTTCCTACCGCAAAAGACAATAAAGTTCATTGTGCTAAGACGAGATTATCATAAAAAACGTGAAGAAACTCTGGCAGAATATTATATGAGGACAAATCGGCATTTAATTGGGGATGTGAAGATTCTTGAGATAAATATGGGTAGGGGTACTGTGAAGGAGGTCGCGTAAAAACAATCTTATAACTCCAAATAATGCGTAAAAATGTAAAATCAGGGTAGTACCGTTGTAACTAATTACTATTCAACAAAACAACCTGCAAAAAATGTTTAAGTTTGACATAATGTAGATTTAAACCAATGATACAATTCTTATATTTTTAATTCATTCACATTTATTTTCTTCTGGATTTTTTAAACTGTCAGTTATTCTGAAAGAACCTTGCATGAAATTTTTATTAATTCCGATTATCGTGCTTTTTTCCTGTTCATCGACAATAATCCCGCCTTATATATATGCGATAGATACGTATGGCAATGTTGAGGTAGACAGTATAATAAAAGTAGTAAGCGGCACCAGTTTCAGGGCGAATCTCAAAGGGTATCCTGAGATTATTGGCAGGGATATAAGGATTTACTTATACGGTGTATATTCTCCATCTATCAGGATCATGAACAAAGAGGTTGAGAATCTGGCGATTAAAGCGCGAGATTTTACTGCAAGAGCTTTTGAAAGGGCTGAGACAATCGAGTTAAGGAATATGCATCGGCATTTGATTTTTTTTATACTTGTTGCAGAGGTATATGTTGATGGAGAAAATCTGGGTAAAAAGTTACTTCGCGCGAAGCTTGCCAAGCAGTATTATGGTGGGGAGAAGCCGAGGTGGGAATAGGGTGGTATTAGATATTGTATCTTTGGGACGGGGTTGCATTTACTGCTTTAACATTATTAATTTGGATAATTTTTCTGTTTTTTTAATAGGAGGGTATCCACTTCACTGGCCTTCCCCCCATGACCAACAATTTTTTGTATGGTATTGGGCGAATGCATACAGTCTGTTCAAAAAGTCGGCAAAATATCAATCTCTTTGAGCCCTTGAGCTTCGGCGATTAAAACCAAAAGTGTATTCATCAAAATAATAGTCCCAATATTTCGGAATCACGGCCACCTGAGGGGTTACAAAATCTTTCATACCCTTATTAGAAAGCAGGGCCAGTGAAGTGGATACCTCCTTTTTCATATATATCAAACCCCCTCCTTTTGCACTTCATTGATTAATCATGTAGATTAAATGTGTAGTTTTATTGTTTAAATTTAGAATTAATAAATAAGGAAAATTGAATGCCAAAACAAACATCTCTTGTCTCCCAATACCTTGAAAACATATCTCGCGATGCTTTAGAAAAATACCAGGATATAATCAAAGATTATGTAAGTCACCAGCAGGGACTTTATGCTTTATATAAAGGTGATAAAATTTATTATGTTGGCCTTGCAAGTAATTTGCGACGGAGACTGAGACAGCATCTTAATGACAGGCATGGCGAATCCTGGGATCGATTCAGTATTTACCTGACAATTAACAGTAGCCATATGAAAGAGCTTGAAACTCTTTTATTACGAATATCATTACCCAAAGGGAATAAGGTAAAGGGTAAATTCCAGAAGGCTGAGAGTCTCAGGCGCAGATTAGACGCTGATATTAAAGAGAAACAGAATCGCGAGCGTGGCGAAATTTTCGGTAGGGAAGAAATACAAGTTAAAACACCTAAGAGGCAAATTAAAAAAGTACGTGATGTTTCAGATAAATCAAAACGACCTCTTGCTGGTTTTCTTCCTCATCGAATAAGAATAAGGGCTGAATATAAGGGAGAAATAAAGAGGGCAACGCTTTTTAAGAGTGGGAATATTAAATTCGAGGAAAAATCCTATTCTACACCCACCGCGGCTGCAAAAGCAGCCACAAAAAGAAAAACAATCAGTGGTTGGGAGTTTTGGCAGTGTAAAAATGAACAAGGGGAATGGGTAAGATTGAGCGAATTGAGGAACCACCCTGTTAGAAAGAAGATAATTAGAGTAAGAAAAAAAAGGATGATAAAAAACCTGTTCTTTCTGGATATTTGAATAAATTATTCATGATTAAAAAAGAATATAAAGGGAAAGAATTTTCTGCTTGGGTTAGAAAAGATGGAAGGATAAAATTTGAAGGAAAGATTTATAATTCACCTACGATGGCAGGTATTGCAGCTATTGGGAGAAGGGTAAACGGGTGGACATTCTGGAAATTTAAGAATGATGATGGTGAATGGGTTAAGTTGGATGTGTTGAGGAAGTAGTTATATGTGGAAAATGTTTGTTAAGTAATTAAAATGATGCCAAAAATATTTGAGAATTATTATCTAATAAATGAAACGTCTGTGCTCCTACATTGTTAAAACTGATTCAGGCCTTGCCCCAAACCCTTTCTATGGCTATTGCACTCTCGCAGTGTGCACACCGAACCACATGGGTATAAAACTGCAAAAGGATGATTGGGTAGCGGGTTTTCTCAATAAGAAAAGAAACTATCGCCTCTTGTACGCAATGAAAGTGCTGGAAATACTTCATTTTAATGACTATTACACTGATTCCCGTTTTAAGAAGAAGATACCAAAAATAAATGGCTCCTGGAAGGAAAAATGTGGGGATAATTTTTATTTTAAAGATTCTAAAGGGAAATGGAAAAAACATCGCAGCCATTTTCATGATACAGAACATAACTTCATACAGGACCTGAAACATCCGAATGTATTTATTGCAAAGAGATATTATTATTTTGGTGAAAATGCGGTTGATATTCCTTGTGAATTTGAAGAGTTGATTGTAAAAAGGCAGGGTGTGAAGTGTAAGCATGATGAGGAAGTTGTAGACGGTTTTATTTCCTGGTTAGAAAAAACATATAAACCGGGGATACATGGGAATCCTGTGGATAATCCGCATCGGGATAAAGATCAAAAAGTAATCTCAACATGTAATAAAATGATTTGCTAAGTGTAGAATAACATTCGATATTGTCTTTTATTAATCCCCTTCAATTGCACAGCATATGAATTCAGCTAGCGCGAGGTGCTGTCCGAGCCTGCTTTAGAAGGCGAGTTCAGCGAGCGCCTGAATGCATGTGCGATCAGTGTCACTGGGCAAAAACTATAATAGAATCAATGCCGAAAGAATTGAACCACCTTACCCAGGGGAACTGAGTGACAATTGCGGGGCGTATTTCTTTTACTGGTTGTTAAAACTTTAGTTTGTACAACCAGTTATACCTTTGCATGCCTTTGATGCAAATGGTGTGGTTCTTTTCTTTATACGTTAAAGAAAGGAACTCGGCTGCCGGGACGACCCCCGGCAACTGTAAATTATTTCCATATTTATATATCGCCCCTACAGGGCTCCGATTTCCTGCGGGGTTCTTAACCCCGGGGCGATGCGCCCACCCCTTGTCAGGAGGTCTCATGTAATGAGTGGAGGTCACAAAAACGAAACCCCGGCACAAGGCCGGGGTGACAGCTCCTCCTCGCCATTGTACCCAAATCCTGGTTAAGTATTATATTTCAAGTGCCCAGCTTTTATTGATACACAGAATAGAACAGCCGAAATCATGAACAAAGAAATTACAAAGATCGACAAAGACATAGAAAAAGTATGGGTACTTTCCCTCTCTGATATTGAGTCTTCAAAACAGCGCTACCTGGAATTGATCCGGGAATGCGAATCGTTGTCCTACGACAAAGGGCGCGGCCGGTGCCTTATGGGAATAGGGCGCATTCTCTGTTTTCAGCACAACATTGTTGAGTCGATGGAAAAACTTGAAGAGGCCCTTACTATCCTGATGGAAAAAGAAGATGGTCTGGGAACGGCCTATTGCTACACCTATATCGGGCTCAATTACAGCTTTCTGCCAACGCCCAATTACAAAGCCGCCCATGAATTTCTTAATCGGGCTTTTGAGATTGCACAAAGCATTAATAATGTAGAGGCGATCCAGCGTATCATGTCCAATATCGGTGAAGTACATCGTGTGGCGGGCCATTTTGAGGACGCGCTTAAATCATTTCGGGAGTGTCTTGCCTTTTCAGAGAAAAGGCAGCAGAAGCAGGCCATAGCCTTTTCACACGGCAATATTGCATCCGTATACAACTCACTGAATCGATTTGAAGAAGCGATTCCAATTTTCGAGAAATCCATAGAGGAGTTTAAAGAGCTGGGTGACACCTTTATGGTGGGGGGATATCTCCGCGAATTGGCAGTATCGTTTATTGAATTAGGGCAGTTGGATAAGGCCCGGGAGACATTGGAGCTTGTGCTTGCGCAGGGTATTCCCATCAATGAGCGGTTTCAGACCCATACGGCATATATGCTTCTGGCGCGGCTTGAGAAGGATGCGGGTAATTTTGATGCTGCAGAGAAGATGCTCATGTGCTCGTTGGAAAACAGCGACATTATCACCTCAGATAAATTGAAATATCAGTCTCTGCTGGCGCTTTCGGATCTTGCCCAGCAGAGGGGTGAGGTTGGATCAGCTCTAAACTATTACCGGCAGTATCATGAAACCTTCACGGAACTTAATCGCAGTGAATTTCAGGAGCGGGTCCGTGGACGTGACTTTGAACAGCGGCTGGAAAGAGAAAAGCAGGAAGCTGAACTTGCACAGAAATCCCTGCAGCATATCGAAACAATATCGCAGATAGGCCAGCAGATCACCGCAACACTGAGTGTGAATCAGATTGTGCAGGCGGTATTTGACAATATCGGCACACTTATGGAGGTGGAGAAATTTGCCTTTGGGTTATGCAGCGACCCGGCGCCGCCCATTGAATTTAAGGTATTGCCTGAGACCAGGGAGTATACCTTCTTTCAGAAAAAGTATCTGGTTCGGTTGTCTCAGGTGCTGCACTGGTGTCTTGTAAACCGGATGCCGCTGGTGATACAGGATTTTGATAAACAGTCAGTCCAGCATGAGGTGTCGTCGTCCAAATCCGGCAAAGCCCAAAAACTGAAAGGATCGATGCTCTGCAGTCCTATTGTTGGTGCAGAAAAACTGCTGGGTGTTCTGGTGGTCCAAACGCAACTAAAGAACTCTTACACGCCGGCCAATCTGGAAGCTTTAAAAGCGCTGTCAGCCTATAGCGCGATTGCAATTCTCAACACGCAGCATGTGGACGAACTGAAAGAAAAGAATATTCAACTTGAACGGCTTGCGTCAACCGACTCGTTAACCGGCCTTTACAATCGCACCACCTTCACCAGGAATCTTACCCATGAAATTTTACGGGTAAAACGGTACGCCGGAAAAATGAGTACCGGATTCAGTTTTGCCTTTGTTGATCTTGACAATTTCAAATATTACAATGACAACTTTGGCCATGAAATCGGTGATCTCGTGCTGGTCGCTGCCTCAAAGATTATCGGCCAGGGTATCAGGTCCATTGACGTCATAGCGCGCTTTGGTGGTGACGAGTTTATGCTTCTCCTGCCGGAAACCCCGGCAGAAATGTGTCTGGTTGTGGCAGATAGGATTCAAAAGACCCTGCAGCAGCAAAAAGGCTTTACTGATATCATAGCAGACGCAGAGGGTCAATCGGTAACGATTCACCCGGATGACTGGCTCAACTGTTCGATAGGTATATGTGAATTCATGCCCGAAGATGTGGACAGTATTAAACCCAATGATATCCTGCTCAGAGCTGATCTGGCTATGTATGCAGCAAAAAGAAAAGGTAGAGGGTGCACGACCGTATGGTCCCCTGATTTAAAAAGGGATTAAGACGGCAGGGATTCTATCCCCGACAGTGACAGCTAAAACAAGAATCGCCCTTTTGTAAACGCCCCTCCTGCGGTCGAGATACCACCCCGGATACCACCCCGGAGATAAATTAATAAATTAAGAAAAAAAAATACCAAAAAATCGCTCAGCAAATCAGCCAATATCTCTCTTAAAAGCACCATTTTACCTTTAAAACTGTGTTTGTAAGGATCTTTTTACAGGTCAGCCTGGCTCTGGTTTCACTATCCTGAGTATCCTATAGTACATGATCCGGGTCGGACCGCGGTAACTAATAAATTTGGGACGGACTATTTTTAATATCTTAATTCAATGAGAATCCTCGCCTTCAACTATAAACCATGTCCAAATATATCAAAAATCTGGAGATCGTTGATTAAAAATACTTCGCAACCACATTTCTTATAACACCTTATCATACAATCAGTTATATAACAAACAACAAATTATATAGCGATACACGAGCATCTAATGTAAAAAATTATTTACATTAAGTGTTGACAAATATATTTATCATGAGTAATATTATAATAGAAGAGCCATAAATTGGAATTTGAATAAGAACCTTAAAAAAGAGCTCAGAAAAGGAGTGTTATGACTTTAAACCTTTTTCAGAGAATTAAAGATTTGAGACAAGCTGGGGGTTTTTCACAAGAACAGGTCGCTAATCATTTGGGTATGACACGACCTACTTATATGCAAATAGAAAGCGGGAATAGAGACATTACCATCAAAGAAGTTGAAAAGTTAGCAAAACTCTTTGGTATTTCTTTTAATGATCTCTGTTCCGGGGAAAAAACACAAGATATTACAGTAACCTTAGAAAAGGAGTCGGGGGAAACAAAGAAGGTAGAAGAAATTCGAATTAATGTCCCTCAAAGAAATGTGAAGAAATTTAAGGAAGTTTTATTATATGTCTTAGAAAAAGTTGGAGCATTTCCTCATGTTGGAGAAACTGTGCTTTATAAATTGCTCTATTTCATAGATTTCGATTATTACGAAAAATTTGAAGAACAAATAATCGGTGCTACTTACATTAAGAACCACCATGGACCTACTCCAATAGAATTTAAGAAAATTGTAGACAGAATGATTGCATCAGAAGAAATAACTCAGGTAAAA
>CBDVBE010000140.1:0-14207 GCA_965372145.1 uncultured bacterium | reverse complement strand
CCTTAAGCTTCAGAACGGAAGTGACAATGACTGCAAATAGATACTTTTCGGATAGACACTAATTAATTCATTTCAATCAATATGTAACATTAAATGACAAATCAGTATTCAAGCGTGACAATAGTTGCTCCTTCCCCACCGTCTTTTGGCAGCGCAGTCCGGAATTCCTTAATATCATTACAGAATTCATGTTCCAGCATTGCATGAACCGTCTTTTTCAGAATCGGCCCTTCAACAGGGTTGGAGTTATATCCGACACCATGAATAATAAGAATTGAATCGATTCCCTTTCGCTTACATTCAAGAAATGATTTTCTTAATGCAAAAACAGCCTCATCCTGAATCATTCCGTGGAGATCGACAACTTTGCGAAGCCCCTTCTTTACTTTCTCATAGTGCGGTTTCTTTCTACACACCTTTTTGGGTTTCGTGCTGTCTTTATCATAAATACCGTATTTGTCAATATATGAAAGTATTTCATTGTGATGAGCATTACGATCCATTTACTATTCCTTGATTCATTCAAAAAACAGGATTTAATTATACACTGACTATTTTACCCTTTTCCATCCACAATTTATCATCAAGCCAGACACTGGGATTTGTTATAATACCGTCAAGATGAACCGGCACCTTAACGTTCCCGCCCATGGAAGCATTATCACCAAGAGCAAAATGGATAGTGCCTTTTACTTTCTCATCTTCTAGAATATTCCCGCTTATTATTGCCGTATCGAGCATACCCACACCGAATTCCGCTACTGTGCGCGCATCACTGCCATACTTACTGAACACGCGCCGCAGATAATTGCTGCACTCATGGTCAAATATACGGCATACTCTTCCGGCCTTTACATTTAACACAAATGGTTTTTTCAGCAGGCCCTGACCTGGAAATGATCCGTCAAAAACCAGTTTTCCTTCAGCAGTTCCTTCAAGAGGGGCGAGAAAGGCCTCACCCGCCGGCAAATTGCCGGATGCACCTTTAAAAGTTATCTCACCATCATCCGCCTTTGCACGGCGGCCACCGGTCTTGAATGTCAAATCTGTTCCCGCGTCAGATTGTACGTGTATTTTTTTAACCGATGATAATCGAGCTGCTACAGCACGGGTAGACCGTCCAAGCCGTTTCCAGTCGGTTTTCATTGTTCTGATAAAAATTTCTTTGCTGATACCGGGGAGTGTCGCGATACGCGTACCTTTTTTACTCGCCAATCGCCGTGCCTGCGTATGGGTGAGTGACTTTGAGGTCGGCATAACTGCAACATCAAATTGACTAAACCAACTGCCCACCGGTACCGGCGGTTCATTGCCATTTTCCCTGCGTGGCGATATCTGTACCATGACCGCTTCTTTGCAGCAGCTCCTGCCGACATCCCAGAAAGCCTGGCCTATTTCAAAGCATGGCGGGTCACATACGACAAGCAACTGTTCGTTCCGGGAGAGATTCAAACACTCCCCTAATGCTATCTCGGCACATTCCCTGATTTTTGTATTACTCATCGTTTTCTCCAGGTACTAACGAATGAAGAATATCATTTTTCCATTCAGAAAAAGTACCGTCGATAATATGCTCCCTGGCGTTTCTTACCAGTTCCATGAAAAAATGTACATTATGGAGTGTCAACAATCTGATAGCAAGAATTTCACCGGCCATAAATAAGTGCCGCAGATAGGCACGTGAAAAGTTTTGGCATGCATAACAGGTGCAGGTAGTATCAAGTGCTGAATCAAAATCACGGGTATGGCATGCATTGCGAATATTTACCTTCCCTTTCCAGGTGAAAGCGCATCCATTTCTACCGTTTCGTGTCGGCAGCACACAATCGAACATATCAATCCCGCGAGCAATACATTCAAGAATATTCTGCGGCAGGCCCACTCCCATGAGATATCGAGGTTTATCAACCGGCAGCAGGTCACTGGTGAACCGGACCATGTCATACATATCCTCAACCGCCTCTCCCACGGCAAGCCCGCCAATAGCGTAGCCCGGCAGATCCATGGCAATAAGTTCTTTGGCACACCGTTCACGCAGGGATGAGATGGTGCTTCCCTGCACAATACCAAACAGAGCCTGGGGATATCCAAAATGCGCAGGAAGCGATGCATGCCTTTCAACACAGCGTGCGGCCCAGGCTATTGTCCTGTCAACAGCTTTTGCGATTGCACTCTGCTCCGCTTTTGCCGGCGGACACTCATCAAACATCATAATGATATCCGCACCGAGATTATGTTGAATCTCCATCACGGTTTCGGGTGAAAAAAAATGGCGCGAGCCGTCAATATGCGACTGAAACCAGACACCGTCGTCGGAAATTGATGAAATATCCCGAAGGCTGAAAACCTGAAATCCACCACTGTCTGTAAGAATAGCGCGGTCCCACTGTTCAAATCGATGCAGGCCCCCGGCTTCTCGAATAAGATCGTCTCCGGGCCGTAAATGCAGATGAAAGGTATTGGCAAGAATTATCGGACACCCGCACTGCACCAGCTCTTCCGGCGAGAGTGATTTTACCGTAGCCTGGGTACCGACCGGCATAAAAACAGGTGTTTCAATCGAGCCGTGAGGTGTACTGAAAATTCCTGCGCGTGCACGAGTCACATCATCATGCCTGATACATTCAAAATCAAAATTGGTTTCCATGGATACCAGCAGATTGTTAGCAGGAGTGTCACTCAATTTTTGATAAAATTATTAACGATATAATACTCAATAATGTTGCAAAAATAATCAAACTGATTTTAATTTCTTTCTTCTCTGTTAAACCGGCCTTTTCACCAACAGCGATATGATATAATATAAGGGTAACATCATCATATAGGGATATCTCAGGAAACGACAACAAACTTAATTTTTCGACAATCTGCTCTTGCAAAACAGTGTCTTTCAGGCTTGCTTTAATAATATTTACCGATAAAATTCTTCCCTGAGCACTAATTGTCAATTCGATACTCATTTCCCCCTTAACTTTTGGATGCTCAAGCCTATACTGTTGACAAAGCTCCTCAAGTACCTTATCATTCTCCTCGAAGATATCATTCAGTTCTGCCATTTTCCTATTCCCTGAAAGCTTTTCAGCCATACTTCGAAATAAGCTTTTAGAATTCTCAGCCACGCCGCTTTTTGAATGCAGCGTTGTACGGGACGAAGCTGCTACCTGTTTAAATCTTGCTGCCCTGGCTATTGCTGCCGCGCGTGCAGCAGTATTACCCCGACTATGCGATTGACCCCGTTTATAAGCTATAGACCTTGCTGAAATAGTATCCCTGCCGGTTTTTCTCTGTTTTCCGGATGAGATGTATTTTTGAATAAAAGTGGAATACATATCATTCGCTAACTGATTTGCCGCATCTAATAGAGTCAAGGAAAGTGTTTTTGCACAATATTTTTCCTTACCGCCAAAATTTTCCCCAGCGCTGCCTGCCCCGGTATAGGTCTTTGTAATAATCGTCGAATCATCCTGCAACATCATTCTTGCGGTTAAACGGACATGCCCTTCATATATCCAATGTGCATTGCAATACAATTCATTCAGATCAATAGTAATTACCGGAATGCTATCTGATGCAATAGTAGTGCTCGAGTCAAACAGGATATACCGTCTTTTTTCCAGTTCCGTTTTCACACCATCGGCAACCCATTTAACAGGATCATTAATTGCCAGAATATTACCCAGCTCTTTTCCATATGAGTTCTTTACTTTACCGATTCTCTCCTTTGCTTGACGTTTATCTACAACTTTGAGAATTATTATCTGGGGTTTTAACAGTTTAATAACTTTTTCCGGTTGATAGCCAACAGCTTCATATGTTGCAGGAGGATATAGGAGTTTTATATATCTCGGGCCTGCACAATTTGCCCACATAAGGCATAACAAGGCCATAATCAGGTTATATAGGCCTTTGGCTCTTCTTTTGTTCATAATATTGAACGTACTTAATTTTAATGAATAATAAGAGTAGATAAAATAGTTGATGTTATAAACAGCGTTTCCCAAAATTCAATAATACAGGGGATTCAATCTATGTTGAATCCCCTGTCCATAATTATATAGTAAAATCTTCAAAGAATAAACTAACTATTTTTAAATATGCTCACGGCACCCTCAAAAGGCCTATTCCCTAAACACCCCATTCTCATAAACCAACGCATCATCAGCAAAAATTTTCCCATTCCTTTTCATATCACAAAGCATATCCCAGTGTATGGTGGAATCATTTTTGCCGCCTGATTCCGGTAATGATCTTCCCAGGGCGAGATGAACCGTACCACCGATTTTTTCATCAAAGAGAATGTTTTTCGTAAACTTTTGTATATTGTGGTTTGTCCCAATTGCAATTTCACCGGCAAAACGTGCACCATCATCTGTTTCCAATAGTTTCAACAATAATTCTTCACCTTTTGCGGCTGATGCATCGATAACTTTCCCCTTTTCAAAGGTGAGCCGGATATCTTCAATCTCCCTTCCCTGGTAAATACCGGGAAAACTGAATCGAATATGCCCGTTTACTGAATCCTCCACGGGTCCGGTAAAAACCTCACCGTCGGGGAAATTAACCTTACCGCAGCAGTTGATCCATTTTCTACCTTCAACACTACAGGACAGGTCAGTCTCTTCTGATACAATCCGCAGCCTTTTTTTTGTATTGAGCATTGAACATATCTTCTCCTGCTGTTTTTCCACCTCTTTCCAGGCAGATACCGGATCATCTTCATACAGCAGGCAGGCAGTATACACGAAATTTTCATACTCCGGGAGTGACATTTCCGCTTCCTGTGCTTCCGCATGGGTTGGAAAAAGTGAAACACAGCATCGTATCTCCTTTTTTGCCCACCGGTCATAGAATATCCGTGAATACTCACGTTTTCCCTGTGTCTGGAGCTTTGTTTTTTCAGGATCAATGTTCGACAATACTTTTGTATTCTCACTACCCATAAAGATAAGATAGGCATCGAAATCCTTTACCAGGGTATAATCACTTGCCGGAATATATTGGATCTGCTCTGCTGTACCATATTTTAACAAACGCTCCTCGACAATTTCATCGACGATTCTCACCTGTGGAAATGCCCCTAATTGTACAGCGTGGGTAAATGCAGCACGCACTAAAGGAAGAGTTGTGACATTCCCGCGAATATACATCTTATCACCTGGTTTTATCTGCAGGGAATAATCCAATAAAACCTGAGCATGCTTTTCTTCTATTCTTTGCATATCACAATCCTTTTTCTAAGGCTCTAAATAATCAAGACTCTGAAAATATAATGATGGAACCAAAAAACGAAGGATAAAAGGGTTTTTGCTTTAAAACCAAACATTTTCCATTCGGCATCCGATTTTTATTCCCTTTGTCAACAAACCGTCCCGGAAATGAGACTGTCTGTCCCAGAAATGAGACGATTTATTTTATTATAGGTCATTTTTAGGTGAAATTAGCCAATATAGGATTTTGTCACGATTTTTGCATATAACAGTGTGTTAAGCAGAAGGGCACCTTGTCTAGGAACTTTCATATTTAATTTCAGGGATAATTACTAATAAGCAATTGAAAGTAATGGTGGTTGTTCCCTCTTTTACCTATATAGTGTCTGTCCGAAAACGTCATTCCCGAATGTTTCTGTCGGGCGAAGTGCTCCGCAGGGGTGAATCCATGCCTTAAAACATCAAAAAAAGCTGGATTCCGGCCGAAAAGAATACCGGAATGACGGAAAACAGGCACTTTCCGGACAGACACTATATACTATAACATTAATTTTTTTTTCAACCTACAGATAATTTCTATGAATAAACTATTACCCCCAGTGATCAAACAGAAGTCCGGATACGAATTCTTCCTTAATGGAGAACGGGATATTAATCTGTGTACTATCGATTTCTGGCGGTGGGCTTTATCCAATTTAACGAGTAATCAAACACAAAAAATGTTTGCAGAATTTATTGTTGCAACAGCCCTTAACAGGCACAACGAAGTGCGTAATGAGAATGATGTTTATAATTTAGAAACAAAAAATGGTAAAAAGGTTGAGGTACTTTCCTCTTCATATATCCAGACATGGTCACGTAACGGTCTGCCTAATATATCATTTACCCTCAATCCAAGCTTTGGATGGGATGCGGAAATACCTTTACAATCGTGTGAAGGATTACATCTTATTGATATGTTCGTCTTTTGTCTGCTCCATCACAGAAACGAGCATACACTCAATCCGATGAATCTTTCACAGTGGACTTTTTTTATTATCTATGCACAACAGTTGGAAAAATCTTTAACTGAAAAAAGAATCATTCCCCTCGTGGAACTTAAGAAACTGAATCCTATTATGTGTGGATTTGATAACCTGAGGCGGGTTATTGAAAGTGTCGCAAGTGAGTGATATACTATCTTCATAACTCAGTAATTTATCTTAATTCCTTAAGATAAAATCGTAAGTTATACTAAAGCATAACATTATGTCCCACAAAGGGGATAATGAACACTAACAACTAAAGTTTCAAGTGTTCATAATAGAAGCAGAATGGTCAAATGAGAATTAGGAAATTGATTTCCAATTCGAATTGTGCAGTGGCCATTTCCATGCCCCTCTGCTTAACATACTGTTAAAATCCCTCGTCTTCGGCTTTTTCTTTTTAACTATAAAAAAAAACGAGGACGAGGACGAAGGACGAGCAGGATAATAGAGGGAAAGAAACTTGCGATTTATAATTGTCAATTTTGCATATTATACTGAGGTCTGATCTTACATAGCACCTGTAATTATCCGACATACTTCATCATGCACCAGACCATTACTCGCAACATATTTTTCGTACCGGTACGTTGTAGGATTGCCGTGAAAATCGGTAAACGCACCACCTGCCTCAAGAACTAACGATGCACCGGCTGCAAAATCCCACGGTTTATCGTCAAACTCCACAGCAATATCAATCTTACCTTCAGCGACCAGTGTTAACAAAGAAGTGGATGCACCGAACATGCGTATGTTGAAGACCTTCCGGCCAAGCTCACCCAGCACTTTTGGTTTTAACACCGGATCTTCCCGAATACATGAATCGTATGATAAGGTGCACTCTCCTATTTTCGACTTAGTTGAAACATGAATACGCTCCTCATTCTTAAATGCACCGCTCCCCTTTTCAGAGACATAGAGCGCATTATCACATGGCATGAAAACAATCCCGGCCGCGAACTGTTCTTTATGTACAATGCCGATTGAAACTCCCCAATGCGGGATACCACGGATATAATTATGCGTGCCATCCAGCGGATCAATTATCCACAGGTATTCTCCATCCGATGCCTCAGCGCTTCCCTCTTCACATAAGATGCCATGCCCGGGAAAAGCTGAAGTTATTATATCCACAGCCATCTTTTCTGCACGTGCATCAAGATCCGTTACCAGGGACCTGTCTTTCTTTACGGAAATATCTTTGATGTTATCCGCATTTTCAAGAAGCATTTCACCTGCTTCACGGGCGGCTTTGACAGCGATTTGAATAAGGTCTTTCATGGACTGATTCCTCACATCGATTAATTTATAACACAGCGTTCTTCTTAAATATTTTACTTCATTTTCACAAAAAAGTCGTGCTCGTAATCGGGAGTAATGGAATGGTGGAGTACTGGAGCTGCTGCTACTCTTTTTCTCCCACTCTCCTACTCTCCCACACTCTCCTTTTCTAACCAATTCCCTCAGTGCGCCACACTCCAGTTCTCCCCTGACCCGATATCCACTTTCAACGGCACTACGAGTGAATAGGCGCTACTCATCTTTTCAACAATCCATTTTGAAAATGGCTCGACTTGTTCCTCATCGATCTCAAACACCAGTTCATCATGCACCTGAAGAAGCATCTCTGCATCGGTAAACAACTCATCTATTTCCTTCTGAATATTCACCATTGCGATCTTTATAATATCAGCAGCAGTTCCCTGGACCGGGGTGTTAATAGCGGTTCGTTCTGCAGCTTCCCGGACACGCCGGTTATCAGCGGTGATATCAGGCAGATAGCGCCTGCGGCCAAGTAACGTCTCGCTGAAACCGTGTTCCCGGGCTTTTTTGATGCACTCCTCCATGAATCTATGAATCGTTGGAAACTGTTCAAAGTAGAGATCGATAAACGACTGTGCATCTTTAAAACTGATATGAAGCTGCCTTGAAAGATTGATCGGACCCATACCATACATCAGGCCAAAATTGATAGTCTTTGCAGCACGACGCATATCAGGGGTAACCATTTCCGGAAAAATATTATAGATCGCCGAAGCTGTTTGTGTATGGATATCCATATCCTCTTTAAACGCCTGGATTAGCCGATCATCTTTCGAAAGATGTGCCAGAATTCTCAATTCTATCTGTGAATAATCAGCAGATACTAATAACCGGCCATGTGGTACAATAAATGCTTCACGAATTCTTCGTCCCGCATCAGTACGTACCGGGATATTCTGCAGATTCGGACCGGTGCTCGACAGGCGTCCTGTCGCGGTTATTGTCTGGTTAAACGACGTATGCACACGGCCGCTTTTACTGTATACCTGAGCAGGAAGTGCATCAATATAGGTTGAAAGGAGTTTCTGTACTACCCGATGTTCAAGAAGTTTTTGTGCAATAGGATAATCAGGCGCAAGTTTTTCCAGCGCAGTAACATCAGTTGACAAACCGGTCTTTGTTTTCTTTGATTTCGGCAATCCAAGCCTGGTAAAAAATATCTCGCTGATTTGTTTGGGCGAATTGAGATTAAACTCCTCCCCTGCCAGATCATATATCTCCTTTGTGATCCCGGTGAGTTTCTTACTGTATTCCTGCGAAAGGACTTGCAGGAATTCAGTGTCAATCTGAATACCGTACCACTCCATTTCAGCCAGAACAGTAACCAGCGGCATCTCAACCGTCTCGAAAAGTGTTAAAATGTCGCGCTCTTCAAGAATAGATCGAAACTGTGCCATAAGTTTGAGTGGTATAACAGCATCTTCACCCGAATACTCTGCTGCATCAGCGACAGGGACCCCTGTAAACGATTTCTGGTTCTTGCCTTTTTTCCCAATGAGTGACTCGATGGAAATTGGTTTTATATTAAGCCATTGTACTGCAAGAAGATCCATATTGTACTGGCGTTTTCCCGGATCGATGAGATATGCCGCAATCATCGTATCAAATGAGATACCCCGCATGGTAATGTCATAATTCTTGAATATCTGATAATCATATTTAAGGTTCTGGCCAATCTTTTTAATCTCTTCTGATTCAATCACCGGTTTAAGAATCTTCAGTGTTTCTTTCAATGGAAGATTCTCTCCCGAATCATGGCCTACCGGAATATACCAGGCTTCTTTATCCGATACTGCCATTGAAATGCCGACCAGATTTGCGGAACGGGCTTCAACCCCTGTTGTCTCAGTGTCAATAGACACCATTCCCTTCTTTTCAATCTCCCCGACAATATCAGCCAGTTCGTCAATTTTTTTCGGAACATGAA
Organism: uncultured bacterium; assembly: GCA_965372145.1. Taxonomy (GTDB): domain Bacteria; phylum Fibrobacterota; class Chitinivibrionia; order Chitinivibrionales; family JANQEN01; genus CBDVBE01. The sequence goes on along the minus strand of CBDVBE010000140.1, from coordinate 4,725 downwards.
CGGAGAACTCGGTTTTAGTACTTACATCAAACAACGGATTCTTAAGAAAAGAAGTAAACTCCATTTCTGTAAAAAACTCGATACACTCATCGCGTTTAACCTCGTGAGTTTTAAATTCCTCAAGATCAATATCCATACCCACATCATACTTCAAGGTTACCAGTTCTCTACTGAGTTCCAGCTTGTCTCTATGCTCCTCGATTTTTGCCTGCAACTTCGGATTATCGACACACGAAATATCTTTGAGCAGGTTATCAAGCGTCCCTGCTTTTTCGAGAATCTTAACTGCTGTTTTCGGTCCGACACCGGGAACACCGGGGATATTATCAGAACTGTCACCCATCAATGAAAGCAGGTCAAGAATTCTCTCCGGCGGTACGCCCATTTTCTCATGTACCTCAGCAGGCCCCATTTCCGTAAAGGTTCCACCGGTCTCAGGTGCAAGCATATGGACATTCTCTGAGACCAGCTGCATAAGGTCCTTATCTTTTGTTACAATAAACACCTCGAAATCCTGTTCCTCTGCTTTTTTTGTTATATCTGCTATTATATCATCAGCCTCTACACTCTCTTTCATCAGATAGGGAATATTGAAACACTCAACCAGCTTGAAGAGCAGCGGTATCTGGCTTTTCATATCATCAGGCATCTCTTCCCTGTTCGCCTTGTACTCGGTATATATATCTTTACGAAATGAGGGTTTGGGGCTGTCAAACGTCACTACCAGATAGGGACACTTATAATCCTGCAATATCTTTAAAAGGTAATTCGCAAAACCAAAGACCGCACTGGTGGGTTGGCCCTTTGAATTAGACAGTGGATAACGGATCATGGCAAAATAGGCGCGATACGCCAGAGCATGACCATCGATGATATATATCTTTTTTTCACTCATTGCTTCTACCCTTCTTAGTACCATATCCTTTCAATCTGAGAAATATTAAAATGCTATGTGGAACAGCAAAAGGATAGGTTAAATTAAAATGTTTTACCGGGAATTCTTCTTTTTATTTTTTTATAGACAACAGTTCGACACTGGGAGTGAAAATGATCAGCCATTTCGGTTGATTTCACCGGTTGTGGCATTCTTTATCTTGCTTACGAGATCTTTACTCAGTATACCCTGAATTTTTATTGAAAGCTGGGGATTCAGCTTTTCTAGGTTATCAAGTTTCTCCCTGTTCCAGGCTATAAAAGTAATTTCGCCACGGTAATGGTTCGTGGAAGTGTACAGGCAATGTGAACATGATTTTCTGTACCGCCGATTCTATATGCAGAACTCTGGACATACACCGTTTTGTAATTGCCGGTTTATGACGTGTTATTTTGATTTGTGACAAGTTTCTAAAGGTTTTTTGCAAATTTTCTACCGTATCGCATATATATAATATGTACCTACGCGCGCGCGCGAGACCGGCAACGGTGTTGGATAGCTGATATTGTGTTTTTCGACTAAAAATGGCACTATGTCCAGAGGTCTGTATATGCGTTACTTTTATAGGTACGTAATATAGAGGCCATATACCCGTGAAGATCATTCTCAAATTCGGGTAGAATCAGTTTTGTTCGGTTTTTTGTGCTGAAGACTCCATGGAGAAGAATTTTTGAAAGGGATTGTGCCATAAAAATCCGTCCTGTTGTTTCGGCCTTACAGGCCTGTTCGGTTTATATTGATTTTATACACCGGGCTTGAAGCCCGTGCTGATATATTTTGCGCTTACAGCACGTTTTCATTGTAATCGATACCTCTTTTATCAGCAGCTATAAGTATTTTATACTACTTCAGCAGAATAGCACTACCTTTTCATGAATAATTGCCTATGAATAGTGACAAGTATAAACAACAAATAAACGACTCCTATAGCGCTGAATATTTCAAAGAGGCTGGTAGCCGAATTGTCGATATACTGACTGATTATTTGAAGCAATCTGTTGAACGGAATTTAGAGACTGTATTGCCAAATATCACCCCTGATCAGATGCTTGCCCGATGGAAAGGTGACTTCCCGACGCTGCCCTCCCATGATTTTTTACCGTTACTCAACCGGGTAATTGAGGAATCACACCACCTGCACCACCCGAAGTATATCGGCCACCAGGTAACCGCTCCCCTTCCGCTGGCAGCATTGTGTGAGCTGGTGAGTTCGGTCCTGAATAACGCATCAGCCATATATGAAATGGGACCGGTAAATATCGCTCTGGAAAAACGGGTTATACAGTGGATGGCTGGATTGATCGGCTATGATGAAAATGCCGACGGTATCTTAACTTCAGGTGGAACACTGGGTAACCTGACCGCACTGCTTGCCGCCCGCCAGGTTAAAGCTGACTATGATATATGGACGCAGGGAGTAGACAAAGAAAAGCAATTTACAGTATTGGTCTCGGAACAGTCGCATTACAGTATCAAACGCGCGGTGGGTGTGATTGGACTGGGTGAGGATGCTGTTATTCCGGTACCGGTTGACGAGCGCTATCACCTTGATATTGATGCACTACAGGAATGCTACCGGGAATGTACTTCAGAGGGCAGGAAGGTCATTGCTGTGGTGACAAACGCCTGCTCCACGGCCACCGGCAGTTACGATGACTTAAATCGTATTGCCGACTTTTGCGAAGAGCAGAATCTCTGGCTCCATGTTGACGGTGCCCACGGAGCCTCAGCGTTATTATCGCAAGAGTACCGGCATCTTCTCGATGGTATACACAGGGCAGATTCTATTGTGTGGGACGCGCATAAGATGCTTCTTATGCCGGCCTGTATTACCGCGGTTATTTTTAAAGACGGTTCACATTCCTATCGATCATTCTCACAGAAAGCATCCTACCTGTTTGAAAAAGATTCCAGGGATGAATGGTATGACTACGCGCACCGTACCATGGAGTGCACTAAATTCATGATGGGGATGAAATTGTATATTCCGCTTATGGTATACGGCACGGATTTCTTCGCTGATTATGTTACCTCACGAATAGATCTGGCGAGAGAATTCGCCGCACTGATTAAAGAGTCGGAGGATTTTGAATGCCCCCATGAACCGGAATGCAACATTGTCTGTTTCAGGTATATTCCACCTAATGTCGCAAACCTCGATGACCTGCAGAGAACTATACGAAAAAATATTCTCGTTAGTGAAAAGTTCTATATTACCCAGACCCCGCTGAAGGATGGGTTTTATTTGCGGGTCGTTATTATTAACCCGCTCACAACGATAGATGATTTGGAAGAGTTACTTTACAACATCAAAATGCCGTCTGAACAACCGTTCTCCAGCTTTACATGAGACAAGATAAATACCGCTTGACATAACCTGTGATTTCAGGTCTACTGCATGAGTATGTGACCCGGCGGTTAAAACCGTATTGACCGGCTCAGCTATCAGCTTGCCTCTGGTATCATACATTTTAATTGATACCGGTGTTGCTTCCGCAAGGTCGTGTGTAATGCTGACGCTTTGACTCCTCCTTTTATACCGTATAAAGAAGCCGTCATTGACTGATTTGTTGTGAAACGGATGGGCTTGTGTAATCTGCGGGGTAAAATTAAAACACTCCTGATATTCAAGGCCGTTAAGTACGATACTGTCAATCCACATATCAACATCCGATGCCGAATCCAGAACAGAGATCATCAATTGACTGACATCAGCCTTGCCATGATCCCAACCCCAGCCTTCTATTTCTGCAGGAGAATACCTTTGGGGCACAAAATAATCATCAGCAATTTTATAATCCTTCCAGTCACTGGTAAGATTAATAATTCCACCATACCAACCCCATTGATCATCTTCGTTCGGAAATCCGGTAATAATATCCTTTGATACAAATTCAAAACGAATTCTACCGCTTCCCTTTGCCTTGAAAGAAATACCTGAAAGCTTGCCCAAATCAAAAAAATCGAGACCCTTTTTAACAAATGGAACACCAACACCGGCGTAGGGATACTCAGCATTACTTGTACTGGTCTTCAACTCAACATGCATCGCTCCATCAGTAACGATATCATCTGATGTCGTATCTGTTATTTCACCATTTTTACCGATGACTTTACTACCCGAAGTATCCGCAAAAACAAACCAGAATCCTCCGCCAAGGGCAGGATCAACACCAAGGGAATGACCAAAGGCTGCTCCAAGATACGTCTGCGAAGGATCATCGCTGTAATAATCCTCAAAGTCATCGAGAAGGCAACCTTGCGCTTCAACAACCGGATCCGGGTACGGCGTACTTGTCTGTCCCGGTTTCCACCAGTTACCAGCGATATAGAGCATACTCATGAGATTAAGGGCTACTTCAAAATGGTGAATTTCGAAAGTGTCCTTATGCATGGTATACCAGCCTTTATTCAGAAATGTCTGATGAGCAGCATCAACAGTAACGCCAGCCATGAAAGGGGCAGTATAAGCCATTGAAGTAAAAGAATTATCAATTGGATCACCATTAAGTTCATAGCCGACAGCGATTTGTGTGGGATCTCCTCCGGTTTTTCCTTTTAACCAATTAGAGATTTGATTACATCGTGTTTTTGCAGAAGAATTTCCATAGTGGCCATAATCCATGGATAAACGCAATGGCACACGACAGGCATTGAAATTATATGAGTCTGTACGCAGGTATTCTTGAATATGATTTGGACCACACATACTATCATTTACAACAAAATCGGTAATCAATCCAGTTGTATTTGCTGCTGATACTTTATTACAAAAATTATTATAAACTGAA
>CBDVBE010000139.1:0-14425 GCA_965372145.1 uncultured bacterium | reverse complement strand
GAACCCAGAACCCAGAACCCAGAACCCAGAACCCAGAACCCAGAACCCAGAACCCAGAACCCTATCTTTACTAGAGGGAGGAAAACATGTTTAACATTCAGACATTAAATAAAATATCAACACGGGGACTCGACCTGTTGCCCAGGGAAGAGTATGAAACAGCATCTGAGATTCTCAATCCGGATGCTATAATCGTACGGAGCTTCAAAATGCACGATATGGAGATTCCGGAAACGGTAAAAGCTATTGCTCGAGCCGGGACCGGAGTGAACAATATTCCAGTCGAAAAGTGCACTGACAAAGGTATTGTGGTATTTAATACGCCAGGGGCTAATGCAAACGGCGTTAAAGAACTTGTGTTAACGGGGCTATTCATTTCTTCACGGAAGATTTTTAATGGTCTGGTATGGGCGCAGGGCCTTGTTGGTAAAGGGGATGAGGTACCGAAACTTGTTGAAAAGGGTAAATCCGATTTTGCGGGGCCGGAAATCAAAGGGAAGAAGCTTGGTATTATCGGCCTCGGTGCTATTGGCGTCATGGTCGCGAATGATGCTATCGCACTGGGCATGGATGTCGTTGGGTATGATCCCTTTATTTCTGTTGAAGCTGCCTGGGGCCTTTCAAGGAGTGTTTCCAGAGCTGCCAGCCTTGATCGACTGGTTGCTGAATCAGACTATATAACTATCCATGTACCGCTGAACGATGATACCAGGGGTATGTTGAATTATGAAAAATTTTCACTTATGAAAAAAGGGGTACGGATACTTAACTTTGCGCGGGGCGGATTAATCAATAACAAAGATTTAATACGTGCTATCAGCGAAGAGATAGTCTCTGTATATGTAACCGATTTCCCGGATGAAAAGCTTTTAGAGACAGAACGGGTAATCTGCCTGCCTCATTTAGGAGCGTCAACTCTCGAATCTGAAGAGAACTGTGCAATAATGGCAGTAAATCAGTTGCGTGAATATTTAGAAAACGGTAATATCAAGAATTCTGTTAATTTTCCCAACTGCGAAATGGCCCGCGCAGCTAAAACCTACCGTTTCATTGTCGCAAATAGAAACATACCAAATATGGTCGGACAGATAACCGGGGTCCTTGCCGAAGAGAAGGTTAATATCGCAGATCTTATTAATAAACACCGTGATGATGTCGCCTATAATATCATCGATACGGATTCGAAACTGACGGAAGCACTCTTTGATAAAATTCGGGCTATTGAAGGTGTTATTATGGTGCGGGAGGTTTGATACGTACTCAATGCTCTTTGTAAAGTATGCCTACCGGTCCACATTCGAAGAACTCAGAGAAAACGAATTCAATCTCAATATACCCCGCTATGTCAATACTTTTGAGGAAGAAGAGGAAATCGATATTGCGGCGACGCAAAAGGAAATTGAGAAGCTGGAAGAGGAGCTTGCCGGGGTGAGGAAAGGGATGAAGGGGTATTTGAAGGAATTGGGGATTGTGAAATGAATGGATTGATTCACAAACGTATGACTTTTGTGTTGACCATAGGCGTAAAAAGCGGTATATTTATAGTAACAGTACCCGCCACGCTTAGGGCTCTTCGGAGTACCGCGGACCAGGGCGGGTCTTCTATTTTATACCCCTACTCCTGTAATGCTCCCCGGATAAAAAACTCGATTGCATTTGCCTCTGTCTTGGAGATGATATGAGCAGTCGTATTCCTTTTACTAAACCACCGACCACACCTGAATGCCAGGTTCAGCTCCTAAGATCAAGAGGTATGGCAATCGAAGACGAACATACCGCGGTTCGATTTCTAGAAAATGTTAATTATTATCGTTTCTGTGGTTATGCTCTGCATTTTGAAATCTTTGAAAACCGGACCCGGACTCACCAATATAAAAAAGGCAGCAGTTTTAATGATGTCTGTACTCTCTATGAGTTTGACTCTGAATTAAGAACCCTGCTTTTCTCATCTATCGAACATATCGAAGTAGCTTTCCGCACGGCAGTATGCCTGGAACTTTGCCTAGGATATAATGATTCTCATTGGTATTTGAAAAAGGATGTCTACAACCTTTCTGTCTTTTCCTATGATGTTTTTATCGATGGTTGCCGTAAAGAATTTTTCCGTAGTCGCGAAATTTTCGTTCAAAGCTACAAGGATAAATACTCCACACCCGAATTGCCGGCAGCATGGATGCTCACCGAAGTACTTTCAATAGGTAAGTGGTCGAAAATCTTCGGAGGCCTGAAAAACACGGATGACCAGAAAGCCATTGCACGAAGGATGAATGCCACTCCATGGCACCTTCAATCGTGGATGCATTCAATAAGCTATCTCCGGAATTTGTGCGCCCACCATTGCAGAATATGGAACAGGACTTTTCAAATCAGGGTCAATTTAACGAAACGGCAAAAACAGAGCGTTGTATACCCGACAAAAATGGCCGCACTTTGTACGGTTATGGCCGATTTGTTGACGACATTAGGCAGAAAAGAAGCTTTTAAAAATCAATTGATTGAGTTGTTTGAGAAGTATCCGGGAGTGCCGATTTTGAAGATGGGATTTACGGATAATTGGAAGATGGGGGCGATATGGCGGTGAAAAAAATGTCTGAATCATGATAGTAAGGATTATAGGATTACCTTAGATTGAAGAATTAGCTACATGAGTATTATATAAAAGTGGATTTAAACAGATTATTTATACATTGAAAATTGAGAACCGAGCCTGTGCCTTTTCGGCTCAACTACAATATCCCAGTAATCAAAATCAAAGCCTATCTTAAAACTTAACTTATGTCCGCCTATGGAGGGTGCTTTATCAATCCCGTAATCCCATCGAAAACTTATCGCCATGGGCATGGTACTGAATGAAATAGCTTCCAATCGAAGTTCAATACCCCGATATAATAAAAGGTCATCCCAGTGAAGGTGTTTAAAATTACTTAATTTATTAACAGCAGCAGCACCGCCGAAGTTTAATGCACCGTAGAATTTATCCAGATAGAGGAAACCGAGTTTTCTGTCGATTGAGCCGGGCCAGAGCGGGAAGCGGTAAGAGAGGTCTCCGCCGACAACGCCGTTGCCCGATATTAAAACGGTATCTATATTTTCCGAGTCTTTGGAATAGAATGTATATCCAGGTATCCATAGCCACGGTTGCATATAACTGGGAATATCATTATGTGGTAAATCGCCTGATTCAACATCCTTTTTTAATTTATTCCTGCTTGATTTTGTAAGTTTTGCAACGGATCCTTCCAGTTTAAAGAAAAGATCGTGCTTTTTTATCAGCGGGATAGATTGACCCCAGAGTAATTTAAAATCCACCTGATTGTATTTATACGGGGCATGATAATTCTCTTTAAGGGCACCATTTTCAACGGAAAAACTATGTACCTCGTTCTGCATATATTGATTGTAGAAATCATATTCAACCATTAATCCCAAACCCTTTGGAGAGATGCTTGCACGCGGATCAAGCTTTCGCTGCGACAGGGTATAATGTGCACCAACTCGATATCCTTTGGAAGGGGTATATCCGAAATACTTGTCATATACCTCGAACGAATCAGAACCCATTTTAACCCATACTTTGAAATAATCGTATTCACCATGAATTCCTGCATGGGAAAATGAGGTCCGAAAATTGCCAAAGATTTTATGCGTCAGATATAATGTGAAAAAATTCGGTGCTAATTTATAATCCAGGCTGGCGTTGTTGGTTGAGCTGTTTTCTTCAAAAATATTGAAATAATCTTTTCCCGCGATACTTCGCTGGTAAAAAGAAAAATCTAAATCAAAGGGTAATCGTGACGTATGTGCGAACAATGCAATATCATAATTTGTCTTTTTGTTAATTATCATTTTCCTGTCAAATAAGAATTCACTGGGATCGTAGAGAAAAAATGCCGTTATTGAATTACCCCTTCCTGAGGTTATATCAAGTGGATCAAACAAATATGATATAAATCCTATTTTAAAATTAGTAATTCCTTTAAACGCATTGTTATTATCCGTTAATACTTGTTCACCAATGAATGCAGGTACAAAAAGAAATTGTCTTGGCAGGGATGAATATTTTTTGGGTGGAGAAAATGTTGTATTTAATTTCCTGGGTTTGTATCCCGGCCGCATTTTTATCGCAACAGCGGTATCGATTATCTGTTCTTCCAGTACTTTTATACTGTCAATTAAATAGATGCCATAGCCGTTTTTATCGTAATTGGTAAAGACAAGCAGTTTTTCATCGGATGATATGTCGGGAGTAAAAGCACCACCGGAAACGTTCGTCAGCTTTTGAAGGCTGTGGGTGCCAAAATCATAGCGATAAATATTAAAGATACCGGATCGGTCAGTAGAAAAATAAAGCCGCTTCCCATCAGGACTAAAACGGGGATCACGTTCGTCGTGTCTGGTATCACACACAGTATAAAAGTCACCCGTTTTTATATTATAAATGCCAATTTTCCTGTTATCGCGATCGATATAGCTGATTGCAATAGTATGAGAATCCGGTGACCAGTCAATACTGAACACGGTCTTAATACTCAATTCAGGACTCTTTTCAGGTGGATATACCCGTGTGATGTTTTCTCCCGATGTATCGGAAAGGTAGAGATAGAATTTGTCATACCGTCGTTTGGTACAGGCTATTTTGTTCCCCGAAGGTGAGAATGCCGCATGAAAGAAATCCATCTTTTCAGAAACTTGTTTCTCGGATTTTTTCTTGAAAAGCTTTTTTGACTGTTTGTCCGGGAGATTATCAATAAAAATATCCCTGGTTCTACCGCCGCCTTTTTTAGGGACAAGCCTTGATTTACGTGATTTTGCACTTGAAAAGACAATTTTCTTTGTTGCGTCATGAATGTCATAAAAACGAGATACGACAGGCATCTCTAAAGTAATCTTTTTGCCTTCTTCAACAGTATCAGCCAGTACATAGGAATAGAGCTTCTGCCGCGAATATTCATACTTACCATTTGATAGAAAGTAAATCTTCTCATCATTCGGCCCGAAACGGGGCCAGTAATTATTAAAACCATCCTTGTTTATTTTTTTACCAAAAATTTGATCTCCAATAGAGTCAATTTGTGCGGTATAGTGTTTTTTCAGTGTCTGTTTCCACTCCTTATACAATTCTCTACCGGATATTCCCATAACTTCTTTGATACTTCTATCGAAGTTGATGCGTGGGAATTTAGAAGCTTCGCGGAGGATAGAAACAACTTTTTCATACCCATAGGTCTCGGCAATATATTTGACCAGTGAGAATCCATGATCATAGGTTTTCTCAAAGTCATCACTTTTACCGGTAAAGACAGACATATGATCCCAGGTGAGTATTTTTTTTGAAAGCGAAAGTGTTCTAAGGATCATATCGCGATGCGTATCCCATTTGTCACTGCCTGTCTGAGAGCTTTCATATTGCGCAATGCCTTCGAATAACCAGGGTGGTAAAATCTCATTAGGAAACACATGGAGCATTTCCATGCGTTTTTTTTCATTCGGATGGGTAAAATAGCCATACATATAATAGGGTATCCACGAGGGACTTTTAAAACTGAGCCAGATAGAAACAATATGTGCATATTCGTGAGTGACGACATTTTCCAGCCAGTCTACCGTTCCACGGAGATTAAAGTCAAAAGCGTTTGCGTCAATAATTATTGAATTTAATAATGGAAGAGCTCCTCCATTGCCGCATTGATTGGTCACAACAACTTCTGTTTTTGAAGGGAGGGTAATATGATACCTGTTTTTATAGGTATCGTAAAGGTTTTCTAAGATATCTGCTATTTCTTCAGCAACGTGTTTCAAGCCTTCATGATAGTGCAGGGTGAAATGGTCGGTCTCAATGGTATAGTCTTTAAGCCCGAAACTATTGTAAGAAGCGGCATAAATAGTGAAGTGAATGAGAAGTAGAAAAAGAAATGAATTACCTCTTTTAGTTTTCTGAGATGTATTGGCCAATAGAAAAACTCCGGGAATAGATACATTGCATTAAAGATTTCGATTCCATTATATAGTGTATTGTGATTGCAAGGCAGAATATAAAATATTATCAGATCGAGAAAATTTACAGGATAAAAGAGATTGTTTTTTTTAATTAGTGCTTGTCTGAAAAGTGCCTGTTTGCCGTCATTCCCGCATGCTTTTAGGCGGTAATCTAGTTTTTTTATATAAAGGAAGCCATAGATTCCCGCTAAAAGCATGCGGGAATGACGTTTCCGGACAAGCACCAATTAATGAAATAACAATTATTTCATAACCGCCATCTTCCAGTACTTCACCTTTTTCTTCCCGCTGAAATCAGCCTCAAGTCTGCATCTATATACTGCAGAGCCAAATTTTTCAAGAGAAATTATATATTCATTCCAGCCATATCCGGAAGGAAGAGAGCGTTCTGAGACAATATGATGTCCGGTATAGGTGAAAATGTCAAGCCGCACTGACCTGGCCGGTTTCGTGAGCTGGTATTTGAATGTAGTATTAAATGGGATGGATGTATCAATCCTTTTTGCAGGATTAGAATAGTTGTAAAAATGAACGATCTCAGATTTTAAGCCAAACGCGATAGTTGAGAGGGGACCGGAGTAAGTAAATGTTCGAGCGCTATTCGCACCAGCCTGCGGCCATACATAGGAGGTTGAGATAACACTGTTTGCCATTTCCCAACGGTAAACCATACCGGCATCTGTTACCGCTATGATATCAGCCTTATTATTGTTATCAATATCGCAGAGCAGGGGAGAGGTGCGTATCGAACCTCCCACTGAAAGAGGCCAGTTGGATTGTATCACTTTTCCGACATTAGACAGTGTGTTTATTGTGGTAGGCCTCTTGCCATGCATGGTAACTGCATCAATAAAACCACCGGGTGTGACATAAGGAAGCACAAGGGAATCACCGAAAACAAGGAGAGAATCAATTAATGATTTATTGAGCCCGGGAATACTGTCGGATAATCCATCGCTGAAGGTGTAATAGATTGTGCCGGTATTATCATTCACAGAATCGATATGGGCTACACCGATAGTAACATTTTCACCGGTTGGTGCTGAAAACAGGACCAGTGGATCAATACTATTCTGTGCAAAGCCGATAACGGGGGATGAGGTAATGCTGCCGCGTTGAAGCCAGTAATGTGTGTCAAGAAGTGAAGGCCAGTTTATAAGCAGTATACCTCGATGGTTATAGGCATACATACCATTTGTCCCACCGACGATGATATCAAGTGCCTGGTCGTTGTCCAGGTCGGCAATCGATGGTGCGGATTCATTATCCGGAATTGACGCACGGTTCGTATCAAGTCGATGGCTGCCTGCCCAGTCATTCGGGCCGTCTTCCCATTTAATCCATTCAGCACTATAGTAAAGTGCATTAGTAGCGCTGTTATAGTGATAGAGCCATAATCCCTGCTTCCTGTCGGATACGACGATATCGATTATACCGTTTTGATCAAGATCTGCGGTAACAAGGGTGTAGGGGGGATAGATTCCGGCTTTTGATATCTTGTAAAGTGTCGCAGAATCCAGCAGGCCGCTTGGAGAACACACGGTAAGAACACCCTGATCGCTGATCGCGGCAAGTATACCGTTTGAGGTGTCGATAACAGCCAGCGCTTGAATAGAACCGGAGGATGTGGTAGAAAGACTAGTGACGGAACTTGAGGCATCATCGCCATAAAGAATCATGCCGTCCGCACATCCCACTGCCCATTTCGTACCGGAGTAGTTGCAAACATAGGATGATGCCGGATGGTTAAGATCGATACGGTCCCATATGGCGGTGTCGCTATCGATTGACCTCAGGATATAGATACTGCTGTCCCGGGAAGGAATGTACAGGCTTGATGAATCAACACAGGTCGGCATACCGGCAGGTTGCGGTATAATGTCACAATAAGAGATAGTATCGGTGTATACAGTATCATTTGAGTAGAGTAACGATGGTATTGCTTCTTTCACAGAGGTGTAAAGTGAATCATTGCCATATGCACTCCAGACGTATACCCGGCCTGAGGTATCTACAACTACACATTCCAGGGTGTCACCATTTGGATATATATCACATAACACCGGTTCGAAGAATTTATCAGGAACAATTCGCTGTGGCCAATGTGTAAAACTTGTTATACAATCGGTCTTTCGACCGACCGTTATCTGGAAGACGGAGTCAACAAAATTATACACCAGCATTCCCTCTACAATTGAGACTTCCTTCGTACCGGTATTATTCCGGGGGGCGATTGCTATAGTAAGGTAAGTATGTCCACCATCATTACTCTGAGTAGAAGGTCGTGTAAACGGCCCTATAGTATTAACAGCAGTTCCATTTTCAGAAGTATAGTGTGGAAAGACATCAGCAGCGCCACCGTAGTCAAAAGCGGCCTGATAAAACACATCCTGAAACATTACCCCGAGATCAACGACGCCATCCGCCTCCTCAAGCGAAATCCCGCGATAGGATGAATCGGCATTGACGATATTATGCTCAAGGTGGTCACGAATAATATGTTCATCAACGTGCCAGATCAGAATACCTGACGCGGGGATACTGATATCCGAGTTAATTATTGAATCAATAACACTTGAGTTTGTAAATGTGGCTATATTCTTATCAATATTTACATGGTCATAGGGATCAATAATGGATGAACCATTAATCGAAGGATCGATATCTTCCACAATATCATGGTTAAAGAATGTTGTATCACCGGTAAGATTCCTTTGTCGATTCTCAATGAGATAAAATTCATGATTGTTAATCGGGATCAACAAAATTGTCGTATCTCCAGGTTGAGCAGCACTGATAGCGGTTACGGTGCCATTTATATTTGTATTGCCCGGTTCAATTACAACAGGTGTATCCCATCCCATATAGGCACGAACCCATGCGGAAGGCCAGGGAGGAACAAAACCTCTGCCGGTAGAGTATCCGGCGAAATCCATAATACAGAATGCCCCAATGCCGGAAATCCCGCTCATGGTTGAGAACAGGTCAGGAATACCGATCTGACGAGCCAACTGGTTGACCAGAATACCGTTTATTCCCCAGTTAAGGCTATCCTGATTGGATGTTTCTGAGACCATCATGAGTTCATCAAGAATGAATCTGTTAGTGCCGGATTTATTCACCCAGACACCGGATTTGCCGGTAGAATCCGTATCAAAACCAAGGGTTGAGTCTACCGTGGCAAAATAGTCAAAGAATTCATTTGAAATGAATGCATCGATCATATCCGAAGGTGTATCCTGACCGAAATAGCCATCCCATCCACCATCAGTAAGATATGAAGCACCGGCATGAATCAGAAGTATTGCTACTTTGCGTTTTGTTACCTGCGTGTTGACTGTATCGATTTCATAGAGAAGCCCGTCAGGCTCCATAGAAAGTTTCCTGAACGGAGAAGTCGCTGCTGAATCCGCACCCCGGATAGCGTCCCGGACAAACTCCATAAGTCCGACAGTGCGTCTGTAATAGTATTCATCCCAGGATTCCTTTTTCATTTTTGCACCGGGAGAATATTTAGTCATTTTATCAGGAACTTTATAGGCATGTTTTTCATCCGGTCCCGGAGGGAAAATCTCATATTCAACATGGAGGTGGCCATTTGAGACTTTCCAATAATACTTTTTTACAAATTCGAGATGTTGTGCAAAGTATGTTGAATCATGAAATAGATTATCGTATTTATAAGCACCGGTTGTATAGTATTTTTTTTCAGCGACATCTTCTGTGGTACCTTTATTATTCCGGTAAATGCCGAAAAGTCCATTACCCGTTGTGAGAAATGAACTATCCAACTGGAATTCAACCCTGAGCGCGATGATTTTTACCGTGTCATTGGTCGCGGAGGCAGCATTGAGTAAACTGTATCCATATGATGAACCCGACCTTGATTTATAGATATTTTTTCTCGAGAAGCCGTTAAACAGATAAGGGTTAAGCCTGAAATTCCCCGGTGGACCGAATACTTTGCTCTGACGTGGATGTCTCTTTGCAGCATAAGAAGGAAGTATACCAATACTGATACTGAGAATGATAAGGGGAATCCATCTATACAAATATTTTTTATAATTCATGACAACGATGCCACATGTGTAAGGGATAAATACATTTGCTGTACTATGTCAATTATTGTGAAAAGATAAATGAGAAACGCCACTGGCCATCCCGGGCAATGGACCATCGTGGAGAGTAAATATATGACCAGTCTACGCTCATATTACCATACCGTAATCCAAGGCCGAAAGAAAGTTCACGTCTGGACCCGGCTTCATCAATCATAACCCCCACTCTGAGTGCAAGGAAATATACGTACCAGTATTCAACACCAACATGCAAGATGAATTGCTTAAGTTCCTCTTTCCAATCTTCATCGGGATCATTAAAGAGCTCATAATAAATTGCTTTCCAAAACGGGTAAGGGTTTTTATAGGGTTCATTTTTAACGATCTCACGATCAACATCCAACCCAACCTGTAAATGATGAATCGGCGTCTGTACTATCGAATAGGCAAGGCCAAACCGGAGGGTAAAAGGAATTGGGTCCGCTTCATTTTTATCGATGTAAAAGACCGAAGGCCCCATGTTCATGATATTCAAACCAAGACTGAGGTTCTTTATCAGGAGATTACGTCTGAGAATTGAAGCATCAACCGCGAATGTTTTACCAACTCCTTCGCTGCCTTCTCCAATACCAGGCGCAAGGGCACTGTGTGCGTATTTGATATTCAGTCCGAATGATAAATTTTCTTTGATAGGCAGTCCATAGCACAGTGCAAGGACATATTCGTATGAATTAAATCTGTTTAATTCTCTTCCATGGGCGTCATAGTGGATATTTTCTCCGAAGTTAAGATAATTCATATAAAAACCGATCGTTCCCCATTCTTCAGTAGGAAACACACCGGCGATATTTGTGTGCCACAATTCGGGGATATCAAAGGCAGGGAGCAACGGCTCATAAAATATGGTTACCTGCATGTCACCCCGGTCGAACTGATTCACCGCTTCATCAGTAATGAGCCAGATATCCTTTCCATGAATAGTAATATCTTTTACCACATTGCCAATGAGTGCATTTTTAGAGTGAAACGGCTTCCATTTAGGAGGTTTCTGTATCTTTTGGCCGTCATCACCAACTTTAGTCCGTCCGGCACGGTAACTGATCGCACCCTTGTTCGTTCCGATCCAGACTCTGCCCTGTTTATATTCTGCAAAAGAGTATACTTCACTATCCGGGAACTTATAGCGTTTCCAGGAGATTTCGTCATAGATAGTAATACCGTTTTTACCGCCAATCCACAGTTTATTCTCAGAGTCAAAAAGGAGTGATGAGATTGATGAGGAGAGCAGCCCATCCGCAGTATCAAAAACGGTTAACTCATCCTTATTCTTCTTAACAAGACCGTGTGCAGTACCGGCGAAAAGGATATCATCCTCTTGGCCGAAAGTAAGAGTTGTAATGATGCTGTGAGGAAGACCGTCTTCAATGCCGATACTCTTCCACTCGCCTTCTGAAAATATTCCGATTCCCATATCAGTAGCAATGGCTATTGCATACTTTGGGCCGATAGCAATATCAATGATATTATTTGAGGGAAGCCCGTCAAGCATGGAATAGTAACTCCATGAGGCTCCATTATACCGCCAGAGTCCGAATTGTGTACCAACCCATAACCGTTCTGACTCATCCAGCGCAAGTGTTGTAATACTATCCCGGACAGCAATGCTGAAAGGAACTTTTATTTCAACAAGGTCAGAAAATTTTGTATCCTTGAGTGTAAAAGCTTTAACCATTTCGTCAGCGATGCTGTCTGCAACGGATGTGTCAACTTTCGAAGCTATGATACCATACACTTGAGTTGCATTCTGGTTAAATTCGTCCAGTTCGAGTATAGATGATGTAATTGTTTCAACAATAGTGGTGCTGTCCCTGGAGGAGCGAAGAGAATCAAGGAGATGTGATGTTAGAATTTTTTTAATTTCCCGGTAGCGATTTGTCTCGATTTCATTCATTTCTTTCAGAATGCGAATTGCCCGTGTTATCATTTCATTATCATCGACATCAAGAAATTTTTCAGCAATGTCTCGCAATTCGTCGTCTTCTTCTATCAGATGGGTGTCATAGGTTGTCCAGACTTTGCCATTGTACAGCATCAGTCCCTTTTTATTTGTACCGAGCCAGATTCTTTCTTTTTTTCCGAATCCCCGTTTTTGCATGGAAGTTATTGCAGTATAAGTAACATTTTTATCAGGGTAGTAAACTTTCCATGTATTTGCAAGTGGGGATTGTCCTAAGCCAGCCGTATTATACCAGGTAGCATCCACATTATCAGCTATACCGGTAAATGTTTCTCCCAGACCTGTTGAACGGGCACCAAAGGGGAATGAAAGCGTAATAATAGCTGATTGGCCAATGGCCGCTAGAATAATGGATGTAAAAATGAGAATAAAGCTAGTGCTGTATATAATAGTCTTAAAACGTAATTTCATCCGCGAGTACCTTCTTGATCAAATTTTCAAAATGCGTTTCCAGTCAGGGAGTGGCGGCAGAACATCTTTTTCCAGAAAAGGACGCATGCCGAATTCTGTTGTATCCCTGAGTTTATCCGAACCGTGGTGACATTTGAGTGTACATCCGCACCCAAGATGAAAGGGGGGAATGAGTTCAGGATGTTTGAAGATATCTTGACGGGTGATAAAATATCCCTTGCCGAGGAATTCTTTACATACATCGTCATCTCCATGAAGATCATAATAGTAAAACTCCAGACCCTGCTTATCACCTTCTTCGATTTCGTGAATAGCACTTTCCAGGTTTGTTTCCCATGCTGCAATAAGTGCCTGTTTGTCATCATCCGATAACTTATTCTCATGTATGTCTACGGTTTGTGCTGATAAATATTGAGTTATTTCTTGCTCGGAGGGCTTAAATTGTTCAATATCTTCACGGGGAGATTTTCGTAGAATGGAATAGATACCACTGGTATGAATCACTGCCTGGCTTTCACGCTCTGCTTCAAGTTTCTGCTTGGTGATGCCAAAACGGACTGCAAGGAGAATAAGGATGAGAAAGAATAGTATTCCAATGAGAGCCATGTAAAACATTACTTACTATTCTCCCGAAACAAGGTGAAAGGTATCGGAGTATATAACAAAATACTAGTTAATTGTCCCAATACCTAGAGTGAGTTAAGAAAATTTAGAGAAAATTCAATAATATAAATATCCAATAAACCACTAAAAATACGAAATAAGTCGTAAAATTACAAGGGAAAGTGTTGACAGCGATTCTGGATGTATTTATCTTAGAAAACAACTTCTTAGGCGGGAATAACTCAGTGGTAGAGTATCTGCTTCCCAAGCAGACGGCCGCGGGTTCGAGTCCCGTTTCCCGCTCCAAAAAGAGGGAACATCATTCGATGTTCCCTCTTTTTATCGTTAAATGTTTTATATCATAGGAAAAAACTGTTACGTCTACAGCTATTTCCTTATTTATTACATTGAATTGAGAATAAAGATTCTATTTATTCAGTTTTTTAGGACACAATGACGCTGTAAGTCCTGAAATGCCACCGATAAGAATAAAGGTTTTTGTAAAGCCAATCTGACGAAGTGCCATAGCCGTGGCAGTAGCCCGTGAACCCTTTGCACATACAACCACAATATTTTTATCAGCCGGTAATTTTTTAAGATTCGTTTCATCAAACACTTTCTCCATTGGTATTATCAAAGTATTCTCGAATCCAAGTCGAACGATTTTGGTTTCTCCTTCAGTTCTCATATCCAGAAAATAAAACTCTTCGCCGAGCTCTAATCTTTTCATTAAAGCTTCAACAGTAATTTTCTGCATCTGTTTAGAGACATCTTTTCCGGCAAAAGGTTTAAAAAATTCGTTAAAGAATTGTGCTTTTTCTTTATCATAGGCTGCAGTATGCACTATAATTCCAAAAACAGCAAGAAGTGTAATTAGTAATTTTTGCATAAACCCTCCATAAGATTAAGTGGTATGAAATGTGTATTACTTTCATTAGAACCTGAATGAAATATTTCCATTAAGGGCAATATTTGATGACTTTTCCGGTAATCCTTGATTTACTTTAAGCATGGTACCAATTTTATTCCGAATGAATTCAAGATAGCCGATAAAGGATAACGAGATTTTGGGCGTTATTGCCACATAGGCATCCCATCTTGTCCGCCAGGATGTTGAATTACTTATTGCATAGGATGAGTTTGGTACGACATCCTCATATCTGAATGCTTCGGAAATTTTTATTTGAAATCTATCATGATTGAAGGCAATTTTAAGTGCCGGTTCATGGGCTGTATAGGTTTCCCATACATATCGTTCTCCAAAAAACACACTATCTTTTGTAGCACATGACCTTCGGCCATTTAAAAAGTATTTGACTTTAATTAAGACATAATTTAT
>CBDVBE010000138.1:0-14446 GCA_965372145.1 uncultured bacterium | reverse complement strand
GAGTCCTGGCAAGTTTCCAGCCGCGCGAAAGCAGAAATGCTTTGAGGTATTTCTCCGCTGATTGCTGGCAGAGCAGGCAGGTCTGATGAAAGAAGTAATCCCGCTCATGATGCAATTCTTTTGCGGCAGCCAGGTCTTCAGCTGCAAAGCGATACCAGTCCTCGACAAGCCGGCGGCGTCCTTTATCGCTCATACATCACCCGACCTTCCTTGAATATTCCTTCAGTGTAAAACGGATTTTCCGATTCGTTGTTCCAAGCGATATCTTCCGGGGTACGCACAAGCAAGTCAATATCAAACCGCCTGCCGCGCAATGCCTTTTCAACAGCAAGTCGTATCTGCTCCCGGTTCTCGCCGGGGTTGGTTATTACCAGAATGTCGATGTCGCTGCCGGAGTGCTGGTCCCCGCGGGCTTGTGAACCGAACACAATCACTTTTGTCGGATGAGCGGTATGTACAATTTTCTCAACGACATATTCCACTGTCGAAGGGGTTATCGTATCGACCGCAAGGTTATTGTCTATTACCATGGTTTCCAGCTCCATTTATAGTATAATAAACTATCACGTAGTGCCTTCGGTTATACCGCCGTGGGCTGTCTACGGTTACTTAAAAGTAAACCCATTTGGGCTGGAGAAATATGTCTTTTAAGGGTTACACCCCGGTAATTTTTTCCATCAAACACCAACTCAAAGGGTTACTTATGAATACTATAAAATATAAAGGTACCGGCTTAACAATCAATACGATTGGAACAACAGGTGTTTTAGTAAAAACAGTACTAAACAATACGGTTAAAACCGGGGAGCAGACAAAAAAACGGTGATATGCAACACACACACCACCGTTAGAATTCTCACTTAATATCAAGAAATATCAGAAGTAGAACCTGGCATCCAGTCCGCCATAAATCAGTCGACCATACCACCACTTCGGGCCATAATCATAGAGTCCGAATTCAGGGGTAACCTTAAAACACTCAAGGATATCAAACTCAATATTGGCATAAAAAGCATTGATATTATGCCAGTTTTCGTTAAACGGGGCATCACCTCCTGCATTATCATACTCATGCCATGCCCGCACAATACCATATCCGGCTTCAAGAGCCAGCCACTCCATTACTCCTGGAAGCTCAACTCTGAGAACTACTCCACCTGCAGCAGAATGGCTGTTTTCTATATCCCCTACCCATGCACCTGTTGAATCCATCTTTTTACCATAGGGGAAAAATATAGTGAGCGGCTCAGACAACTGCGTTTTTAGAGCAGGCATACTTACAAACTGAGGATACCAGTATATGCCATAACTAGCGGCATTCTGGTCAATATGGCTGCAGAAACTTAACCTCACCGGACCGACCTTTGCGGCAAGCTCAAAACCGGCTACCATAGCCTGGACCTTATTTCTAACTCTCGCTGACGCATCACGGGATATGAATTCATACTGGACATATCCGCCACCGGTTTTGAATAGTAAAGAAAGAAGGTCATTATCATAGGTTATGCCTGCGCCTAATTCAAACTTGGGTAATGAACTATTTATCATGGGATAACTTTCACCCATTATTGAAATAGCCGCTGTATCAATTTTGATTCCGGCAGCTTTAATTTCAAACTTAAGTGGCGCATCAGTTCTTGCATTACCCACGGAAAACTGGAGCATTGGTTTTCGCCTGGTATATAGCCCTCCCGTATTTAAAAATGAATTCTGATCGAACATAACCTGGTTACTAAACCTTAATAAGTTTGCCGGTGTATAGGTCTTTCCGGCCAGGATAGCAAAATAGTCACCAAGATATAGTTCACCGTACCACTGTCGCAAATGTAAATAATCCTTCTCATTTTTGGGAAGCATATTTCCGGTCGCATGGAAATCGGCATAATCATGGATCGCTTTTAAAACCATAAACTCAACACATGCACTAAATCTTTCAGCTTTAATCTTCAGGCCAAATTTACCGACAGGCATTACTGTATTAAATACCTGAGGTATTGTGTCTTCTATTAAAGTATCGTTCATATTAACGAGTGTATCATCTTTAACATAATTCCTGTTTGTCACCCAGGAACCCACACCCAGCTCACCGTAAAAATCCACGTCAACCGCAAAAGTTGAAATACACCCTGTACAAATGAAAAATGAGAAAACAATTCGTTTAATCATATAACCCCCATAGGAAAATTGTTTGAAGTATGCCCCGTGCTTTTACAATTACCAATTGAGTAAAATATCAGAATTGAAAGATAATATATTATATACGTGTGGTTCAACTATATAAATTCCGGCCCCGGATAAAGCTTATACAAATTAAATGGTATACCACAACAAATTATTGCTGTATACCTCTTTTTTTTGTTATATTTATGGTATATTAATATAAGGGGAACACATCGTAAAATGCAACTATTATTATACAAATTATCAGAAAACGCAAATACGGTACTATAAATTGTCATAAAACGTAAATAAAAATTAAAGCTCACCCGCTTTATTAAAATTCTTTATATTATGGTTAAGAAAGCTTTTATTATAATTAAGAAGAAAATCAAATAAATTTATAATCTTTAAATCAATTGAGGAGGGAGCATGGTTAAAAAAATTGTTTCACTGATGGTTGTTACCCTGGCTGTTGTGGTTGCAGCGGCGACGGTAACACAAAAGTATACTAATGAAGCACCGGTTGTCCGGAATGGGACTATATATCTGGAAAACTCCAACGCTTATAAATCAGATTTTAACCCGGGTATGGTAATGAAAACGTCAAGCTTGTTAATGCCGGTCGGTCATACGGTACAATCTTTTTCTGTTGACTATGGTAAACCGGTACTGCTGCAGGGCAGCTTTACCATAAAACAATATATTCCAGGCGGACGGATCTCTATCCCCCCTCCCACAGGTTATCGTAGCACCAGGGGCGCAGCCTATGCGAAGGATGAATTCTTCCCGGCTCTCGCTACCCGCAATAACAGCAGATTCAGGGTGGTGTTTAAAAACGGCCATGCCATTTTCACCACCATGTTTACACCGGTGCAGTATAATCCGGTTACCAGCCAGATACAATACTACCCGAAGGTAACGGTAAAGGTAAATACGATGAAGAACACCAGCGCACCTGTTTACAAATGCAACAGCTTCATTCGCAGCTGGCTCAAGGACATGGTTGACAATCCGGAAGTTATCGATAACCTGCCGGACTCTCCCCGCGGCGAGAATGATTATGAATACTTGATTATCACATCCGATGGTTTAAAAACCAAATGGGGAGCGTTAGAAGATTTTAACAAAGAACGGTGCTTAAGAACCAAAGTAGCGACAGTATCTGATATTACCAGGATACCCGGTATCCGCGGCAGGGATAATCAGGAAACAATTCGTAATTATATCAAGACAGAGTATGAAACCAATAATATCGTCTTTGTCATGCTGGGTGGGGACGTTGAACTTGTCCCCCATCGCGGGATGCACACCTCGTTCTTTGATTATGGGGTAAACCCCTATGAAGACTATCAAATTCCTGCTGACCTTTACTATTCCTGTCTTGACGGTACCTGGCAGAAATCAGGAAGTCAATATTATGGCGAATATGGCTGTGATGAGGACGTTGGCTGGGAAGTATATGCTGCACGATTTGCCGTTGACAGTGAAACCGAATTAAACAACATGATCAATAAAACAATCAAATACATAAAGAGTCCTGTTGCAAGTTCCGCTACTAATGTGATCCTTGGTGGGGAAGACCTGTGGGACGCCTGGCAATGGAATGGAAGTCAATATGTTAAAACTGGTGGTACCTGTTGGGGTGCCGACAATATGGAAGAATTTATTGGTGAATGTTCCAATAACGGCTATACGACGCAGGGCTGGCCTTCAGGTACAAATTATACAAAATTATATTGTAAAACGAGTAATTGGACTGGTAGTACGATGATCAGTACAGTTAGAAATGACAAAATAGCATTCATCGACCATTTAGGGCATTCGAATACCAATTACATTCTGCAATTAAATACGTCTCAGGTATCTACCAGCAACTTTCAAAATGATGGATCCAGTGCGAATTTCTTTATTGTATATACCCAGGGGTGCTATCCGGGTGCTTTTGATAATAAGACTCCGAACGGAAGCCAGACTCAAGATTGTATAGGAGAGAAATTTGCTACTATCTCTACCGCTGCAGTAGCATTTATCAGTAATACCCGTTATGGCCTTGGTGCTGACGGCAGGGAAGGTTCTACCGGAAACAGCCCGCTTACCGATGGTTCAAGCACGAGGTATCAACGGTTTTTTCATTCCGGTGTATCAAAAAACTATCCTCTTGAAATGGCAAACGGATGGGGGAAAGAACAGAATAAAGAGTGGATCTGCAACTCCGATCCGCACGGCGAACCCTACCACGGCCAGATGAAATACTGTGCGTATCAAGTAAATATTATCGGTGATCCGGCACTGCATGTATGGACCAAGGAACCGCAGACCCTCAATGGGGATTATCCAACACCTCTTAGCGGTCCAGCTTTTACCTGGGAAACAGGCATTGCCTGCGCATGGGTTGCCCTCTGTGATGATCAGGGTGAGATTATTACCATGCAAATGGCCGGAGATGATGGTAAAATTAATATCAATGATCAGGTTCTTGCCGATTATTTGGTACAAAATCCCGATAAAAATCTCAAAGTCCGTGTAAAAGCCCAGAATTATCTGCTATTTGAGGGTGATCTCCCGGTCGATTTTGTCGGTATCGACCAGATCGCACAACATCTGACACTTAAAAACAGTATTACTGCTTCACAAAATACTTTGGTATTGCAGTTTACTTTACCGGAAGCGGGAAAGACTTCAGTTACGATCAGCAATGCTAAAGGTGCAGTTGTATACAATCACAACCAGACTGTAGCAAGCAAAGGTACTCAAATACTCAACGTTAATACGGCAAATCTCTCAAGCGGTGTCTATTACTGCACATTCGGATATCAGGGACAAAAAGCCTATTCACGTTTCATGATTTGCAGGTAATAGTTAATACCAATTTAGTGGTAATTCAAAGCGCGTTTCATCTGGAAACGCGCTTTTTTTTATTTCTGTATTATGTGATTAATATATACCTTCATTAGAGTAACGAATACCTGAATCGAGCGATTGTTTTTGACGGTTTTTTTTATATAACCTCACCCCCTACCCCTCTCCTATCAGAGAGGGGAGAGTTATTGGCTATCAAATACGACTAATACAAAAACATGAATGTTCAGTACAAAATAACAGATAATAAGTGATATTTGTTTGCCTTTGTACCCCTCTCTGATAGGCCCGGGGTGAGGTTATATCACAATTCAATGAGAATCGCTCAATTCAATTAATAATTTATACAGACAAATTTTTTTCGCGTATTTTCTTTGCTTAAACAAATTTTCATTGGCTTTTTTACCATTAAAACGAACCTTTTAGCGAAACATATCTCTTTTATTCAAATATTTTAGTACATTTTTTATAACAAAAACGAATTTTATCATATATTTTTACTACTTAAACCAAATTTTTTAGTATATTTCCTAGTATATGGAATACATTTTATATGTATTTTGTATTTCGGAGGGGGAACAGTTTATTTTAATTCACTAGTAAATCTTACTATCACGATTAAAATAAAAATAACACCCATTATTCACCTTTTAGGAGGAATTATGTTCAAACATCTTATTACCCTTCTTGTTTTACTCCTGCCGATGTATATCTTCTCAGGCGAATTAAACAGGGAGTACAATTTTTCGGCTCCGGTTATCAACGATGGTATTATGTTTTTGGAGAACTGTAAATATCTGGATTCAGACTTTAATCCTGATATGGTAATGAAAACTGCACGGCTGCTATTGCCGTCCGGTAAAACGGTAAAATCTTTTTCTGTTGACTATGGTAACCCGGTTATGCTGCAGGGCAGTTTTTCTATCAGACCATACATCCCTTGCGGACGGATCTCTGTTGAACCTCCCGATGGCTATCGCAGCATCCGGGGTGACGCTTATGCGAAGGATGAGTTCTTCCCTGCTCATAACACCCGCGCTGACAGCAGGTTCAAAGTAATGTATAAAAACGGCCATGCTATTTTCCTCGCCATGATTACGCCGGTACAGCATAATCCGGTTACCGGACAGATACAATACTACCCCAAGGTATCGTTAAAAGTAAATTTCACAACCGATGTCAATGCACCTGTTTACAAGTGCAACAGTTTTATCCGCAGCCAGCTCAAGGAATTGGTTGACAATCCTGAAGTGATCGATAACCTTCCTGATTCTCCCCGCGGCCCGGATGACTATGAATATTTGATTATAACCTCCAGCGGCTTAAAAGACAAATGGGGAGCATTAACCGACTTTAACAAAAAGCGCTGCATGAGATCCAAAGTAGTTGCCGTAAGTGATATTACCAGGATTCCCGGTATCAGGGGCAGAGATGATCAAGAAACAATTCGCAACTATATCAAGACGGAGTATGAAACAAACAATATCGTCTTTGTCAATCTCGGTGGAGACGTTGAACTTGTTCCCTGTCGCGGTATGCACACCTCGTTCTTTGATTATGGTGTAGTGCCCTATGAAGACTATAATATTCCGGCAGACCTCTACTTTTCCTGTCTTGACGGCACCTGGCAAAAAGCGGGGAGTCAATACTATGGCGAATATGGCTGTGATGAAGATATCGGCTGGGATGTGTATGCATCACGATATGCAATAGACAGTGAAACTGAATTAAATAATATGATTAATAAGACTATCAAATACACAGAGAGCCCGGTAATGGGCACGGTGAAAAATATCATGCTGGGTGGCGAAAAGGCATGGGATGCCTGGGCTTGGGATCCTAATCAGAATAAGTATGTTAAAACCGGTGAAACATGTTGGGGTGATGATGAAATGAAAGAACTGGTAGGACAATGTACCAATAACGGGTATACTACCGAAGGCTGGCAATCGAATGTTAACATAAAAACACTCTATGAAGGTGAAGGTACGTGGAGTGGTGATATGGCTGGGCAGTTGATCAGTGCTTTTCAGACTCATAAACCTACTTTCATGGACCATGTAGGCCACTCTAACACCAACTATATCCTCAAATTAAGTACTTCCCAGGTATCTACCAGTAACTTTCCGAACAACGGAACCAATGCTAATTTCTTTATTGTAAATACCTCAGGATGCTATCCGGGCGCATTCGACAATGCAACCCCCAATGGCAGCCAGATACCCGACTGCATCGCAGAAAAATTTACCACAATTTCTACCGCAGCGGTAGCTTTTATGAGCTGTACCCGTTACGGCCTTGGCGCTGACGGCAGAGAAGGTTCAACCGGAAACAGTCCGCTTACCGATGGCTCGAGCCATAGATTTCTAAGATATTTCCACGATGGCCTTTACAAAAATATATCCTACATTGAAATGGCAAATGGGTATAGCAAGGAACAGAATAAAGACTGGGTTTTAAACTCGGATCCGCATGGCAAACCCTACCACGGCCAGATGAAATATATATGTTATGAAATGAACGTTCTTGGTGATCCGGCTCTCTCGGTTTGGACCGCTGAACCACAGACTCTGACTGCAAACTATCCGACACCACTTAATAAACCTTCATTTACCTGGGATTCAAAACTACCGTATGCATGGGTAGCCCTTGTCGATGATGGCGAAATCGTTTCAACGCAATTAACGGGTTCAGATGGTAATGTAAAAATTGATGACCAGGGTTTGGTTGATTACCTGACTCAGAATCCCGGTAAGGACCTCAAAGTTCGCGTAAAAGCGCATAATTATCTTCTGTTCGAGGGTGACCTGGTGGTTGATCTGACTGCCATTCACAATAAGAATAAGGCTGCGATTATTAATGGCATTACATTTTTTGGAAAGACTGCCCAGGTCAACTATACGTTACAAACTCATGGCAATGTTACCGTTGGGCTGTATAATGCGAGGGGTTCACTGCTTAAGACTGTGGTGAATGCCCAACAGGCAGCAGGGAATTACTCTGTGAGCTTTAACAGAAACATTTTAAGTAATGGCGTATACTATTGCAGAGTAGCAGTAGATAATTCCTTGCAGACGAAGAAGTTTATTGTTACGAAATAGTTCTGATAATTATTGACGACAATAGCCTATAGTTTAAGTGCTCTCTTTTATAGGGAGCACTTTTTTTATTGCATGCCTTCTAAGTAATTAGTGTCTGTCCGGAAAGTACCTATTTGCTGTCATTGTCACTTCCGTTCTGAAGCGTAAGGAATACCAGTCACAGCAAAAAGCGCTGTAACTGATTCTATTGTACCTCTTGTGCTTTCCGGTATTCTTTTAAGCCGGAATCTAGTTTTTTTACATAAATTAAGGCGTGGATTCCCGCTAAAAGAATGCGGGAATGACGTTTTCGGACAAACACTAATTAGGACGATTATTGGGCGCACTTGAAAATTATATATTTTCTTCTTATGGAAAATCAAAAGAAAGCCTATGTTTTTGCCTTTGCTGCTATCCTCTTCTGGTCAACTGTCGCTTCAGTATTTAAAATATCCTTACGGTATGTCGATTTCCTTCACCTGCTCCTCTATTCATCAACCATTTCAGTTGTCGCGCTGTTTATAATTGTATCACTTCAAAACAAATTACCGCTCCTGAAAGAATACTCAATAAAAGATTATCTTAAATCAGCTCTTCTTGGATTTTTAAATCCATACCTTTACTATGTTGTCCTATTAAAAGCATACTCCATTCTTCCGGCGCAGGAGGCAATGACACTCAATTATACGTGGCCGATAATGCTTGTCTTATTATCCATCTTTATACTTAAGCAGAGAATTAGTATTAAAAGCTTTATCGCGATTTCCATCAGCTTTTCCGGTGTTGTGATAATTGCCACACGGGGCGATATAACAGCATTGACATTTCATAACCCGCTCGGAGTATCTTTAGCCCTGGGTTCCTCAATTATCTGGGGTTTATTCTGGATCTATAATGTGAAGGATACAAGAGATAACGTAGTTAAACTTTTTCTGAATTTTATTTTCGGTTTCATCTTTATTTTAGTAACTATTCTTTTTTATTCAAGGCTGGAATTCCCCACAACTCAAGGACTGTTCAGTGTAACCTATATCGGCCTGTTTGAAATGAGCATACCCTTTATCTGCTGGCTTACCGCTTTACAGTTTTCAAAAACGACTGCTAAAATAAGTAACCTGGTATTTTTATCCCCCTTTCTTTCACTCATTTTTATCAGTATACTTATTGGTGAAAAAATTCTATACTCGAGCGTGGTTGGGTTGTTTTTTATTGTTACCGGAATATTTTTACAGCAATATTTCAACCGTAAGTGATGTCATCTCAATAATTCGGTAATCAATAGTGCGTTTTGTAAACACCATTGTAAAAAAATCGTCCTCGGACTGGGTGATACCACAAGGCAGGGGAAGACTAAGTGATCCCGCAGGGCGGGAGCAGACTCGGTGAGCGAAGCGAAAAATCGGTTGACAAATTAAGGACGAGGAGGAGGAGGACGACGAGGACGAAATTTAATGCTTTTTGTGAATCGCTAATCTAGTTATTTTTATACTGTCAAACTTTAACAAGAATCTTACTATCCTTAACCACTTACATACAATATGGAAACAACGGGATTCATTTTTGATATAAAAAAATTTGCCATACATGACGGTCCCGGTATACGAACGACGGTCTTTTTCAAGGGTTGTCCGCTCCGGTGCTGGTGGTGTCATAACCCGGAAGGGTATGAAACAGATCCTCAACGGATACACAATGAGGTTTTTGGAAGAAAAACAACTGTTAATAAAATAATCAGTGACATTGAAAAAGATACCATTTTTTATGAGGAATCCGGTGGCGGCGCCACCTTTTCAGGAGGGGAACCATTCCACCAACCTGATTTCCTGTATTCACTATTGGCAGCATGTAAGGAAAAGAATATTCATACTACGGTGGACACTTCAGGTTATACTTCCATAGAACATATCAAAAAATGTGCTCCTTTGATAGACCTGTTTCTTTATGATTTAAAATTTATTAATGATAAAAGTAACACGCAGTATACCGGTGTTTCCAATAAAAAGATACTGGATAATCTCAATTATCTTTGCCGGAAAGAACATCAGGTAATTATTCGTATTCCAATTATTCCCTATATTACAGATACCGAAGAAAATCTTTCTCAACTTGCAGAATACATTGTTTCATTGCATACTATTAAAAAGGTGGATATTTTAGCGTTTCACAACACAGGCAGAGACAAATTCCAAAAATTAGGATTAGAATACAAAATGAAAGATACCATTCCTCCCGGGAATGAGCACATGCTTCAGATTAAGGAATTTTTTGAAACATATGGATTGGTTGTCAAAATTGGCGGTTAACTATGAATACTAGAATTCAGGAATTACGTTCGCAAAGTCTTGATGCGGTACCCTCCCTCTCTATCGAGAGAGCCCGGTTAATGACCGAGTTCTATCAAAGTGGCGCTGCCGACAGGTTTTCCGAACCTGTTGCCCGGGCAATGGCATTCAAACACCTTATGGAAAACAAATCCATTTGCATCAATAACGGTGAGTTGATTGTTGGTGAACGCGGACCCGGTCCCGTGGAAACGCCTACCTATCCTGAAGTATGCTGCCACAGCCTCAGGGACCTTGAGATTCTCGATACCCGCAAGAAAATATCTTTTAAAGTCTCTCCGGAGGCTAAAAAATATACGCAAGACATATTGATTCCTTTCTGGAAAGGACGTTCTATACGGGATAAAATTTTCAGCACGGTCGATCGGCAATGGATTGATGCCTATGAAGCAGGTATTTTCACTGAATTCATGGAGCAGCGTGCTCCCGGCCATACAGTCGGTGGAGAAAAGATTTTCCAAAAAGGTCTTCTTGAAATTAAAGAAGACATCAGAAAAAGTATTGAAAATCTTGACTATCACAATGACTTTGAAGCTGTTGAAAAACACGAGGAACTTGAAGCAATGGAAATCGCTGCGGATGCGATTATCATCTTTGCAAAGCGGCATGCAGAATATGCCCGGGAATTAGCCCGAAGAGAGGCTGATTCCACGAGAAAAAAGGAATTACAGGAGATCGCCGGGATATGTAACCACGTTCCTGCCAACGCTCCCCGAACCATGCGGGAAGCCCTGCAGCATTACTGGTTTATCCACCTGGGTATTATCACGGAATATAACACCTGGGATTCCTTTAATCCCGGCCATCTTGACCAACACTTATACCCCTTTTATACACAAGATATAGCCGGGAACAGACTGACAAAAGACAATGTGTATGAATTATTACAGGCGTTCTGGATTAAATTCAATAATCAACCGGCACCGCCGAAAGTGGGAGTCACCGCTGAAGAAAGTAACACCTACACTGATTTTTGTAATATTAATCTCGGTGGTGTAAAAGAAGACGGGTCCGATGCGGTTAACGAACTCACGTATATACTCCTTGATGTTATAAAAGAAATGCGTATTTTACAGCCAAGTTCAAATGTTCAAATCAGCGAGAAATCTCCGGACCGGTTTCTGAAGCATGCTCTTGACATAGTAAAAACCGGATTTGGACAACCTTCCATTTTCAATACCGATGCGATTATTAAAGAATTAACCAGGCAGGGGAAAACACTTGTTGATGCACGCAAAGGAGGAGCCAGCGGGTGTGTTGAGGCAGGCGTGTTTGGCGCTGAAGCGTATATATTATCAGGTTATTTTAACCTTGTTAAAATTCTTGAAATAACCCTGAATAACGGTATTGATCCAAAGACTGACAAAAAAATCGGTTTAGAAACAGGTAATCCAAATACATTTTCATCATACAACGAGTTATTTGAAGCTTTTTCTAAGCACGTTACCTATTTCATCGATATCAAAATAAAGGGTAATCTTATTATTGAACGACTCTGGGCAAAATACCTCCCTGCGCCATTCCTCTCCCTCTACATTGATGATTGTGTTGTAAAAGGGAAAGATTATAATAATGGCGGTGCGCGATATAATACTACCTACATTCAGATTGTCGGTATGGGCAGTATTACAGATTGTTTATCCTCTTTAAAATACAATGTCTACGATAAAAAAGTTTTACCTATGGAAAAAATGCTCTCCTTTCTCCAAACAGACTTTAAAAACGCTGAAGATGTCCGGCAGAAATGTATTAAAGAGACACCCAAATACGGGAACGATGATGACTATGCCGATGACATTCTTCGCGAGGTATTTGAACTTGTTTTTCATGCGGTAGACGGTCGGCCGAATACAAAGGGCGGCCGGCATCGGATTAATTTACTTCCGACAACAGTACACGTATATTTCGGCAGTGTGATCGGGGCAACTCCCGATGGACGAATGGCCGGACGCCCTTTATCAGAGGGCATCTCGCCGGTTCAGGGGGTAGATATACACGGCCCTACTTCCGTAATAAAATCAGCAGCTAAGATTGACCACCTGCGAACTGGTGGGACACTGCTCAATCAAAAGTTCACACCTCAATTTTTCTCTGATGAGGAAGGATTACATAAACTCGCTCATCTTATTCGCGCCTATTTCAAAATGGATGGTCATCATATTCAATTCAATGTTGTTTCTGCCGATACTTTACGAGCAGCACAGAAAAACCCGGATGAGTATCGCAATCTGATAGTCCGCGTTGCAGGATACAGTGACTATTTTATCAATCTTGGAAAAGATTTACAAAATGAAATTATCAGCAGGACAGAGCATATAACGATGTGAGCGTTATTCTTATGAATCACTGTACATTTCGATACGCTCAAAAAACTCCTGTTAAACTGAATTTATCATAAAAACCTCCTCTGTTTCTTCGAAAAACATCATAATATTTATCATTCCCGGAAACCATACTGTGCCATATATTATTTTGATATTCTTTAAATAGTACTAATTTCGAGCGATTAATTATATGATCTACCTTTTATATTCCACTTTTGTGCACAGGTAGTTCTCTATTATCTCGAAACCGGTGATACTAACTCTCTAATCCAGCGAAGCTGGATAAGACTCTGTAAATCTGGCAAGCTACTAAAAACCGTAGCTTGTCAGATACAGAGTCTAATACATTTTTCCGTTTTGAGGAGGCCCATTTTATGAGTAATGATTTCAAACCGTATGTTCCCGATCAGACTGATATGAAGGAATTTACCTTCCAGGCTGTGGGATTAGGAATAATTTTAAGCCTTATTATGTGCGCGGCTAATGTCTACGTCGGTTTATATGCCGGCATGACGGTAAGCGCTGCAATCCCTGCCTCTGTCATTTCAATGGGAATACTTCGGGGACTTCTAAAAAGAGGTACTATACTGGAAAATAACATCGTTCATACGATCGCCAGTTCCGGCGAAAGTCTGGCTGCTGGAATCATTTTTACTATTCCTGCCATTGTTTTACTTGGAATATGGACAAATTTCAGGTACCTGGAAACCACATTGATTGCTATGGCCGGTGGTGTTCTTGGTGTGGTCATGATGATTCCTCTTCGTAAACCAATGATTATTGAGCAGAAAGAGCTTAAATTTCCGGAAGGAGTTGCTTGTGCAGAGGTCTTGAAAGCTGGTGATAGAGGCGGTGCTGAGATGATGGGAATTTTCTCCGCTCTTGGCATTGGCGCCGCATTTAAGATTTTAGTAAGCGTTGTAGGCATCTTCCGCGGAACTGTTGAGGGTGCTGTTAAAATTGGAAAAACTGCCTGGTATCTCGGATCGGATATTTCTCCCATGCTCATGGCTGTCGGTTTTATTGTAGGCTGGGATGTCTCAGTACTGGTATTCCTTGGCGGCGCAATCTCATATTTTATCGCTATTCCAATATTATGCAGCAGCGCTGAAATTGCTTCTACTGGAGTTTTAGATGCGGTATGGGGAATCTGGGATTCACAAATCAGGTTTTTGGGTATTGGTGCAATGGTCGTAGCTGGTATTGCATCAATTTTCAAAATTGCCGGATC
This sequence comes from uncultured bacterium, assembly GCA_965372145.1. Lineage (GTDB taxonomy): Bacteria > Fibrobacterota > Chitinivibrionia > Chitinivibrionales > JANQEN01 > CBDVBE01. Next base: position 450 of record CBDVBE010000138.1, on the reverse strand, counting down.
CATGGGTGCGGCTATTCGTACTGTTATTAGTGGAATCAGTGGGAAAAAAGATACCTCATCATTACCAAGAACTGAACAAGGAATATCAGGCAAATCCCTTACTATTCTTTTTATATCTGCTATGCTTCTTGGTAGTGTCGTTTATGCAATTATGACACAGAGCGTGGTTACCACGGCAATAACCAGTATCGTCATGTTTATCCTTGCATTTTTCTTTGTAGCAGTTGCAAGCTACATTGTTGGTCTTGTTGGTTCATCCAATAGTCCTGTTTCAGGTATGACTATCTGTACGGTGCTTTTAACCGCCGGACTCTTACTTATACTTGGTTACACCGGAGTAAAAGGGATGCTTGCCACACTTGGTGTCGCCGGTGTTGTTTGTTGTGCGGCTTGTACAGCCGGTGATATTTGCCAGGACCTGAAAATTGGTCATATTCTGGGAGCAACACC
>CBDVBE010000137.1:0-14513 GCA_965372145.1 uncultured bacterium | reverse complement strand
TGGAACTATAGCAGTTTATCTGGGTTGAGAGTAACTCTATACACCTTGAAAGGAAAGCAGTAATGGAGAAATGTGTACTTGCCTATTCCGGGGGTCTCGACACATCAATAATGATCAAGTGGATCAAGGATATGTACAACTGCGAAATCATTGCAATGTGTGGTGATGTCGGCCAGGGAGAAGAACTTGAAGGTCTCAGGGAAAAAGCGCTGCAGACCGGCGCATCAAAGGTATACATCGAAGACCTCCGTGAGGAGTTCATCACAGATTACATCTATCCGACTATGCGCGCCGGGGCAATCTATGAGAAGAAATACCTGCTGGGTACCAGTTTTGCCCGTCCGATCATTGCAAAACGCCAGGTTGAAATTGCGGAGAAAGAGGGCGCAACCATGGTCGCTCACGGCGGGACCGGTAAAGGAAATGACCAGATCCGTTTTGAGCTTACCTATATGGCTCTCGCACCCATGCTGAAAATTATCGCACCATGGAAAGATGAACGCTGGGAACTCTTATCACGTGAAGATTGTCTGGCGTATGCTGCAAAACATAACATTCCTGTTGCACAGTCAAAAGAGCGTATCTATTCAGAGGACAGAAACCTCTGGCATATCAGCCATGAAGGCGATGATCTTGAAAACCCGGGAAATGAACCTGATGATAAGATTTTTACTATTTCCAGCGTTCTCGAAAAAACTCCAGATGAGCCGGAATTTGTTGAGATAGAGTTTGTCAAAGGAATACCAATCTCAGTAAACGGCACAGAACTGCCTCCTATTGAACTTCTGACCGAATTGAATAGAATCGGCAGCAAACACGCCATCGGCCATGTTGACATGGTTGAGAATCGCATGTTCGGTATAAAATCACGCGGTGTCTATGAAACACCCGGCGGTACTATTTTATATAACGCGCACCGTGAACTGGAATACCTCGTTCTTGACCGGGACACCTTTCACTATAAGGAAATACTTGCGTTGAAATACGCTGAATTTGTCTATGACGGCAAGTGGTTCACCCCGTTGCGTGAAGCTATGGACGCCTTTGTCAATGCTACACAGCAGAATGTAACGGGCCGGGTTCGATTAAAACTCTACAAAGGGAATGTTGTACCGGCCGGCTCATGGGCTAAGAAATCACTCTACTTTGAGGACCTTGCATCATTCAATGTGACCGACCTCTTCGACCAGAAAGATGCCGCTGGTTTTATACGGGTTTTCGGGCTGCCGCTACGGGTTCAGGGTATGGTGAACAGGGACGATATAAAGCAACAATAGTTCAACTAGAGTCATGCTTTTACGGGAATGATAAACTAAGTAGTGCTTGTTCAGAATTTACAAATCGTCCTCGTCCTCATTCTCGTCCTCGATTGCTTAAAACAATTTAATTTCCGAGGACGAGGGACGAAGGCAAAGTGCCGGTGGCACTTGCTTTGACCGAGTAGGAGGACGAATTATATCGTTATCCCTGAAAGCCGGTACGAAAGCTCCTGGACAAGGTGCCCTTCAGGGTATAAACAAACAATAGGAAATTGATTTCCATTGTTTGTTATACTCGCAGTGTATAACATTGTGTAGAAGCAGAAAGGTCAAATGAGAATTAGGAAATTGATTTCCAATTCGAATTGTGCAGTGGTCATTCCCATGCCCTTCTGCTTAACACACTGTTAATTTTGAACAGAAACTAAGTAATAACACAATTTAATGTCATACCCGCGTAAGCGGGTATCCAGAAACTATGAATAAAAAAATTTCCACCGTAATAGTCGCCGGCGGCATGGGAAAGCGTCTGGGTGCAGACATACCAAAAGCGTTTGTCAAGCTCGGCGGCAAATATCTCTTTGAGCATTCTATGGAGATATTCATGCACCATGCTTCAGTTGCTGAAATTATCATTGTCGTACCTGGTGCTGCGGTAGAAAAAACGAAAGAGATTATACACAACAGAAAACCGGAGAAAACAGTTGTAATTGTCAATGGTGGCAAAGAGCGTTGGCAGTCTGTACAAAACGGTATACTGACGACAGGGGAGACGTTTGACTGGGTACTGGTGCATGATGCGGCACGGCCATTTGTCACGAAAGAGGTAATCGACGAATTACTTAAAAAACGTTCCGCCTTTAAATGCGCTTTTACCGCTACCCCTGTCGATGATACTATAAGACGTTATGAAAACGATACTTGTATTGAAACAGTCGATCGTTCTTCATTGATTCGCGTGGGTACTCCCCAGTTGTTTCACCGTGCTTCGCTCATCGAAGCTTTCTCCCATGCGGAATCGATGTCTCCCCCGCCTACTGACGAAGTCATGCTCATGGAAAAATGCGATATTCCTGTGGGCTTTGCCTGGGGTGATCCAAAGAATTTTAAAATTACGACACACCATGACCTTGGAATAGCTGAAGCGTTGTTATCATTTCGAAAAGGATAACGTATGCTGAAGAAAAAGAGAAAAAAAACAGGCCATATCAGCGGACTTATCGTAGCGGCCCTTACCCCGTTTACCAAAACAAATTCCGTTGACAAAAAGGCATTTATCAGGCATCTTACATTTCTTCATGATCACAGTGTGCAAAATATTCTGATAAACGGAACTGCCGGGGAATTTTTCTCATTGACCCGGGAAGAGAAAAGAAACCTAATAAAAATAGCCAGGAATAATTTTCCCGGTACTGTTATTTTGCAGGCCGGCAGTGATTCTCTTGCGGAATCTATTGATCTGGCCCGTTACGGTGAAAATCTGGGAGTTGACGCAATTGCCTCACTCCCCCCATACTATCTGGCGAACGTCCCGAAACAGGGCATTATCGACTATTTCAACTGTTTTTCAGGTTCTCTCTCCATACCTTTTATTCTTTACAATTTCCCAAAGCACACGCAGCTCTCAATAAATCCTGAAATACTTTCAGCGGTATCTCACTATGGCGTAAAGGACTCGTCAGCAACTATTTCTTTAATCAAATACACACGACGGTATTATATCGGCAGCGATAAAAATATTATCAAGGCTTATAAAGCCGGGGCGTGCGGTTTTATAAGCGCCCGTGCTAACTTCTTTCCCGAACTCTATTTGTTCCTGGAAAAGGCGCTTATAGAGCAGAATATAGGGAAAGCGCGGGCAATTCATAAAGAGATAGCCGCACTCGCCGAACGATATTCCGGCCCGAACCAGATCGCCATGATAAAATACGCGCTCACGAAACGGTTAAAAGAATACCCGACCTTTGTCAGGCTGCCGTTAGTGCAATTAAATGAAGAAGATCTTAAGAGATTAGGGAACGCATTTTACCGGTAATTGTCAGATTTCACGCCTGTTAAAGCTCCATATTAGAATCCCCGCGGCAACCAGGGAATAGATGAGGACATTTACAAAGGGATGCACAGGCCCCATACCGTGAAACTCACTTTTGTCAATAATCGATACTGCATACTGCTGAAGCAGTGCCATTTTGGGATACATAAGCCGCCACCATGAGGTATCGACAACTATGTCATTCTGCTGCATTGCCTGCTGCACCATAGCATTCTGCATAACCTGGTATATACCATCGGAAATAAATCCTACAACAACAATAATTATTGTAGCAGCGGCAGCGATAAAATCAGGCAAAAACAGTGACAGCAGACTGACAACCAGAATTGTAAAAAGGAGATTTATGGAACATACCAGTGAGGCAGTCAAATAGCCGGGTATCATGCCTCCGGTTTTTGACCATGCAGTAAGAAAAATGGTACAATGGAGAATAAACATAAAGACAGTCGAAAGTATCCAGGTACCCAGTACCCGTCCGAAAACATACTGCCAACGGGTTACAGCCCGTGAAAGAAACATCACCAGACTGCCGTCCTGCCTGTCACGGGAAAAGGTCCCCATAGTGAGCATAGTCACCAGAAGTAACATGCCGCCGCCAATTAACTGAAATGCAATTTTTGAGGCGTGCCAGGCAACAGTTACCGTATCAACCTGCCGGCCCTGCACAGTATAATTGCCGCCATAACAGCTCCGGATAAGCAACACAAAGAATATTGAAATTCCAAGGAGCACATAGAAACTCCTGTGACGTGTCTGGTCGCGAATTGTGTAAAGCGATAGTGTAAGGAGATTATGCATGGCTGCCCTCCACAATTCTTATGAAAACATCTTCAAGGGTTTCGTTTCCCTTTACAATTGCACCAATGGAATCCTTTACTACAATTTTCCCGTTATGCATAATAGCAGCAGTATCACAGGTTTTCTCCACTTCCGAAAGCAGATGGGAATTCAACACAACAGTCACACCCTCCTGACGTAAATCATCCAGCACCTTTCGCACATCCCGTATACCAAGCGGGTCAAGTCCCGATACCGGCTCATCGAGTATAAGCAGCTTCGGTTTCCCCAGGATTGCCGCTCCCAGGCCAATACGTTGTGCCATACCCTTCGAATAAGTCGAACTCTTTTTCCTGTCCTGACCGCTCATGCCGACAATTCCCAAAACACGCTGCACTTCCTTCTTCGCACTGATTCCGTCCAGCCCGGTCAATGCCGCATGACGTAATAAATACTCGCGGCCGGAAAGATAGGGTGGAATGCGATGATTCTCCTCAAGATAACCGACATTTTTTCGTACACCCGAATCTCTCACTGAGATACCATCAATTGAAATGGTACCACAGGTTGGGCAGGAAAATCCAAGAAGCATGCGCACTATTGTGGTTTTGCCCGCGCCGTTCGGGCCAAGCAAAGCAAAATACTCCCCCTTTTCAACAGTGTATGAGACATTGTCTACTGCGGTGACTGAACCGAATTGTTTTGTTAGAGCTTTCAAAATTATCATAGTATATTTTTCTATCCTTTGAGCATAGTAGAGATAGTATCTAAAATAGTAAATTCCGTTTTATACCACTTATGAATTCTGACAATACGGCAACTTTACCGATCGATCAAAATATCGAGTTTATTCGTGATTGTTTTATAATGGTCTCACCTCATAAGAGTACACACCATCGCACAACATTGATCCCATCAAAAAAACAACACCGCATGTTCTGTACCTGCTCACCGGGGAGATACCCTAAATGCAGTCATGCGAAAAAAATGCATGCGCTCTATACACACTATGATGAAACCAGCAGCGGTGCATCACTCTATACTACGTTCATGAACAGTTTTCTCTACGACCTTTTTAAAATTCTCATAAGAGGACACCGCATCAGCCTGAAACAGGTGAGCGCAACAACTGAAAACAAGAAACATGGTGCTGCGCTTATTATTCAAAACAATGCTCAAAATCCGCTTATCACCTATCTCGTCACCGGCGATGAGCAAACTCGATTTACCGAACGAATCGGCACTATTGACAAAGAAGACCGCAGCCGGATAGCGCGCGATGAAATGATCTCCCATGGAGTCACGTTTATCCTCTCGGAAACCGAACGTTGTCTTGTTGCCACGGGTAATCAGAGCAGCCGTATGGCTGAAGAAAAAAGCCTCTGGTACCGTACCGCCTACCACCTTTTCCGGGAATATGATGAAACAAAACTGCATCCGGAAATCATTGTTGATAAAAAAACAGGCGCGGTCTCTATGGCTCTTATCCATAAAAACCGGCAGCCAATTATGCATGTCTATATACCGGAAAAATCCTGCCTGGATATCATCCACTTTCTTAACATACAGAAACCTGAAACCTGCGGATACACGGTAGATGCCACGGATCGCGAATTGCTTTTCACGTTAAACACCAATGACAGCACACATAGTACAATCATCACGCCTGTCATATCTATTTCCGATGATCCTCATGAACCGCGCCATCTCGATGTAAGCACTAAATTCATGTATGGAAATCTGATATACAATCCTGATGAAAATAAATTTTACACACTCGGCTATGACAGCGCAAAGCTTCTTGCGAAGCGGTGGGATACCCCGGAAAAAATACACAACAATGACCTCTCCGCTTTTTTCGAAAAGAATGCCGGTGATTTTTCTCTGCGTGAAGATGATTTTGGCCATGGCGAAAGCGATGATCTTTTTATGTCGGGTTCAAATCATAATTTCAAACGCCTTCTCAAAATGCCTATTGTAGACAAATTCGACAACGTTACTCTCATACCTCATGCACTTGACAGAAGCTGGTTCTATCTGTCGGCCATCTATACCTTCGGTACATCCACTGTTTCACTCTATGATTTCTTTAAGGCTAAACAGGCGAAGAACCGTTTTATCGTTACGCCCGATGCTATAATTGACTGCCGGAGCCCTGATATAGAAGATTCTTACACCGACATTATGTCCGGTTCCACACACATTGAAGAGGACGGCAGGATAGCCGTTACCAAAGCGACTATGCTTCAACTCACCGCCCGCAAAAATACGTTCATCTCGTCAAAAACACCCAAAGCATTGGCGTCAAAACTGAAATCAATGCTTCATTGTAAACCGGCAAAAAAATTAAGGCCACTGACCGGACTTAAAACAACGCTCCGCCATTACCAGGAAACCGGGGTATCATGGCTCCTTTATTTATACGACAACAATTTCGGCGGACTGCTCTGCGATGAAATGGGGCTCGGCAAAACCCATCAGATCATCGGCTTGCTGATTGCCCTTCGGCAACAACGTAAACAGAAAGACACATCGCTTATCGTCTGCCCTACCACTGTTATATACCACTGGCACAACCTGATCACCACGTATGCGCCGGAATTAAAAATCGCTATCTATTACGGTACGGAACGCTCCTTTGAGGAGATGCTTCCGGAAACCGATGTGCTTCTTACTTCATACGGCATTTTACGGCAGGATATAGACAAAATCACTTCCACGAAATACTCTATCGCCGTGTTTGATGAAATACAATATCTGAAAAACAAAGAAACACTGGGTTTTAAAGCGGCTGAAACAATCCGCGCAGTAGTTAAATATGGACTTACCGGCACACCCATAGAAAACAGTCTCAGTGATTTGAAAGCACTCTTTGATATAGTCCTGCCCGGTTATCTGGGATCGGACCAATCATTTAATAAACTTTTTCTTAAGTCAACAGATGGCTATGAAAACAAAAAACAACGCAAAACCCTTCAACGGATAATCAATCCCTTTATTCTGCGTCGCACAAAAGAATCCGTGTTAAGTGAACTCCCGCTAAAAATCGAAGACCACCGAACATGCAGACTTTCAGACGAGCAGGCTGGTATGTATCGTGATATGGTAAAAAAGAAAGGAAGGACATTGCTTTCACAGTTGAAAAACGTCGATCAGCAGGTACCCTATATGCATATATTTTCCCTGCTCAATTTTCTTAAAATGGTCTGCAACCACCCTGCCATAGCTCTGAAGTGTCCCGATGACTACGAAAACTACGACTCAGGGAAATGGGATCTGTTTACAGAACTTCTTATTGAATCTCTGATCTCAGGCCAGAAAGTAGTTGTCTTTTCCCAGTATCTGGATATGATTTCGATTATCGAAAAGTATCTCACTAAAAACAAAATCGCCTCTGTTACACTGACCGGCTCAACCACTAACCGTGGCGATATCATTAATACTTTCGCCAATGATCCTGAATGTAAAGTCTTTATCGGCAGTCTTAAGGCGGGCGGGATCGGGATCGATCTTGTCGCGGCCTCTGTTGTTATCCACTATGATCGCTGGTGGAACGCTGCGCGTGAAGACCAGGCCACTGACCGGATACACCGGATCGGCCAGAAACATGGCGTCCAGGTCATTAAACTTACTACCGAAGGTACCCTTGAAGAAAAAATCGGGGCAATTATCGCGAAGAAAAAAATGCTCGCATCACTCATTACTGAGGATGATTCGGATGACGCTAAATTTTTCGCACGGGATGAATTGATTACTATACTCGAACACTCTGTCGAAACATAAACACAAAAGGAAACACTATGAACAATCAACTTATGGGCATTATCATCGGCGGATTTATCCCCGCGATACTTTTCGGCATTGGAGGCCTCCTGCAGAAAACAACGCAAAAAACCGGTATCAGCATGTCATGGTATATTGTCTTTATCAGTGCCGGCGTACTCGTCGCGGGACTAATCCTCCTCGCAACAGAACCGACGAAACAGGTCACCATCAGGGCAGGAATATCTTCCTTTCTCATTGGACTGTTCCGGGCATTCGGAATGGTATGCGTTGCTATTGCTATTTCAATATTCGGTATTCCACTCAGTACACTCGCCATGCTTTACAATATAAATACCCTTGTTGCAGTAATACTCGGATTTATTATCTATGCTGAATGGAAAGTGGTTAATGCCGTTACATTGGTGACAGGTACGGTGCTTATTGTTATTGGAGGGACAGTAGTAGCAAATAGTTGAATTGCCAACATACCATAACAAAATTGGCAAAATTGGGACGGACTAAGTTTAGCAGCTTAATAAACACTTCCCTAAAATCAACAACTCATTAACTACAAAGAAATAATTTATACAACGTGCCTTAAACTTCTAATGTTTAGTCCGTCCCAAGATTCATTATCCAAAAAGATTGAAAAGCTTTTAAGGCTTAAAACTAGATTTAAAGCTTCTTTCGTAAAACTTCAATTTTCTTCAAACTTAGACCGGTAATCTTACGAATACCGCTATTACTCATAATTATTTTCGATCATTTTAAGAGCAGTCTTCTCTATTCCTTCTTCTATTCCCTCTTCTCTGCCCTCTTCTCTGCCTTTCTCGATTCCTTCCCGAATCCATGAATCAGCTATTGTTGGCATAAGATCATCTCCTTTTTTTATTGTCTTGTTAAATATCGTAGTGAATATTTGGTATTTTGACTTTGGTACCGGTTTTCTTCTTCATATTTATAAAATATACAATAAAAATGGGAATTTAGGGGAATATAGTCCACAAAGTGAGATGTCAGTCCCGGAAGTGACGGGACGGAGACAACAAATCAATATAAAAAGTATCCTCAGAATATATATCCACAATGACACGTAAAGCACGAATACATGCTGCTGGGGTTATTCAGCATGTAATGAGGGCAGGGCTCTGTTCGCAGATGGCGAAGACCTCAGAACCTTTTTATATTTTCTCGAATAGGCCATTCCTGATGCGGGATGCTGGATTATAGGAGATCCTGATTTTGTGAGTTGGGTCTGGATTTCTGAAATTACTTTAGAAGGGGATACTGCCAAATAAATATTATATTTTGATAAAGAGTTAAATATTTTCAAATTGTGATTCTTATCACAGACTTTTATAGAATTAAAAGTTATTTTATTATTAATCAACTATTTAGTATATCCCTAATTACTTAACAGGATAATAATCTTATGGGAATGGCAGCACGCATAGGAGACATGACTGCCCATGGCGGATCAATTGTAGTTGGTATGCCAACAGTACTTATCGGCGGAATGCCTGCCTCACGACTTGGTGATATGCATGTCTGCCCTATGATAACTCCCGGAGTCCCACCCATCCCCCATGTTGGTGGTCCTATTACCCTCGGTAGTACCGGTGTGCTTATCGGCGGTACGCCTGCTGCGCGCATGGGTGATATGGCAGTATGTGTCGGCCCGCCCGATTCTATTGTCCTCGGCTGCCCGACCGTCATGATTGGTGAGATCAGCGCCGGAGGAGGAGGTGGCGGCGGAGGAGGTGGTGGTGCCGGAGGCTCCGGCAGTGCAACCAAAGGTGCTATAACCTCAGCAGCACTGGCCCAACTTGAACCGCAAACTACAGAGATTGACAACCACTTCCTTAATGTGCAGTTTAACGACAAGGGAAAATTGCCTATTAGTGGATACCGCTACACCATTAAAGGGCCTGATGGTAAAACCCGCGCCGGTTTCCTTGGCGGACAAATTAAAAGACAGGGAATCCCTGAAGGCGATTACGAGATTTCCCTGTTCGGAATTGTGAATGCGCAGTGGGACAAAGAAAAAGCTGAAGTCGGTGAAACCGTAAAGATGAAAGTTGAAACGGTCGGGATTGAAAACGGTACGAAAGCGGAGCTGCAGGTCTTTATCAAAGACGCGAATTATACGGATCACCTCCTTGCTACTGTTGAATCACAGGTTAATAGTGATAAAGTCGAAGAAGATTTCACTTTGGAAGTTGATGAAAAATTACTTGGTATCTGTGGGCAAAAGTCTAAAAATACAAGATATTCACAGCCATTCTTTTATTATAAGGTTTTTATAGGCGGCCTTGTTGAACAATCGGGATTGTTACTCTATACAGATTACAGTGAAATCACGTTAAAGGATGATGAAGGCAATGCTATCGGAAATAAAAAGTACAAAGCACATCTACCTAATGGTGAGATTCGGGAAGGTACTCTTGATGACCAGGGGAAAGCAAAGATTGAAAACATTTCACCGGGAAAATTAAAAATTAAGTTTTCCAATTAACAGGTTAAAGATACACATGGCAGGAACAATTGAAAAAGAAGTAATTGCGCATAAAGTCTGCGAGTATATGGAGCTACCGACAGATAAAACCATCGATTGTACTCTTTTACGCTCAACCTGTTATATCCTTGAAATGGAGGATGTACTATTTCATCTTAATAGTGCTGTCCTTATGCCGGAAAATCCAGAAGGAATTTCTTCACATGATGGCGGTGGTGCGTCAGATGAACAGTTGAAAGTAAGCGGTGTGCGTGCATTATCACTTGTTTTCAGACAATTCCAGGATTCTCCTGATAAAAGGATCCTTGTTTGTGGGCATGCAGATCGTTCAGGAGATGCCCCTTACAATTTTGAACTTTCAGGAATGAGGGCACAAAATGTGCTTTATCTGATTCAGGGGAAACGGGGTGACTGGGCTGAAATTTGTGCAAACAAACAGCGCGTTGAAGACTATCAGCAGATCATGCAATATTATAGCCTGATGAATTCCTGGGATTGCGATCCGGGAAAGGTTGATAATGCCTGGGGAGATAAAACGAAAAAAGCAATGGATAATTTCATCGATAGTTACAATAATAACTATACTCATAAACCTGCCGGCAATTCTCTTGATCCCGCTCTGGTTGAAAAAGTAGATAAAGATTCAAAACATGAATGGCCCAAAGAGATGTGGGAAGCGGTATATGATCTGTATGAACATGATTTGATATCAACAACATGCAGTGGGAAAGATGCAAAGAAAAATTTTGACCAGCTTCGTGTAAAATTACAGTTTGTCGATCCGAATAAACCCTATGTTGCCTGCGGTGAATCTTTTCCCAAAGACAAACGACCTGGTATTTCTTATCGGTCACAGGAAGACAGACGCGTAGAAATCCTTTTTTTCGATAAAAATGAAGTACCCACAATAACATGCCCGGATAGAACCTCATCGGTCCATACTGATGATGAGTGTCCCTTCTGGAGTGACAAAAATTTTAAATTTGAATATATACCTGCTAAGGAATTCTTTACCGCTTCGTATCACCTGAAGTTTGAATATTTTGATAAAATTAAAAAAGAGTTTCTGCCTGCACGTTTAAATGATGGTTTAATTATAAATACATTGAAAGAGGGCAATATTAGCCTAACCAGCAAAACCTTCTATGAAAATGGTGTGTATAAAGTTGTTGTTGAAGGAATAACTAACAGCCCGCGCGAGGATGATATTCATTTTACTTTTGAGACTACTGAGCAGTTATATCTTTATACCGAAAATGACAGTTCCGATCCTGTAATTATTTCTAACTCGGAATTGGAGAATAGTTTATCAGAAGAGCGAAATACTCTTCCGACAGATCAGCAGGCAAATGCTCCCGTCAATTTTTCTCAACTTCCTCTTACTAGAAAGCACCATTACTACGATTTACCGGTAAAATGGGATTCACGAAACTGGCAATGCAAACAGGGAACTAATGAAGATATTTTCAAAAAAAATATTGTCAATACCACAAGTAGTAGTGAACCCATCATTTTTTGTTTTGACGATATTGTTCTGGTCGAGGAGCAAAGTGCGAACAATTTCCAACCTGTTGAATGGAAAAATGAGTATCGATTTACGATTTTTTCAATTAAAATGGCTATTAATAATGCGGACTCAGATAGACCTTATTTCACGCAGGGGCAGACTGAAAGAAACTATTTACCAGGTAGTATTACAGGTCCAGACTTGCGGATTGTTGCACTTAAAGGAGTATTTTATGATGTCGATTATAAAAGGATATATAACGGAGATATTATTGGAATTCGGGCGGCAATAAAAAATTATTCAGAGATACACATTTCAGAAAAACAGAGAGAACCGCTAGTGTCTGCCGCGGGCCATTACGACCTTCACTTTTTTACGAATTGTTTGGACGAAAGTAATGATGAATGCTCAATAGTATTACCCTATTGGTCGTGTGAATTAAAAATTGGAAATGGTTCCGTTGCTGAAAATCCAGATTTAAATAATTTCAGAAAAATTGGTATGTCGGCATGTAAAGAGCGATGGGAGAAAAAGGAATATTCTATTGTCCCTCGGACTGATCCAAACAATAAAAATATGAAAGTATTTGTCAAATATTTCTTTGAAGATAATCCTTTAATTCCTTCACCTCACTGTACTGTTAATATACATGATCCTACAGATCCCAATTACCGGTCGAGCATGGGTTTGGATGAAGCGGATTTCGCGAAAGATACTTATCAAGAGAATACTTCTATATGGAGCCAGTCTGAAGATGGATACGATTATTATTGGTATACAATGGCCCATGAATTAGGCCATGCTTGTGGCCTTGACGATGAATATTTGGAATCTATATCAGAGGATAATGATTGGTCACCAGTTCTCCCTAAATTTGAACAATATTACGAAGGCATGCCCTATTCTTCTGATGAATACACTATGATGCAGGTAAACAGGGCCCTCCGTATTCGCCATTTCTGGTATTTTTGTTATTGGTTAAATAACAATGCGGAGGTGCAGGCAAAAACAGGTAATACCATTTTCCAGATTAACCATAACGGCCTTCAAAATGGTGCCAATCAAAATTTTGAATACTATCTCCCAAATGATGTTTGGAATTATTATGATTCTGCTCATGATGATACCGATATACCAAATGGCACAAATGGTTTATTTGACCTATTTCTATATCAATTAGGACAGGATGAAACAACCAACAAGGAATATGTGGAACTTGTTACTAATCAAACAGACTTTGATGGTATACTTGTTTTGAGAATAAATATCTTATGGAATTTTAAGAATCATACCGGCTCAAGTAGTTCACAGTGGGCAAGTAACGATGATAAATTAGATTTTTTACGGGATTTCCAATTCGATATTAATAATTTATTGAATAAAAGATTCTGGATAGCCTGTGCCACAGCTACCAAATTAAAAAAAATGTACCTTTATTTTGTTCCTCATTATAACTTGGAAAATTTATCAGACGATTCGTCTGACAAACATTTTACAATAACAGTAAGACAGGACGACCCATCAAGTGGAGATGCATTTAACTCAAATATCAGTGGTAACAGTTTTGAGATTGGAACAGATGAAGATTCAATAGTAATTATGAGACACATGTTGGGTCTATCCACACATACAACAACCAATACGCCATCTGGTCCAGTAAGTACACCCATAACAGATATAACCGCAAATGAGCTTGGTTTTATTTCAACATGGGTTAAAAACGAAACAAATGCAACTGACAATTATGCCGTACATGAATAGCAGTTTTTTAAGAATAATTAAAAGTATCTTTCTATCCCTGTTATTGGGAACTCAATTTGCGATCTATATTGTACCAGCGCATGCTGGCAACAAACCTTCTGATACTAGTATACAAGAAAGAAAAAAGGAGCAGTTTCAAATGCCAAGTAGTTATAAAAAGAGGTATGCGAACTATCAACTTAGTTCAATGTTGAATGAAGCTATAAATATTACCGGTACTCTGGAAAGAAAAATTCCCTTTAAAGGTAGAATGTCTGAAAAGGAGATACACGATTTAATTCTTCTTAATGATTCCAATGGTCTTCTGACTACTTCTAATTCCATACTAGTAATAAATTTAAATGACGGTAAAGTTGTCAGTGAGCGTAGAATATTTAGACAGTCCCCTGTTTTAGTGGATAATGAAAGTTCAATATATTTTTGTGATGGATATTTGTTTAAACATACTGCGACTACACTTTTAGAAAAGAAAACTCGTTGGATTATACCTGGATATCCCGGCACCTATTCCTCACCCAAACTCATAGTACCCTTTGAGGATTTTTTTATTTCTGGATTAATTCAAGAACCAACCCCAAAAGCTCCCAATCGGTATCAATATGTTTTAGCTGCGAGAAATTATCAAAACGGATCAAAAAAATTATGGGAAGTCACTTACCCTTGCAACGTTATTACACCTCCATTAACAAACGATAACAACCTGATTATCTGTTTACTTAATTCCATTGAAAAAATTTCGCTAGATGGAAAAAGAATCGACACAAAAAAAATTGAAGGAACACCTTTGAGCTGTTCGATAAGCGAAGGTAACAATATTTATCTAATACATGACCTTCGGCCATTTAAAAAGTATTTGACTTTAATTAAGACATAATT
>CBDVBE010000136.1:0-14515 GCA_965372145.1 uncultured bacterium | reverse complement strand
ATATTGTTAAGTTGTCAACTAAAGAAAAAGCCGAGATCCGATATGCTCTTGATGAGGCTACATCATTTGAGAATAGTTATGTATACACCAAACCGGTCGAATTCCCCCATAAAGGAAGGGCCTATATTAAAGCGCTCGCACGGGATAAAGCCGGGAATATGTCACCGCGCTTCATCTGGGAATATAAATATGATAAGATACCACCGGTGGTCAGGCCTTCTCATGTTTCCAGTATTTATACAAAACCATTTACGTTGACATTTACTACTTCGGAGCCGGCAAAGATACTGTATACACTTGATGGCTCACCGCCTGATGATAATGCTTTGGTGTATCAGGATGGTATACGAATATCGAAACAGGGGGTAACCACAATTTGTTTTATTGGTGTCGATGAGGCAAATAATAAAAGTGAAGAAGGACGTCTGGAATGCACTCTTGACTTTTCACCACCCAAAGTAAAAGCTCGTATCGAGGGACGTGCCGGTGAAGATGTTTTTTATGTCATACTCCGGACCCGGGAACAAGCACAGATATATTATGAGGTCGGTAATAAGGCTCCCACTGTCTCTTCACCGGTCTATAAGCAGAAGATACCCATGAAATCAGGACAGGTGCTCCGCTATTTTGCGATTGATAATGCAGGGAACCGAAGCGAAATAGTATTAATGGATGATCTTCAGAAACCGGTCGTTTCAATAAAACCGGAGGGAGGTGTATACCGGACCCGTGTATCGGTCACCTTCACTAAAAGCATGGCTACTGATATTTATTGGCGTCTGCTTCCGGATACTATGTTTCACCTCTTTAAAGATTCTATTGTATTCGAAAATGAAGGCACCTTTGCCATGGAGTATTATTCCTTGTCACCTGCGGGATTTAAAAGCCCGATACGCCGGATGCAATACCTTATCGATTGGACACCACCACAGGTAAATATTTCGGTGAAAAAAGGAGTGGCAGATTCGGTATCAGTCTTTTTTGAATGCAGTGAGAATGCATCGATATACTATACAATTGATGGAACCAGCCCATTCTTCAGTACTACCACTCAGATCGCAGGAAATAAATTTACCACGAGACGTGATCGTATCAGCATTTCCCGTACAAATGAAGCAAAGCTTGCATTCTTCGCAGAAGATGTTGCCGGGAATCAGGGATCTATTTCTGTTCTTGACATTTTCAAGCCCCGGGCTATACCCAATATTCCTTCAAGCACAAAACGGATTTTTAATCGAATACTCTCCTTATCTCTGCATACCTATGATGATCGGTCACAGATTTATTACGAACGGCATGGTAAGGTGCCGACCATCGAATCACCGATTTTCACCGAGCCGATAACGCTCATGCGTTCCGATACGATTAAAACATTTGTTGTTGACGCTTCCGGGTATCGAGGTAAAACGGAAACATTTATCTATCTCATCGACCTGCCGCCATCACCCCACTTTACCTTTACTCCGGATAGAGCTGATATCGATGCGGTGGTGACATTTAATGCATCGGGTACTCTTGACCAGGAAAGTCACATCTCGGCACTAACCTTTACATGGGATTTCGATGGCGATGGCACTACTGATCTGGAACGAAAAGAGCCCATTGTGACAAATATCTATCGTAGGCCGGGAAAATATAATGCCCTGCTTAAGATCGCTGATCCCGGTGGCGGGATAGCCGGAATGTCACAGGAGGTACTTATCAGAGGGATATGCCCGAAAGGTATGACTTTTGTGCCGCGTGAACAGGGACGTTCGTTCTGTATTGACAAATATGAGTGGCCGAA
The DNA here is from genome assembly GCA_965372145.1 of uncultured bacterium. Taxonomy (GTDB): domain Bacteria; phylum Fibrobacterota; class Chitinivibrionia; order Chitinivibrionales; family JANQEN01; genus CBDVBE01. The sequence goes on along the minus strand of CBDVBE010000136.1, from coordinate 12,729 downwards.
CAAGAAGGGGAAAGTGCCGTTGGTGAAAGTGTCCTGGATACGGGCAAAAATGTACTGTTACGATGAAGGTAAACGTCTTTGCACCGCAGAAGAATGGCGGTACACCTGCAGCGGGAGAGTGCAGAAGAAAGTGCAAGGCGCTACGCTTGGAAGATATCCCTATGGCATACATTATGAAGCAGGCCGGTGTCCTGTCGAAGGGGAGAAAATCTATAAATCCGGACAGTTTGACGAGTGCAAGGAGAAGTTCGGTACCTATGATATGCTCGGTAATGTGTGGGAATGGGTAGCAGATAAACAGAATGGTTCACCCGTGATTGTCGGCGGGTCATTTAAATATGGTAATAAAGCCCATTGTGGTCTTTCCTCGGAAAGTAGTCTTACCGCAGAATCACAGTATACGGGGTTTCGATGCTGCAAATAAGAGCACAGTTATTTTTGTTACTATTGTGGGGGTGCTGTATTGGTATCGGTGCGGAACAGTATAGTGATTCTGTTGAATGGATGCTTGAGGATGCGTTAACAGAGGAGATTATTGCCTTAGAGATTTCCGAAATAACCACTCCCGGAGACTTCAAGCAGGCATTAGAGTTTTATAAAAAAGGCGATTTTCGGCAGGCAGTTGAAATCCTTGAACATTTACTCAATTTGAATCTGCCTGATGGACGCACTGACTTTATCTCATTCATGGTTGCCGAGTGCTATCGGAAATTGAGGATGAAAGAAAGTGCACTCAAGACCTATTGGTATGTGATTAATCGTTTTCCGAAAAGTACCAAAGTTGCACCCGCCTATTTTCGTGTCCTGCAATATGCGTATGATAACAGGGAAGGTGCGCTTGCAGATACAATATTGCCACTATTTGAAAAGCAATATAAAATTCATCCGCTCTATAATTCTGTCCATTATGTGGCAGGTAAACTCTATTTCCATCTTGAGCGCTATGGTGAGGCTGGTAACCTGCTCTTGAAAATTCCGCGGATTTCGTCAAGGCATTTTCAGGCACAATTTCTCGCTGCATTGTCATTTGTTCAATTGAAGAAGCATGACAAGTCACTGTTGATTTTAGAATATATACGGCAGAATGCGCTGGATGATGAATTAATTACTAGTGTAAATACCATTATTGGGGATATCTATTTTACCCGTGAAAAGTATACTACTGCTGTACAATACTATAAAAATATTCGTAAGGGGAGTAGTCGCTTCACCCATGCGCAGGTAAAGATGGCTCGAATTTATCTTGCCAAAAAGGAGTACCAGAAAGCACGCGACATTGTCCGGCCGTTTATGGGAAAAGGACGTAAAGTGGAATCGTTCTTTGAAATGGCGTCTATTATGGACCGAATATATACGGCCCTTGGAGAAAAAGTAAAAGCAGCGCGTATAAAAAGGCTGGTGCATAAACAGAATATTAATGCTCGGCTCTCCTTTGAGATCAGTGAAGAAGTGGTTCGTGTATATGACATGATTCGTTCATGGAGAAACATTGAGTATCTTGGGCTCGAGCGAAAGGATGATGCACTGGTTAAGGATGCACAGAAAAATATCAAACAGCTGCAGAATTTAAGACGGAAGTGCCGCGGGGTACTCTATGAAATTGGTGCTATTTCAAGTGATGATGTTGAGGTCGAGGGACTCGCACAACAGCGGTATATTGCTTTGCTGAGAAAAGAGGTGTCAAGCATTGAAGATACAGTACGGGTAGTGGCTAAGGATTTGGAAGAATTAAAAGAGATCGCCGCAATGGAAGAGGAAATGGAGAAAGATACCGCAGCCCCGAAAGATTCATTAATGCGGAAAGAGAAAGAGGAAACACAGACCAGACTTGACAGTTTTACTGTTGTCCTGGCTGATAAAAAGAAGGAATATGAAGAATTAAAAGATTTCTATTTAGAGTCAGGCAGTGAAGCAGACCGCTATGGCAGGGAGATGCAGGCGAAGTATGTCGATTGGGCATTTATGCGCTACCAGGAGAAAAAGGAACAACTCGCTAAACTTCAGAAGGAGATTGCACAACGGGCTAAACAAAAACATGATTCTACTACTCAGGATTCAGCAAGTATGGATACTGCCCTTTCACAAGCAGAGCCTGATACAACGGTACAAAAACAGGTTGAAGTAAAAAAACCGGAGGAAGTTAAGACTGCTGATTTTGTATCATTATTTACGGCTATTGATAGTGATAAATTAATGAAATCAATCAGTGACGACCGTATTCGTTTGATTGATCATATTGAGATGCTGCTGGATGCGAGCCCGAATAGCAGTTATAATCCGCAGGTACTTTTCCGTCTTGCAGAACTCTTTTATGATGAAGCGAGTGAGGATTTTACCAAACGGCTGGAAGAGTATGAAAAACAAATGGAAGAGGGAGGAGATTCGGCGAAGATCGAGTTCCCTGAATATGATTTGAGTAAAACGATCAAGATATATGATCAGATAATAACTTTCTACCCCAAAGACTGGCTCGCAGATAATGCACTGTTTTATAAAGCACTTGCTCTAAAGAAATTAGGGCAGGAGAGAGAGGCTGCTGATGAGTTCATCCGTCTCTTCGAAACCTATCCGGAAAGTGAATTTTATGTTGAATCAAATATGAATATCGGCAGTTATTACTTTGCAAATCCTAAAGCAGAAGGAGGCAAAGGGTATAAATTAGCAGAAGAGGCATACCGGCGAGTGCTTTACTATCGCGATCATCCTCAATTTGTACACGCGATATATCACCTTGGGTGGTGCTACTATATGCAGGATCAATATACTGATGCTATTTCGGTATTCAAGTATCTGGTTGAAGAGGTGGATCTTGATTTTGACGTAGCTCAAATTGAAGCTAAGCAGATCTTAAACCCGCTCATGCGTGATGAAGCAATTGATTATATCGCTATTAGCTTTGATGAGCAGGATGATATGGATGGCGCAATTAAGTTTCTTATATTGGTCGGCAATATTGATTATGCGGCTAAAGTGTTTAAACGCATCGGTGAACTGCGTGAAGAAGACCTTGATTATGTCGCTGCGATGAGAGTATACCGACGCCTTGTTGATGAGTATGCGTTAAGCAGTGTGGCACCTGATGCATCAATCAATATGATCAAAATAATGGAAAGTAATAATAACCATGCACAGGCGATGATTGAACGGGAAGATTTCTTCAAGCGTTATGCAAAAGGTACTGCCTGGCATGCAGAAGTGGTAAAAAGCGATCCAGCCCGGGTCGTAGCCGTTGACTCAATGACTATATCTATCGGTTTGTATGTCGCTGATGCATTATACCGGCAGGCAGAGAAGGAAGGTCCCACTGCATTATATCAGCGGGCAGTAGATAATTATAGCCGTCTTATCTCAGCATATCCTGGTAATCCGAAAGCATCTGAAGCATTGTGGAATCTTGCGGTTATCCTCGATACAAAATTGAACAGGAAGAAGAAAGCCTATAAGGCCTATTTGAAGTTCAGTCAAATTGAAAAAGCAGAACCGGAGAGACGTGAACAGGCAGCGCTTAATGCGGTCGCCATTGCCCAATCTCTTCTCCCATCAGATTCAGCAGCAGCTTCGGGCAAGATGGAGGCTGCGGCTGTAAAAGTTATTGAAGCGGCGAAGAATTATTTAAACCTGTTTCCGGAAGGTAAATCACTTTCTGATGTGGTAACGAGCATGGGGTCGGTTTATTTCAACCGTAAAATGTTTACCAATGCTATTGAAACATATAAAATAATTACCAAACGGGGAAAAGATACCCCGAGATTCTATGATGCAGGATTTCTTATTTCTAAATGTTACTTTGGTGAAGAAAACTGGATAAAGGCTGCCGGTGGTTTTGAAAAAGTCTGGCAGGAATCACCCGATGAAATGCAGCGGGAAGGAGCCAAGAAACTTCTTTTACAGTCAAAATTTCTCTATGCGAAACAACTTTTCGACGCCGGAGCGTTTGATAAAGCTGCTGTTGAATATGCAAATATTGATAAAAAATACCCGGGGAGTAAATATGGAGATGTGACGCTGTTCAACTCGGCTGAAGCGTTTGAGAAAAAGGAAGAGTGGCTCAAGTCCTGTCAGATGTATTACCAACTATATAAAAATTATCCCGGCTCGAAACTTGCTCCTGATGCTCTTTTTAACGCTGCAACAAATTATGAAAAGGTTGAGAATTTTCAGAATGCGTCTGAAATGTATGAGCTGATTGTCAGTGATTATCCCACGTCCCCAAAGGCTAAAGATGCGCTTTTTAATGTAGGATTTTGCTATGAGAAACTGGGCAAACTAGACAAAATGGCAGATGCAAACGAACGATATTCGCAGATGTTCCCCGAAGAAAAAGATGTCGAACTGATGATGGTACGTTCTGCAGATTTTTATTATAAATCAAAAATGTATGAAAAAGCAAAAAAGGTATATAAGAATTTTATCTCACGATATCCCAAAAGGCCAAAATCAGTTGAAGCGTATTACATGATTGGAAAATGCTACTTTGAAGACAATGATCGTGGGAATGCTGTAATGGCATTTGAGCAGTCAGAAGCTCAGAACCGAAGACTGATAGAGGATAAAAAGAGAAGTAATAACTACTACGCTGCTGAAGCGGCTTTTTCACTGGCACAAATAAAACACGAAGGATTCTCGTTAGTCAGTTTCAATGTTTCACCTGAAGAAATTAGTGAAAGGCAAAAAAGAAAGACGAATGAATTAACAAAGGCGATTAAAGCATATCAGCGTGTTGTTAAATATAAAAGTGAACGTATGTTTGAAGCGGCGTTTCATATTGGAGAAATGTATGAAGAGTATGGACGGTCATGGGGAGATCAGAAACTTAGACGATTGGATCCGATAAAATTAGCCGTTACAAAAAAAGAGATTAATCTTGCTTCTGCAAAGCTGCTGAAGCGATCATTTGAGCCCTATCTAAAAGTTGTGGAGTTAGCAAAAGGGCTTGATTCGCTTGATCAGAAACAGCAGAAATGGGTTGATTCGGCGAAAGTGAGACTCATCGAGAATTATACCAGTACCGGTCAGTTCATGGTGGAAGCGGTCGCAGCCATGTCTAAGGCCCCGATTCCAGATGAAATAAGGAAACAACCGCTGTATCTCTACCAGTATAAAAAACAGTTGCTTGAAACAATAGAACCCTTAAAAATAATGGTACGTGAATATTATCTGGAGGCGTATAAAGAATTAAAGGAATATGCATTGTCAGAGAAAGCAGAGAATGACTGTATTAATAAATTTGGCCAGATAACCTACCTTATTCCAAACGGTTATGATAAATTAGGTGAAGAGATACTTGCCGGTATTGATGATTTACCAAGGAATCTGGATGAGGACGAGCGTGAAGACCTTGTGTTCCAGTTCGAAGATCTGGTCTTTGAACTGCAGGATAAAGCACTCTTTGCCTATGAGGATGCTCTTGAGATTATGAAAAATGAAGATCTCTCCGGGACGAAATGGAGTAATAAAATATTAGAACGGCTTGCTCGGCTGAGCCCGGAGACCTATGGTAAGAGTTTTTATACGACGAAATTATTTGAGACTGATGGCGACTGGATTGTACATGCTGATAGTGTCCGGTATTGGAATGCGGCAGATCCTTATGGCGAAGGGTGGCAGCAGGTGCGATATGTTTCACGTAAAGAGACGCCTTCATTTGCGGTAGGTAGTCCCAAGGTCGTCTGGGGAAATACCGGCAACCAGAGGATCTTTTTATGGAGGAATATGTTTCTCAACGGTATCCCTCGTGATGGAACAATCTACCTCGCCTGTAAAGGGAAATACAAATTGTTTCTCAATGAGAAACTTCTGGCAAGTGATACTTCTTCAGCAAAATTAATAACTCAGGTCGATAGTATTACCGGTATAACATCCCTGATGAAAGGCGGTGATAATATCTTCGCCATGGAAATTTCTGATGGTGATTCCCTTAACCGCGGGGTTGCCGTTGTAGTCTCAGCGCTTGTTGATACGTCAAAACGATTTACATCACAAGCAATTGAACCTCGCGTAACGAAAATAATTCAGACGGCAAAGGCATTGGTGAAGGATACTCAAAAAGATACGACCGCTAAAGCATCTTTACTTGATACAACAGGTGTTAAGAAGTCCTATGCACAGCAGTTTAAAAATAAAGGCGAAATGATGAAAGCTGTGGAAGATTATAAGATGCGTGCACGGGCCACAGGGATTAAATTAAGAAAAGAACGATTGGCAGTTCAGAAGCTGCATATACATGTTGATGCAATTGATGTGAAGTTAAAAAAAGTTAAAGAAGAGATCGAAGGCCTGAAAAAGAAGAAGAGTACTATGACAAGGGGAAAATAAATTCCATACTGATAATCGCTCAATGTAGGTTATAATTAGTAGCATGCAATAATCACACATTACTAAATCCCGTTATCCGTTGTTTTTTATAGTAGTATACCTGAGAAATTATCAGAGTACGAGATATTCATTCCCCGGATTAGATAGTGGTTAAAAGGGTTGACTGAAAATGTAAAAAATTTCTGCATAAGTGTACATTCCTGTATTATATTAAATGCGGTAATGGTTAAACCATTCTAAAAGAAGGCGCAGATGTTTAAACAGGTTAAGCAGAATCGGGTCTTTGAAGATGTTATTGAGCAGATTCAGGAGGCCATTCTGGATGGTAAACTCAAACCTGGCGACAGGCTTCCTGCCGAGAGAAAGTTAAAGGAGATGTTTCAGACCAGTAGAGGAACGCTTCGTGAAGCTTTGCGTGTTCTGGAGCAGAAGGGATTACTTGAAATAAAAACCGGAGTAAACGGTGGCGCCATAGTAAAAACAGTGACAATGCATCAGGTGAGTGAAAGCCTGTACCTCCTGATACGTTCTCAGAAGGTTTCGTTACAGGAACTGGCTGAGTTTCGTGAGGGGGTTGAAGGTATTGTTACGGGCCTTGCAACAAAATATGCAAAAAAGAGAGATATCGCTGCATTGAAGGAATTGCTTAAAAAAGCAGAGGTATATACTAAAGAAGGGGTACAGTACTGGGATCAGTTTATTGACAATGATAATGAATTTCATATGGCCCTGGCAAAGATTGCAGGAAACCGGATATATGAATCAGTTCTTAAGACAGTGCATGATAACATTAATCGTTATTACAATCAGTTTCTGGAAAAAGGGGAAAAGGTAATGAAGGCGAATTATCTGGATTTGTGCGGGATTGCGGATGCTGTTATACTTGGAGATCCGGTAACAGCCAGAGATTTGGCACGGAAGCATGTTCGGCGGTTTAATAAATTTATGGAAAAAGCAGAAATTGGAAATTATAAACGAAAGATAGGAAGTTCACTTCCAACTTGAGTTATACACTTTTTGTGTAGAAATTAGAAATTAGAAATTGGAAATTAGAAATTGGGAATTGGGAATTAGGAAATTGGGAATTGGGAATTAGGAAAAACATGAAACAAAGCGTTCTGTGAACGCTTATGTAATATGTAACGTAATGAACTAATAATTATAAAGGTTTTTTAAGGAGATACGAACAATGTCTAGTGATCGCATTAGTAAAATGCTTGCAGCCCATGAAAAAGTGGGGGAATTCACCTTTGAGCCTGTTGAATTGGATAAGGGGTATGCCGATCGAACACTGAGGATCAACCTTGATAACAATGAAATTAGCATACACCCGGTTACCCGGCAGATGAAAGACTTATGGGTTGGTGGTAAAGGGTTTGATCTCTGGCTTATGTTTCAGGAGATAAGCAAAGAAACAAAATGGGATAGTCCTGAAAACCCAATCTGTTTTTCCTCGGGGCCGCTTGGCGGGACAACTTCGTTTCCAGGTTCTGGAAAGACTCTGGTTACTTCAATTTCATCGCTTACAAACATTGTTATTGATTCAAATGTAGGTGGATATTTTGGACCGTTTTTAAAGTTTACCGGTTTTGATGCGTTAACAATTGTTGGGAAGGCCTCTGAAGATGTAATAATTTTCATTGATGCGGTATCTAAGAGAATAACAATAGAAAAAGCCCCCCTCGAAAGTGTTGATACCCATCTGGTTGCAGAGGAGCTTACTGACATGTATGCTGATGATGAGCTTGACATGAAAAATATCGCTGTTGTCTCAGCAGGCAGAGGCGCAGAACACGTGAGGATGGGAGTTCTGAATTTTTCATTCTGGGATTGGAGAAGAGGTGTTGCAAGGGTTAAACAGGCTGGAAGAGGCGGTATCGGTACAGTGTTTCGAAATAAAAAGATAAAAGCACTGGTTATAAAAAACAGGGAAATTACTCCCCACTGGAAAATTCAGGAAAATAAGGTGGCGAAGCTTGTTACTCCAAGATCTATTTCTATTCAAAAATCCCAGAATGAAATTGATGAAATTAGATCGATTATTAAAAAATGGAACTCAGACCCCGAATATGTAATTGAAATGATGCAGGATATTCAGGATCGTTTTCGCCATATTTCAAAAACAGCAATAGATGAGCTATGCAAGTATACTGGAACCCCCAAGGCATATATTTATCATATTGCTACTTTTTATAAAGCTTTCAGCCTTGAGGAAAAAGGAGAAAATACAATTCAGGTTTGTATGGGAACCGCCTGTCATGTGAAGGGAGCGGATAAAATTGTTGATTCCTTTGAACGGGTTTTAGATATAGAGGTCGGACAAAAAACAAAAGATAATAAATTCAGCCTTGAAGCAGTTCGATGTCTGGGGGCATGTAGTATCGCTCCGGTGGTAAAAATTAATGAAGAAATCTACGGCAATGTTAAAGCCAAAGATGTTGAGAAAATTCTGAAAGATTTCTCTAAGAGAAAAGAAGAAAGAGTTGAACCCAAAGAGGAATTTACTGAAAAAATATATCAGCCGATTTCTAAAGATGATCTGGAAAAGATTGCGGAAAAGACTCTTGAAGATTTTGGCCGGTATAAAGGCATGATCATGGTTTGTACCAGCACTGGCTGTGCCTCTGCCAAAGGAACACAAATAAAAAGTACTTTTAACAAAGTTATAAAAGCGAAAAATATGGATAAGGATTATCTCGTTGTTGGAACAGGGTGTATGGGATTCTGTGCTGCCGGTCCAATTGCGGTTATCCAGCCGGAAGGTATACATTATCAAAACCTGAAAGAGAGTGATGTTGAAAAAATTGTTGAAAGCCATCTTCTTGGGGGAAAACCTGTTGAAGAACTTCTCTATAAGGATCCTGAAACCGGGACAACCATCAGTAAAATGGATGATATTCCTTTTTATAATAAACAGCAATTGATCGCTTTACGAAACAAAGGGGTAATCGATCCGGAAGATATTAATCATTACATCGCACGAAACGGGTACCAATCGTTTAAAGCGGTGGCAGAAAAGATGAAGCCTGAGGAGGTCATTAAGGAAGTGATTGCATCGGGGATCAGAGGTCGTGGTGGCGGCGGGTTCCCGGCCGGTGTTAAATGGAAATCCGGACGCAAAGCTGCGCAGGAGCGAAAGGAAGTGATTTACGTTGTCTGTAACGCTGATGAAGGCGATCCGGGCGCTTTCATGGACGCTTACATTATGGAAAGCGATCCGCATTCGGTTATTGAAGGAATGTTAATCGGTGCATATGCATCCGGCGCGCGGGATGGATATGTATATGTTCGAAAAGAATATCCGAGAGCAACAGCCCGGTTGGAAAAAGCGCTTGCACAAGCGTACCAATGTGGTTTACTGGGAGAGAATATTTTAGGAACAGGATTTGATTTCGATATTCATATTCATCATGGCGCCGGTGCTTTTGTCTGCGGGGAATCAACCGCGCTGATGGCATCGATGTCCGGTAAGGCTGGCGAGCCGAGGGCAAAATATGTTCATAATGTCGAATACGGGTATCGTGAAAAACCAACTATCCTGAACAATGTTGAGACATGGGCAAATATACCTGTCATCATGGAAAAAGGTGCCAAGTGGTTTGCTTCCATTGGCACCGGTGATGTCAGCGAAAACCCATGGGAAGGCTCGTCCGGTACAAAAGCCTTCTCATTGAGTGGTGATATAAATAATACCGGCCTTATTGAAGTGCCGATGGGAACCACTCTTCGTGAAATTGTTGAATATATTGGCGGCGGTATACCGAAGGGGCGTAAGTTCAAAGCGATCCAAACCGGCGGGCCGTCAGGCGGTTGTATTCCCGCACATATGCTTGATCTGAAAGTGGACTTTGACTCCCTTACAGAAGCTGGTTCCATGATGGGATCAGGCGGCATGATTGTCATGGATGATAAGACCTGTATGGTCGATATGGCTCGATACTTTGTCAATTTTCTGATGGATGAGTCTTGTGGTAAATGTACACCGTGCAGAGAAGGACTCTTTGCGTTGAATACTACTTTAACGCGTATCTGCGGCGGTGAAGGCAGGGATGGTGATATCGAATTTCTTGAGGAAATATCTGAAACGCTGAAGGATACAAGTCTTTGTCAATTGGGGAGTTCTGCACCAAACCCGGTGCTGAGTACCATACAATACTTCAGGGAGGAATACGAAGAGCATATCAGGGATAAAAAATGCGGCGCTGGAGTTTGTAAAGCACTTACTACGTATTCCATAGATGAGCAGAACTGTACAGGGTGTACGCTGTGCGCAAAAAAATGTCCTTCCGATGCAATTACCGGAAAGGAAAAAGAAGTACATGTCATTGACAGTGAAAAGTGTATTCAATGCGGTATCTGTTTTGAGGTCTGCAAATTTGACGCAGTGGAGGTGAAATAATGGCTACAAATAAAATAGAAATTACAATCAATGATAAGAATGTTGCTGTTATAAAGGATTCATTTCTTCTTAAGGCAATTAAAGAGGCCGGGATTGAAATTCCAACACTCTGTTATCACAAAGACCTTACGCCAAATGGAACATGCAGACTCTGTGTGTGTGAGATTGAAGTCAAAGGCAAGAAGAAACTGGTTACCGCATGTAACTATCCTGTTCGCGACGAAATAAAAGTTGCAACTCATTCCGAACGTGTAAAGAAGCATCGCAAACTTCTTGCCGAAATGTATCTGGGCAGATGGCCTAATGTCCCGGTGATTCAAAATATTGCTAAGCTTTGCGGCGCTACTGATTCGCAAAGGTTTAAAAGCGAATTGACTGATGAAAATCCCGAGGCATGTATTCTGTGTGGTCATTGTGTGAATGCGTGTAATGAGTTTGTGCTGCAGAAAATTCTGGATTTTGCCGGACGCGGTATAAAAAGGCATCTTACCATGCCGTTTAATGAGGTGGATCCGCACTGTATCGGCTGCACATCGTGTGCCTATGTATGCCCGACCGGCGCTATTGAAATTGTTGATGACAGGAATCGCCCGGTAAATCCGGAGTTGATCCGCGATCACGGTATGAAGGTTAACGCTGAAATGGCAACCCTTGACGATCAACAGTGTAGAATGCGTAAGGTTGGCACGGCAAATATTGTTGATGTAATGGATAAATATGATCTTTTACCTGTTAAAAATTACAAATATGGTCAGCATCCGGACTCACCAAAGATTTACTGTGATGAAATGAGAAAGCACTATTTTACGCAGGAGGTAAATGACGGGTGCTGGTATGGCTGTTCAATGTCATGTGCTAAAGTTATTGACAACTTTGAACTAAAAACCGGCCCATACAAAGGAGAAAAGGTCTGTGTAGAGGGACCGGAATATGAGACCGCTGCCGGCGGGTCAAATATGGGCTGTTTTGATCTTGATTTTATAGCAGAATACAATTTTTACTGTGATACCTATGGTATTGACACAATTTCTTTTGCTACCTGTATGGCATTTGTTATGGAAGCTTATGAGGCCGGGGTTATTACAAAAGAACATACAGGCGGAAAAGAGTTAAAGTTTGGAGCGGTAAATGAAGCCCTTGAATGCCTGCATGAGATGGCGCGTGGTGAAGGATTCGGTGTAGACGTTGGACAGGGAGTCAGATGGTTGAAAAATAAATGGGTAAAAGAATATGGCGCAGACCCGGATTTTCTTCAGGATATAGGCATGGAAGTGAAAGGTCTGGAATTTTCAGAGTATGTCAGTAAAGAATCACTCGCACAGCAGGCAGGATATTCTCTTGCAGTTAAGGGCCCGCAGCATGATGAAGCATGGTTGATATTTATGGATATGGTTAATAACCAGATACCAACCTTTGAAAATAAAGCGGAAGCACTCTATTATTTCCCGCTGTTCCGGACATGGTTCGGGCTTCATGGACTCTGTAAGCTTCCATGGAATGATATTTGTCCGGCGGATAATAAAAAGTATCCACCTCCGGTCGCAGCGAAAATCCCCGAACATGTTGAAAATTACTGGAAGTTTTTTGAAGGTATGACAGGAATAGCACTGGATGAGGAAAAAATGCTTGATCAGTCTGCAAGAGTACATAATTTTCAAAGAATTATGTGTTATATGCTTGGGCATGGAACCCGGAAAGATGACATTCCGCCATTGCGTGCAATAGGACCTGTTACTGCTGAAGAATATGAATCAAGAACAGAAAGATATGACAAACAACTGAAAGAGGATGCCGGGGTTGACACCGAAGGAAAGAGCGTTGAGGAAAAACTGAAACATATACGTGAGTTCCGTTATGATCAATATAACAGGGTTGTTGATGCTGCTTATGAACGCCGCGGATGGACAAAGGATGGAGTTCCAAAGATAGAACGGCTTAAGGAACTGGGCATTGATCTGCCTGAGCTGGTTGAAATTATTAAAGATGCACAATAATTATAAAATAGTAGCAGGGGC
>CBDVBE010000135.1:0-14640 GCA_965372145.1 uncultured bacterium | reverse complement strand
AGTTTCGTGATATATACTTCCTGGCTTTGATAAGGTATTTTAGTTTTTAATCGTCTTTTACTTTTATCATAGTCCCAGATTTCATCTAATGTTAAAATCTCAGTCCCTTGAAATGCTCTGAATAAAGCTCTTTCATAGGCAATGATCTCCTCGGCGTTGTTTAGATCAAGTACTGAAAAGGTTAAACCGGACATGGAAGAATTCTCCTGCTCTGAAATCTGCAATTTACCTGCTACAGTCTTTTGTCTTTATCTTTCTTTTTTTCTTTTGATTTTTTGTGCCTGATTTTTTTTACCGGCATTGATACTTCTATGAGTTTTTTACATTGGGTCATTTTTTTCTGAATTCCCTTGCAAGTTTACGTTTGATTTGTGTTGGACTGGGCAGAGCGCCTTTGAGCATTTTCGGCAGGACTCTCGTCAAATGATATTCTGCGACCCCAACCGGTTTGGCAATCCCTCTGAGTGCATATTCAACATCAAACTTGTCTTTTTCCGCGCAAAGGATAATTCCAACGGATGGGTTTTCGTACGGTTCCTTTACGGTATCATCAAGCAGGTTCAGGTAGAAATTCATCTTTCCGGCGAACTCCGGCTCGAATGCGCCAGCCTTCAGGTCCACAGCCACAAGACATTGCAGTTTGCGCTGGTAGAACAGCAGGTCAATACGATAGTCTTTGGTTTTTGTCGAGAGTACATACTGACTTCCAATGAACGAAAAACCGTTGCCAAACTCAAGCAGTACATCCCGCATACAAGCTATCATCCGGCTCTCAAGCTCTCTCTCCAGCACAGGATGCAAAATACCGAGGAAATCCAGCATATAAACATCTTTAATGGCCTTGTCGGCCTGTTCAGCGAGATGAATGGGAAGGGCTTTGGGGAAATTGTGTTGCTTTGGCCTGCTTTGGCGCAGGTAGGCATCCCCTTTTATCTGGTTCAGCAGTACGTTTCTACTCCAGCCCATTTGGCGAGCTGCTTCAAGGTAATAGCGTCTTTCTTCTATTGTACGGACTTTCTGCATGATGACCACATTGTGCCACCAGGGAATTTCTGAAGCAAGTTGCTTCAGTTTTTCCAATTCTGAAACAGGCTGCTTCAGTTTTACGGTTAGTTTTCTATAATCGGTATACATCTGCCGCATGAGCCAGAGATTGCGGGGCGAAAAGCTGAAGGAATCTGGATACCACTTCGAAAGGTCATGGGAGAGGGTCTCCACGACGGCATCGCCCCAGTCATGCTTTTCCTGCAAAGCAACTATGCTCTGACCAATCGACCAGTAGAGTCCCACCTGCGCATTCGACGCAGCCCGAAAAGCATGATAGCGAGCGGATTCGACCTGATCCTTTATTTCCATCAGCAGTTTTTTGTAATCGGAATGTCGCGGGGAAAACGCACGTGTGACTGTTTTCTTTTTCATGCTTTCGCCTTATTTTGATTCATACACAGGTCCCATATTGAATAAGGAAGAGAATCAAGGGGATCATCATCTTTCAATAAGTTTACTCTGAATGCCCTCGACACCCGCCCCTCATCCTTACCTGCGAGACGTTTCCAATTGAAATCCGACACCTCTATTTCAGCAAGAATCTCATCTTGAAATGGAACAAAGAATTCATTAGTAGAATCAGAAATTGTCTTTACCGACTCTTTAGTTAAATAACGGGTGACCGCAAAATGGATTTCTGCATTAACAATAACACTGGAAAATAAAATTGTTAAAAGCAATGGTTTCATATACATCCAATAAATTGGATAATTGTATAAAAGTGAATTGGACTTGATTCTCTATGGTTCGCTCAACGTGAATAGCATTAACAAAAACTATATCATTGTTGCCCACCGATCTTAAGAATTTTTTAAGAGTATTATAATGTCCAATAATGAAAAAGAGTCTCCAGCAAAATGTATATTTTAATATCCTATCCATATATAATTAAATATAAAAAGGGAAAAGAATTATGGTATCATTTTCAACCAGTGCCCAGAACATGCGGTCTTCAATAATACGTGAGCTTATGAGACTCGCAGCAGACCCCTCTATTATCTCATTTGCAGGTGGTATGCCTAATAATAAATTGTTCCCCTGTGAAATTGTTGAGGAGCTGTGGAGGAATCTATCGATCAACGAGAAGCAGATGGCTTTTCAGTATGGCCCCACACCGGGGTATCCGCCGTTACTCGAAGTGCTGAAGGAATATCTGCGCTCGCGGGGACTGCCTGTTGATGATAATGAGTTGATGATTACAACCGGTGCAATGCAGGCTATCAGCATAATCACCAAAATATTCATTGATCCCGGTGACACTGTTATCACAGAATATCCCAGCTTTATCGGTGCTGTTGCAGCCTTTAAATCCAATGGTGCAAATATGGTTGGTATCCCTGTTGATAATGACGGCATTGCAGTAGATAGTCTCAGGACAGCCCTTGAGGATGATACTACCAGGCCGAAACTGGTCTATTTATGTCCCTACTTTCACAATCCTGCGGGTATCATTTACAGTCAGGAACGAAAAGATGCAGTTGTTGCATTGATTAAGCAACACCAGGTCGCGCTTCTTGAAGACGATCCCTACTGTGAGCTTTACTTTGATGAAGCAGACAAACCGCTCACCAGATCGATGAAATTAACGGCAGGTCCTGAAGTCCCCATCTGTTACGTAGGTTCTTTTTCAAAGATCATGGGACCGGGTATGCGTCTGGGATATATTCTTGCATCAAAGGAGATCATTGAAAAATGCGCTCTGGCAAAACAATCAATGGATTCCTGTACTGCAACCTTTACCCAGGTACTTGCCCGGGCATTTCTGGCCGAAGATAAATTACTGCCCTATGTGGCAGAACTCCGTCCCATTTACAAACGCCGTGCTGAGATTATGCTGGGTGCCCTGGAGGAACACATGCCCCAGGAAGGTATCTCCTGGACCAGGCCGAAAGGCGGCTTTTATGTCTGGATTACCCTCCCCGAAAACATTGATTCAACTGATGTGTTTAAAAAAAGTCTGGAGAAGGGTGCTGCATTTGTCGTAGGCAGCGCATTCGATCCTCTCGGGGTAAAGAACAACTGCTTCAGGCTGGCTTTTTCCCATACTCCGGAAGATCGGATTGCGGAAGGTGTGGAAATGGTGGCTGATGCGGTTAAAGCATCATTAAATTAAAAACAGAAACTTCCATTTAAATGCAATAAAGGAATAGATTTTTACGTAATTTTGAATAAAAAACTTAAATATTGTAGTATATTATATATGAGGTAATTTTTATAACCTATACACTAAAAGTAGGGTTATTATGAAAGTAAAATATCTATTGGTCGGGATAATCCTGGTTTGTATGATCAGCCTGGCTATCGGCCAGACAGTTGATGCCTACGATGAAAATAAAAAAGAGGAAGGAAAAACCTTCTTTGACCCGTCAAAATTCAGTATGAATCACATGGTCTCTTTCGGGATGTCTTCATCATCACAATATTCGGGACTGAAGTCCCAGAGTCTCTATACCACCATGATGGCCTATCAATTCAGTAAACCGGTTACTCTTAACCTGAATTTCAGTCTGCCGATCCATTCGACCTATTCATCCGAATTCAATCTGAACGCCGAGAATATCCAATCCCTCGATTATTTTAAAAACATGCCCTTTGATGCTCATCTGACGTGGCAGCCAAATGAGAATTTTGCCGTACAGTTCAGCATTATCAGGAATACCGGGGCCAATCCGTATTATCATTCACCATTCTATTCTCCATATTCCTCGCACTATTCACCCTATTCTCTTATGCGGGACAGAGAAAATAGGGAAAATAAGGAAAATAAGGAAAATAAGGATAAGAAATAAGCGGGATACTTTCGGGCGGGAAATACTACTTTTCGTTCTTCTTTTTAAATTCTTCTATTATGTTTTTATTTATCCGAAACACGGCAGTTGGCTCATTTCGCCTGCTCAGGCGTTGTTCTATGGCACCGCCTACTTTCTGCCATAATTCTTTGGGATCAATCGGCTTGCCTTTACGCAGTTTGAAAGACTTTAACGCGTGATCAATCTCCTTATCAACCTCCTCCTTGCTGACGCGATACATACCCAGGAAATATTCATACAATTCCTGTTTCGAATACCAGGTGAAATCTTCAAGACGCTTTTTGATTTCCTTCTTATTCGGCTCATCAGCCATGTACCACATCTCCTCGCTAACCATTTACACGGATAAAGGACACTGCTTTACTTATATAGTAAATTATAAAAGCTGATTTGTCTATAGAAATTCAAATAAACAGTACATAGTTATTTTATGTAAATGAAATCCTGTGTGACTTCGTCGTAGTAAATGAGGTAAATTTTTTTACATGGGTATGCAGTTGACTCCAGTAACCACACTATTTAGTGCTTGTCCGGAAACGTCATTCCCGAATGTTTCTGTCGGGAATCCATGCCTCTATTTGTCCAAAAACACTGGATTCCCGCTAAAAACATGCGGGAATGACGGGAGAAATATAATATGGAAAACACAATATATAGTAGGTACTGGAGTCAACTGCATACCCATGTTTTTTTAATTTCATTTTTGATCTAAATGTAACTACAACGTTGACGTTATAATACACGAAGTTGAAATCCTATCCTGTATCTCTTCAGCATGTTCCCTGTCTTCTGCAATACCAATAATCGTAGATCCGGAACCGCTCATCACCGCATTGAGGCATCCGGCGTTAATCAATTCTTCCTTGAGCTGTTTAAGTTGTGGATAGTGTTTGAAGACACTTTTCTCGAAATCATTATGTATTAACGTGATAACCGTATCATGGTCACCGGAGGCTAATGCTTTCCTTACCTGTAGTGTTTTATCCCTATCCTGTGCTATGCGGGTATAATCGATAGTGCTGTAGGCCTGTTGTGTAGAGACTCCGAAACCAGGCGTAGCCAGGATAAAATCAAAGCTGCAGAGCGTCGGAATAGACTCAAGTGCACCGGTTGTTTCCGTATCGAACGCGGTGCCGCCGGTGAAGTAAAAAGGAACGTCCATCCCTACTTTCTTTCCGATGGCGCTCAGCTGCTCTTTGTTGAGATTGAGCTGCCAGTACTTGTTCAGCAGAGACAACACGGTCGCGGCATTGGCACTTCCCCCGGCAAGCCCTCCCTGTACCGGTATATTTTTTTCGATAGTAATGTGTACATTTTCCTGTATATCATATTGTTTCCGTACCGTATCGACCACCTGCCGGCAAAGATTGCGTTCATCAACCGGCACAGCCGGATTGTTACACGTGATGCGCATCTGTTCCGCCGACTCAAGAGAAATGACATCGTATAAATTTATCTGATGCTTAATACTATTCAGCTCGTGGTAGCCTGTATATGGCCCCGTGTCAAGCTTACGTACTATATCAAGCGCAAGAGTAATGCGGGTATATGATCGTTCCCGGAGCATACGTGGAGTATATTCCTTGATAATATTTACATTTCGATTACAAAAGAAATATAACTGATTTTCAACAGATATGTTTACGGTACTTTAATACCCACTCTTATACCGCAGATTTTATTATTTTTTCTATTAGTATATCATGCATATCATTTTAGAGCTATGTGGACAAAAAATGTGTGATCTTTTTCAGATAATATCACTTAAATCAGGCAAAAAAAAAGCCAGAAACTATATTTCCTAAGTATGATTCAACAATTTACAGAACGACGTCTCAATATCCGGGTACCGCTTACCTATGTCACGGTCGAGGTATTCTCCAGTCCAAAAAAGATTACGTCACAGGAGACCTGTTCAATAGTGGATATCAGTATTAACGGCATGAAACTCATTTCACAAAACAGGTTCCAGATCAGTCAACCATTACGTGTTACCTTTGTATTGCCCGGAAGTACAATTCCTATACGGGCTAATGCTGCAGTTATCTATCAGCAACCGCGAGAATCCCTGTTACATACTGGTATTCAATTTACCAATCTCGGCCTCGTTGAATTCGCTCTTTTAAAGAAATATATTGAAACTTTTAATAAAAAGAATTAAGTTAAGTCATTGATTTCTAACAACATTTGGTTCAATGTATATGACTATAGATACCATGAACCTTTCCCGGCAAAAAAACGACTATATGGTAAAACGCAGCCACGAGGGGAAAAAACACGATCATTTGGATAATGAACAGCTTGTGGCGGGTTGCCGTAAGGGTGATAAACAGTGTCAGCGAATGCTGTTTAAGAAATATCGTGACACGGTTTTTTTTGTTATCTCCCATACATTAGGGCCAAAGTTCGATAAGGACGATATTTTACAGCAAGTTTTTATAAAAATATACAAGAGTTTAGAAGGTTTTAAGGGATTGTCCTCACTTGATACATGGATCTACAGAATTACTACTAAAGTATGTATCGATCAATTGAGGAAAAAATATCGAAAACGACAATTAAATATAATACAGAATCCTGATTTTATTGAAAATCGTCACGACACCACGAAAAGCAATCCGTACGAAGAGAGCGAAAACAAGGAGTTAACTGAACAGATTTATATCGGACTTAATAAACTGAGTATTGAGAAACGCCTGGTTGTAACAATGTTTGAAATGGAGGGATTTTCCCTGCAGGAAATCTCAAAAGCACTCAAAAAACCGATAGGAACAATAAAATCAAGACTTTTTCACGGACGAAAAGAATTAGCATGGCATTTACGTAATTATCTGGATATAGATCATGGATAAATTATTTAATCAGGAAAAACTACCGGAAATTCAGAACTTGCGTTCTCTATTGAGTACTGTGCCTAAAGAGACAAAGGCTCAACATGAGTGGCAGGTGCTGGAGAATACACTCTTTGCCCGCATGGACGAAATGGAGAAAGCGCCATCTCAGAAGAGAGAAATGCTGCTGCCCTTTTCAGTCCGACTGGCCCCTGTTTTTCCTCAAAGGATACTGGCACTTGCTGCTGCAGCGTGCCTGGTTCTTATGATGGGATTCGGCTCCTTTTATGTTGCTTACCGCTCGACTCCAAAACCCCTTGCCTATTCCCGGATCCTCGGTATTAAAGGTGAAGTCACCTATAAAACACATAAAAGTGCCTTTACAGGGAGAGCACTATTCAAAAGCCAACAGCCACCTTATTTATTTAAGGGGCAAGTCTTTGAAACAGCAGAGAATGCCACGTGTATTGTCCGAATCGACGAAGGCAGCAGTTTTATTCTTTCTGAGAAAACAAAACTGACCGTACATAAGGCTGATACCCGGGGCATTGATTTTTACCTGCACAGCGGCAGTATTCTTGCTTCAGTAAGCAAACGTAAACGGAGTCAGCCATTCACCGTTAAAACCGCGGATGCTTCCTGCTCAGTAATCGGTACCATTTTCAGTGTCACGGTTTCACCGTCACAGAAAACTACCAACCTTACTGTCATAAAGGGTAAAGTAGCAATCTCAGGGCAGAAAAATCCCAAGACACGTGAGCTGATTCAATCAGGCCAGACAATATCAGTGGAAAACAAGACATTGAATACTCCGGAATCTGCGTCAGACGAGCAGATGAATATCCATACTTTATCATTACTCAGATTTGCGTGTGAAATGAGTACCGAGGAGAGTATACCGACCGGCCTTCTGGATATCACATCCATACCTGAAGGCGCAAAGATATTCATCGGTGACAAATTTATCGGCAGAACACCATTAGCTATCGCCTACCCGGCAGGAACCTATGACCTGAAACTGACGCTTGAGGATTATAAAATCTGGGAAGATGCTATCTCACTCAAAAAACTCAACTCAGCATTTATCACTGCTCAATTACATCCTGAAATAGACGCCGCTGAAGCTGTAAAATCGGTTGCATATAGAAAACCTGCTAAGCGAATCAGGACTCGCATGCATACACCGAAGAAACCGTCGCAGCATGTTCAATCAACACCGTCAACAAAGGACTTCGGCTTTATCCTGAACCCTGCGTTTGTTGAAGCACTTATGCAGATGACTGTCGGCGAATATCAAAAAGCGCTTGTTATTCTCGATTCACTAAAAGAACTGCCTGAGATCAGCATTACTGAAAAAATACGTATTATGAGTAAAATATCAGCTTGCTACAAGGGAATGGGTAACTTTGAAAATACCGTTAAAGTATTGACCGGACGGTATGAAGAACCGGCTGTTGACGTTGAGAAAAGCAATGTACTGTGGGAGATTATCACGGTAAAAGCTAACTGCCTGCAGGACTATGAGGGTGCGGAGAAGGACATACTCACTTACATCAAACACTATCCTGACGGTACCTGGATCGAATCAGCATATGCAAAACTGGGTGAAATACAATATATCAACGGTAAATATGCAAAAGCGGTGGGTACCTATCAATATCACATTGATCTTTTTAAAACAAGTGACGTTGTTGAGAAATCAGTATACACCCTGGCGAATATCATGCGCCTTGACATTAAAGACTATCACATGGCTATCAAATGGTATTCAAAACTTCTGAAAGAGTATCCTAAAAGCGGCTACCTCGGCAACGCACTCTTCGAACGGGCTGACTGTTATGAAAAGCTCAATCAACATGCCTGGGCGCGAAGGGATTATATAACGTATCTCAGACTCTACCCCGAAGGTCATCTAAAAACGCTCTGTTCATCCCGTCTTTCATCACAGGATTAAATGAGTAATAAAACAGACGATTTAGATACCTCTTAAAATAGCGCCGGAAATATGAATGTATTTCCGGCATTTTTATTTGTGTTTAAAATTATTAATGGTATTTTATTATTTATCGGACCCTGATAGAGTATACACCCATAGTACAAGTTGACAAAAGGAATATCCTAAAAATAGCACTATGAATAGAATAGTAAAAGCACTACCCCGCCGGTATACAGGAATATTCATCTGCGTTATACTGGGTTTCTATCTTCCGCTTAATGCACAATCGAAATACACCAGGGTTATCGGGCTGGACCAGGTCGAAAGAAGAGGGGTGTATGATATCATAAAGTTATATATCGATGAGATATGCATCAAAGAGATACCCTTCTTTATTGCCCTGCACAGATGCTTCTATCAGGACAAACGACTCCCCCGGGGCTATCAGCTGCTTTTAAATAAAAATACGATCATGGCACTGAAAAAAAATGCGACATCGCTTCATAACATAGGAGAACTTGAAAAAAGCTTAATCCATAACATTAAAAGCATCGTTTTATATAAGAAGAAAAAGAACCGGTTCAAAAAAAATCTGTGCAACTTTATTATTGACTTTGAACCGGGAGCATATGAAATTCCCAAAACAGGCGGTGCGAAGCTTGTTGTTCCGGGGAAAATTATGGGTTCTATTTATTATAACAGAAAAAACAGAACGAATAAAATGACCGTCTACCTTCACACCGGCGGTATAAAACTTGAACTCCCCAAATATGCCAAAAGAATCAGCCTGGGTATCCTCAGTGATATGGATATCGGCATCGCAGAACTTGAATTTATCAGGATGAACTGGGTAACACGACTGGTGTATGTTAAAAGTAAGGATAATCCGCAACGAAAAGGATGGTCGCTTAATACCACGAAATGTAATAAAATCAGGCCGTATTCGAGTAAATAAAACCATGTTCACTCTTTTCCTTATTCTGTCTATTCTCTTCTTTTTTACCTGCGCATATAATCCGCAAACTCCGGAAGTAAATACCGGTACTACTTTAAAAACAACAGGCTTCCTGTACAAATCCGATACAACAGTTGCCGCTTATGCTTTAGTACGTTTTATCAATGTTCATGACATCGCCCTGCCAAACGCTGAAATCCATGTTGATTCTATCTATACCGACTCGAACGGACGCTATACTTTTAATGCATTGTGTGATAGTGAATATAATGCGTTTGGCGAGAAAGACGGTGAGCTTTCTTTCAGAGCCGGCATAAAAATTACCAATGGGTCAACAGGTTGTGATACGTTAGCGGATACCCTTCAACCACCAGGATCATTACACTGTATTGTTAAGCATCGTTACCATACCGACAACCAATGTATTATCGGTTTACTGCCCGGTACAAATCGCTATCTGGTACCTGAAGATACCATCGGCACCTTTAGTGCAACTCATTTTTCACGGGGCACCTATCAGGTACGCTTCCAGTCTACTCTGCCGAACTATCTCCCTTTTGATACCACTCTCACTATTCATACCGGTATAAATGATACGCTCTCAGATACTATGTACCTGGAATATGATGGTATACCTACGGTTTCCGGATTAACGGCTTTCTATGACATGCATTCCCATGTTGTTAACCTTTCGTGGGAGAAAATTGCTATACCATCTATTTCGGGATATAACATATACCGGGCGGAAGCTGATCAGAAACTCACCCTGTTAACCCAGTCACCGGTTACCGATACGTTCTATACCGACAGTAATCCGGCCTTGTGGCAAACGTATACCTATAGTGTTACTGCCTATAAAGACGGTACGAACGGCCCTTTTTCCGAAACGGAAACCGTGCAGATAATCTTCAAACCGGAAGGATGGTTCAAGGGGCAGCTCCATTGCCATACCACCTATAGTGACGGGGCGCTTCCGGTAGATTTGGTTATCCAAATGTACCGGGCGGCAGGGTATGACTTTGTCGCAGTTTCAGATCATAATATAGTCACCCCGACACAACAGTTTATTGACAGCAGTTTCCTTACTATACCCAATGACGAATTTACCTATGGTATAAAACATGTAAATGCGATAAATGCCGGTAAACACTTCACCGGTACCATTCCGTATCTACTCCAGGATATAATCAACGCGGCTTTGAGCGTCGGTGCGATTCCCCAGATTAACCACCCCCACACTTCTGAGCATACGGTAATGGATATTGTTCAGGCAACCGGTGTTTCATTAATGGAAATAATCAACTATCGCCACAATGACCCGGTGTATAATGTAGCACTCTGGGATAATGTCCTTTCAATGGGCCGGCAGCTTTACGCCACAGCAACAGATGATGCGCATAACTACAAGAGTGACTTTAATCTGGGTTGGATTATGGTTCAGGCTCCTGATTTAACTGCCGAAGCCATTTTAACGGCAATTGAATCCGGAAATTTTTATGCCTCTGAAGGCCCTGTTATCACCGGTATTATAGAGCAAGAACGTACTCTCCGTGTCGAATCGCTGGATGGGATTACTATCGATTTCATTGGAAAAAATGGAGATATTCTGGCTTCAGTAGATTCCAGCGCTGCACAGTATATTTTACCAGTCAGCGGTCTGTATGTTCGTGCTGAAGTGACTAATGTCCGGGGGAAGGTGGCTTATACACAGGCATATTTTCCGTAACCGTTGACGGGTTCAGGGTTCATTATAATCCTGAGTTCTCAATGCAACGGGGAAATTGAGTTGGAGGTACGCCCACGTCACCCAGCCATCCCTCAGCTCCATTTTTTGGGTTGTGATTGTCTTACTTCAGTATTCAAAATCATTTTGGGGATTAGTTGGTAAACAAAAAATATCAGAAATCAGGTTTTAACTAAAATAATCTCATCCTTTTTGTTTCTTTTGTGCTTCGGATATGCTTTTATTTCCAACCTCATACCGATACTTTTGATGTATTCAATCAAGGTCGAAATTTTAATATCCTTGCGAGATTCTATCTTTGATAAACTGGATTGAGAAAATGAATCAACATCAACCTGGCGAATGTTTTTACTCTTCCGTAACTCAGATAAATGTATTCTAAAAATTTCCTGAGCAGCCTCTTTTTTTGCTCTTTCAACTCGCTCTTTAGGTAGTCCCGATTCCAATCTTTTAAGTAAGTTTCGATTTGCCTTTTTCATAATTATACTCCTATTCCATCATAGCTTTCATAAATTTTATCAGCTATTGGGATCATTCTTTTATAGAATCTTTTATCTCCGCGTTTGTCCCCACCAATAAGTAATAAAGCATTCCTTTTTATATCAAATATGAATAAAATTCTGAACAATCTCTTTTTATTTTGTATGCGAAGTTCTTTCATGTTTTTATATTTACTCTGCTTAATTGAATCAACATACGGTCTGCCAAGTGATGGGCCTATTTCAGAAAGTATCATTAACACCTTTAATATGGCCTCTAATGCATCATTATCGAGAGTTTTTAACCATGAATCAATTTCGTCAGAATAAGTAATTTCCCACATAGTATAAGTATAACCTATTTTTTATATGAAGTCAATGGAATATTCACTAAAGTGAATATTGCTTTTCCTTGCATGACGTGGGACATACTGTTATGCTTTAGTATAACAACATTCTTTTCATTAGTATAAAAAATCTTCTTTCCCAGTAACTTACTTAGGTTTTGTATTGCAGGTAACGAAAAAAAATTGATATGGGTACAATCCTTAGCGTACCACCAGTTGGTAAAGTCTTCCTGTTCACGGTACAACTCCGTTCGTATCAGGATATATCCTTCCGGTTTTAATACTTTCTTAATTAACGCAGCTTCCCTCTGAATATCACGTAAATGTTCAATGACTTCGCAGAGTATAACTATATCAAAGTTTCGCTCCGGCAGACAAGGTGATAGTGCATGCAATGGATCATATGCAGTACATGCAATTCCCTGCTCCTGTAAAATGCAGGTGAGCACAGAATGCTTACCACTGCCGAAATCAAGCACTGCAGGATTCGTGACCGGAATACGTCTGAGTTCATCAACAACAGATCGCAGGTATGTTACATAGTCCTGATTATCGAGGGTATTATTGTGAAAACTATACCGTTCTTTTTCTTCTGCGGGAGAAATGAAATCTTTCTGCGGAACAAATATCAGCCGGCATACGTTACAGCGGAAATAATCCCGCTTATTATCAGAGCAAAAGAGGACACCGGATTCTGATTCACAGATAGGGCATTTCATAGGGGGAAGTCACTGGTGATGAGAAAAAACAGCTTCAATCAGTTTTCTGGTTTTGGAACAGATTTCCGCACTGAGTCTGACACCGGTAACCGGGTCCAGCATCGGGACGCAATTAAGGCGGATATTTAGTATTGCAGTCCAGAAACAGCCGATGCCCGTAAGTTGAGCAAGCTCATTCTTACAGGTCTCAAAATCTCTGATGCATGCAGTCTCTTTACTTTCAAGATAAGCCTGCAGCAGAGCCTCCATCCGGGTTACTATTGCAATGCATTTCTGCGATTCTTCCCGGCAAATATCAAACTCTTCCTGAGAATACCCTCGCACAGGCAAATCAGGTTCAAATGCTTTCTGTACAATAAAAGCACCTGCTGAATTACTATAAGAATAAGCACTCCGGCTTGTGGTCAGTATCCTGTAATCCCCATTTTTCTGAACGGAAGTCCTGTAAATATCACACCCCGGCTCGGCAGGCGGGGAATCATTCATGATACAAGAGAATACCGTCTCAGGAAGTATCAATTTCATACAGAGCATAGACTTACAGGTATCGCAAAAACAGGGCCTCTGATTGCATCCTCCGGAGAAAACAAAATGACCGCTACCATAGGGGCCGGTCTCAACAGGATTTGTTGTTCCAAACAGCGCGTATATTTTTACATTGAGACCTGCTGCTGCATGCATGAGTGCTGTATCGCCGGTGACACATCCCTGTGCGAAGTCAAGATTTGCAATAGCCTGACGGAAAGTGGTATCTCCCGCAGTAGAGAAACTTTTCCCGCCAATCTGCTGCTGAATACTTTCGGCAAGTTCCTTTTCCGCAGGAGCACCGGAAAGAATTACCTGCCACCCCTCGTTAATCAACAACCGTCCAAGCGCCACATAATGCTCCACCGGCCACTGTTTTGCGGAAAAAGCTGCGCCGGGTTGAAAGACTATAATCTTTCCTCCTGTTATATCAACACCGAGGGACTGAAGATAATTCCCCGCGTCTTCTTTTTCCTGTTCAGTAAGTGCAATTGTATAGCCGCCATGGTGCTCGGTAACTCCGGCAATTCTCCGGTAAACATCAACGGCATGCAAAGTATTGTAGCGACGGGCAAACGGTATGGCATAAAGATATTCAGACCACTCGCCGGACAAAGCATCGTTTCCTTCACGGAGGAAATGGCATCCTTTGATCTCTTTCGCCGGGAGCAGTGAAACAAGGTTTGACACATACGCATGTTGGGATAAATTGATTATACAACTGTATTCACGCGCACCCATCTCCTGAATAACATCAATAAAATTACGAGACCCCTCCTGCCAACCGTTACTTTGAAAAGTATCCCGTAATATTCTGCGCGGGAAGGTGACTAAAGTATTTACATGTGGATTACCAACTACTCCCCCTTCAAATCCCTGCTCAACGAAAAAAGAGATATCTGCCTCAGGATGCCTGGCTCTCAGTCCTTCAAGAACAGGAGTTGCCATAATAACATCACCAAGATTATTCGGCAGTATCACTAGGATTCTCTGCACTGTTTCTCCTGTCATTTTATTTATACCCTTTTTCCTCAAAGGTATACGTCCGTAAAATTTTTTCACACATCATGATAAAAAGGTCATCGTCGGTAAGGAGTTCTTTCCCAACTTTTTTCTTCACTTCTTTGAGCTTTTCAGTAAATGACTCTTCTGATTCTATTATTTTTTTATCCATATTAGTTATCTGGTTTACAGGTTCAGGGTTCAGGGTTCAGGGTTGAAATCCAAAATTGTATGGTTGCGGATTG